>CAWDPB010000060.1:0-8824 GCA_963804075.1 uncultured Acidobacteriaceae bacterium | reverse complement strand
CTTCGCCTTGCCGCCGCCGAGCAAGAGCAGCCGCTTCGCTTTCAATCCCGCCGGACGATGCAGCAGCGTCGTCTCGAAAGTCTTGCCCGCGACTTCGCCGCAATCGATGACGTCTTTCGCGGCAGCCCGAACTGCGGCATCGGAGCTGGCAACTGCTGGATGCGGCTTGCTCTTGGCGGCCTCGTCCTTATTGCTTTGGTCTTTTTCCGCTTGATCGAGAACGACCACCACTAGGCAATCGGTCGCGACCTGCGAAGGAGTTGAGGCAGAAAGGTTCGTATTCATAGTTTGGAATTAGTTTGGAGTTTCTTCAGTATCCACGGCGAGCAGGGGGATCGCAACTGAGAGTGGCACAATCGACCGGTCACAGACTCAGGAGTGTCACCGGCGCGGCCGATGCAATCTCACGCGCCCTTCCTCGATCTCGCGATAGCCTCCCGCGCTTCTTTATCCGCCGTCCGGCGCCGTTCAGTTTCACGCTTATCCCACTGTTGCTTGCCGCGCGCAAGTGCAAGTTCAACTTTAACTCTGCCATCTTTGAAATACATCCGCGTCGGAATCAGCGTGAGCCCGCGCTGCTGCGTTTTGACCCACAGCTTGTGAATCTCCTCCCGATGCGCCAGCAGTTTCCGCGTGCGTTCCGCCGCGTGGTTGACATAGCCGCCATGCTCGTACGGGCTGATATGGCAATTGAGAAGCCATAGCTCTCCGTCCTTCACGAGGCCATAGGCATCCTTGAGATTAGCCTTCCCGGACCGTACCGATTTGACCTCGGTACCGCTTAAAACAATTCCCGCCTCGATTTTTTCGAGCAAGAAATAGTTATGAGCTGCGTTCCTGTTAGCGGCGGCATCCCTCTGTCCCGCTGCAGTGGGCAGGCGGCGAGGATTTTTCTCGCGGTTGGCCTGGGTCTGATGGGTAGTTTGTTTAGCCATCGGTGATAAGTAGAAGTTAGCACACGGACGGGAGTAGGTCTGCAAGGTGGTTGCGCGTTCCAGTATTCGCTGCACCGGGTGAAAATGGTGGTCCTGAAATGGCACCATTTGGACAGGTACTAATGAGTGTAAACGTCTGCCCAGCAATCAGTTGGGATGGGCAGCCGGGCGATGCTATAATCCAATTTTCCACCAGTTTTGTATTGTTTACAGCCGCTTGCGCTCCCCCAAGCCTGCGGTTTTTGCCGTAATTTGAGTGATTTGCCGGTGCTGCCGGAGAGAGAACTGTGTGTGAGGGCCGCTGAATGAAACGGATCATGCGTCCGACTATTTTCGTTCTACTTATTTTGTGCCTGAGACTGCCTGGGCTTGCCGCCGATTCCGCCAAGAAGCTATATGACAAAGGCTACGACGCACAAGCGCGGCAGGATTACGAAAAAGCCTACGAGTTTTTCAAACAAGCCTACGACCTTCAGCCCAAGGACATAAAATTCCGGGCCGCCTACGAGCGCAACCGCTTTCTAGCCGCGGCTTCTCATGTGCATCGCGGGCAGATCGCACTCGATGCCAACAAGCTCGATGAGGCCAAGACCGAGTTTGAGAAGGCGTTGACCATCGATCCCTCCTCGTTCATCGCGCAGCAGGAACTTCGCCGCACGCTGAGGATGTTGCAGGACGGGCCGGACGCCCAGCCGCAGGCTTCCGCCGGCGGAAATTCGGAACTGCGCAAGTTGCTCTCCAAGGCACAAGGCCCTGTGCAACTCGCTCCCATCTCCAGCGCACCCATCACGCTGAAGATGACAGAAAAAAGCAACGTCATCTACGAGACCGTGGGCAAGCTGGCCGGCGTCAATGTTCTTTTCGATCCCGACTATACGGCGCGCCAGGTGCGCATCGAGCTGAACGGCGTTTCGCTTGAAGAAGCGCTTTCCATCATTTCGTTTCAAACGAAGACGTTCTGGCGCCCGGTAACGCCGAACACGATTTTTGTCGCGCAAGACAATCCCGCAAAGCGGAAAGAGCTGGAACAAAACGTTCTCAAAACTTTTTATCTTTCCAATCTTTCCCAGCCAACCGAATTGCAGGATGTCGTCAACGCGATGCGCACCATCCTTGAAGTGAGCCGCATTCAGCAATTGCCCTCCCAGGGAGCCATCGTGGTCCGCGGAACTCCCGATCAGGTCGCCCTGGCCCAGAAGTTAGTCGACGATCTCGACAAGGCCAAGCCCGAAGTGGTGATTGACGTGGCCATTTTGGAAGTCAGCCGCGACAAGATGAAGCAGCTCGGTATCAGCCCGCCGACCAACGTCGCCGTGCAGTTGCAGGCCAACATTTCCACTACGCCGACCACGAGCTCGACCACTACCCCCACTACGTCATCGACCACGTCGCAAAACGGAATCAACCTGAACACCTTCGACAACCTGAATGCGACCGATTTTCAGGTGACGATTCCGCAAGCCACGGCAACCGCCCTGCTCAGCGACAGCACGTCGAGGATCATCCAGAATCCGCAGGTCCGCGCTTTGGACGGCCAGAAGGCTACGCTCAAGATCGGCGAACGCGTCCCCATCGCGACCGGATCGTTCTCCTCGGGTATTGGCAGCGTCGGCGCCGGCATTAGCCCCTTGACCAACACTCAATTTCAATACATCGACGTCGGTGTCAACATCGACATCACCCCGCGCATTCACGCCGATCATGAAGTCAGCATGAAATTGTCGCTCGACGTTTCCTCCGTCACTTCCTACGTCAGCATCGGCGGCATCAGCCAGCCCGTGATCGGGCAGCGCAAAGTTGAGCACGATATCCGCTTGCGGGATGGGGAAGTCAACATCCTCGGCGGCCTCATGGAAGATCAGCAAACCAAGGCGCTCTCCGGAATTCCCGGCCTGTCCCAGATTCCGATCCTGAAGTATTTGTTCTCGCAAACCAACACGGAACACCAGGAGGACGAAATCGTCTTCGTTCTGGTGCCGCACATTATTCGCGCATCGGAACCGTCGCGAAGCAACGAACTGCTCGATGTGGGGACGGCTAATTCCATCCAGTTGAGGCTGGGCAATCCAAGGGTGGCGCCAGTCAGCGCGCCAGCGGCCCAACCGCCCGCGCCGGCCACACCTCCAGGGGCGGCCGCGCAAATGCCGCCCAACGGACAGAATGCGGGATTGCGCGCCGTTTCCGCGGCCCCCGGAGGATCGTTTATGTTCGATCCGCCGTCCATGACTCAGGCTAAGGGCTCCACGTTCACCGTCAACGTAATGGTTTCCGGCGGTCAAAACGTGTACTCGGTGCCGGTACAATTAAGCTACGACCCGAACCAGCTGCAGGTGCTGAATGTTTCGAACGGCGGATTCCTATCGCAGGACGGGCAGACCGTTGCCCTGGCATTCCGCGACGATCCAGCCAGCGGCACGCTGCAGATAACCGCGTCCCGGCCTCCCGGAGCGGGTGCCGTATCCGGTCAGGGCGCGGTGGTTACGCTGACCATGATGGCGAAGGCGCCCGGCCAGTCCGCGCTTGTCATTACTCGGGGCGGAGCTCGCGATCCGGCAATGCAGCCCATCCCCATGAATGGGGCTGAGGCTGCCGTTACCATTCAGTGAAGTTGAGTGCGTTATGAACCATCCGGATAACATGCCGCTGATCGCGCCGGCGGCCAGGCGCCGCCAGGGCGGCTTCACGCTCATCGAACTGATCGTAGCCACCACCATTCTTCTCATCCTCTCGACGATGGCATTGCCCAGCGCCCGGTTCATGATTCAGAGAGAACGCGAAAGAGAGCTGCGCCAGGATTTGTGGATGTTGCGCGACGCCATCGACCGCTATAAAGCCGCAGCCGACCTGGGCGCGTTTAAGACCAAGCTGGGCAGCGACAACTACCCGCCCGACCTCGACACCTTGGTGAAGGGCGAGGATGTGTCCGCAAAGAAGCTGCGATTCCTGCGCCGGATCCCCGTCGATCCCATGACTGGCAAGGCAGAGTGGGGGATGCGTTCCATGCAAGACGATCCAACGTCCGATTCCTGGGACGAACAGAATGTTTTCGATGTCTACAGCAAATCGCAGGGCACGGCTCTGGATGGCACAAAGTACAAGGACTGGTAGATGAAATTCAGAGTCAAAGCCGGGCAGCGCGGATTCACGATGATCGAGATGATTATCGTCATCGCCATCGTGATGGTGCTCATGGCGATCTCCTTGCCCATGTACAACCGCAGCATCCAGCAGGCCAAGGAAGCGAAGTTTCGCAGCAATTTGTCGACCCTGAACGAGGTCATTCAGCGCTACTCCGAGGACAAGCGGTTTGCGCCGCAACAGCTCGACGATCTGGTGCAGGCAGGATACTTGAAAGCGCTTCCCGACGACATTACGGGCAATAATACGACTTGGGTCACGGAGCAGGAAGACCCGCAGAACGCCTGGAACCCCGATCAGGCTGGCATTGCTTCGGTCCACAGTGGCTCCAATGAGATGGGCAGCGACGGCAGGCCGTATTCGGAGTGGGGAACTCCGCAGTCGAAATGAGAAGGCGAATCAATCGCGGCAGTGGCGGGTTCACGCTGGTTGAAATGCTGGTCGTGATCTGCGTGCTGCTTATCCTGCTCGGCATTGCAATGCCCATCTACAGCCAGACCGTTCGCCGCAAGCAAGAGGACTCCTTCCGCACCAGCCTGCTGACCCTGAATCAAATGATCTTTGAGTACACCTTGGATAAGCAAAAGCCGCCCCACTCTCTGGAAGACCTGAAACAAGCCGGATACATCGAGAAAGTTCCCGACGACATTACCGGCAGCAATACTTGGGTGACGGAAGACGACCCGCCGTCGATCTTGTCGCTCTACCAGACCGATGCCGGCATTTACGGTGTGCACAGCGCCTCCAACCGCATCGGCAGCGACGGCAAGCCCTATTCCGAGTGGTAAGTAAGTCTGTAGCGCCGGCATCCCGCCGGGCGTTTCCGCTCCCTGGTCCCCGAGCCAAAACACTTTGGCGGAGCTTCCCCAAAGGAGTGAAATCCACTAAGTCCTACGCGTTCAATATTTTGCGTGCAATCCCTTATTCCTCAAAGATCTAGCGGTAGCATTGGCGCTAAATGTCTGATTCTAATAGATCGCTTGGAGGGGGGATAATCCCAACTAAGGCGAAAAGCGAACCCTCAGAACAGTGCCTTTCTCGATTCTTTACCCTCCAGCTCCGCAAGCCAGAGCGCGCCTTTCTGCTACCTTAATCGGTTCCATTCCGGAGTTCCGGCGCGGAGGTCAACCTTGAATTTCGACTCCTTCAATCGTGCTCAGCCTTTTGCCCAGTTCGCAATGCGCCTGGTTTTGGGCGCGATTATGATCGCGCACGGATACCACGAAGTATTCGGCGGATTTCATCACCACATGGAAATGGTCGGCTCGCTCGGCCTGCCTAAATGGATGGCCTTCCTCTCCGCTGGAACGGAATTCGTCGGCGGCATCGGCATAGTGCTGGGCCTGTTCACGCGCTTCTTCTCGCTCGCCATCGTAATCGAGATGGGCGTTGCGATCTGGAAAGTCCATTTCAAGAATGGCCTGATGGGTCCAATGGGATACGAATTCCCGCTGGCAGTCGGCACCATCGCCTTCGCCCTGCTCTGCTTCGGCGGAGGTCCCTGGGGCTTCAACTTTGGCGGACGAGGTTCGAGCAGCCCAAGCCGGTCCAAGAAGAGCTAACGAAATCCTGATAGTGTGGCTCCATCCCAGAGGAGAATGGTTAGCCCACCAGCGCGATTTAGCAGCAGCGATCAAACTCGCTAACGTCTCGGCTGGTCCCGATCTTCGGGAACTTCGTCCGGCAAACACTCGTATTTCAGATTGGAGGAAATATGAGGAAGCTTCATCTCTTTCTGGTGATCCTGGCTGTCTCGATGCCTTGTTGGGCGCAATTGGGCGCACGCCCGGAGATTCTGGTGCTTGGGACCTATCACATGTCGAATCCAGGCCGCGATATTCATAACATGCAAGCCGACGATGTTCTGGCGCCCAAACGCCAGCAGGAAATCACCGAACTAATTGAAGTGTTGAAGAGGTTCCATCCCACCAAGATCGCGATCGAAGCCGATTTCGGCAGCCAGCGTGTCGAAAAAGAATACGCCGATTACGTCGGCGGCAAATACACGCTGTCACGTAATGAGATTGACCAGATTGGATCTCGTCTGGCGAAAGAGCTTGGCCATCACGCGATCTACCCGGTCAATGAAGAAGGAGATTTCCCGATGCAGCGGGTGGTCAATTACGCGAAGGCCAACGGCCGTAACGAGAAGCTCGACGCCGTCACTGCGGGCTGGGGCACAATGGTGAAGGAGGACGACGATTTCTTGCGGGCGCATACGGTGCTCGAGATGTTGGAGCACATGAATTCCGATTCGAGGGCGGCCAAAGACATGGCCTTGTATTTCGCCACCGTGCCCTATGGAGATCCTTACGACTATGCAGGACCGGACCTGCTGGCAGCCTGGTATCAGAGAAATATTCGCATTTATAGCAATATTGTCAGGCTAATCGATTCCCCAAACGACAGGATTCTAGTGGTCTATGGCGCGGGCCACCTAGGATGGCTTCGGCAGGATGCTGCCAATGACGCGAGCGTCAGACTAAAGAAGCTGGCCGACTTGGCTGCGCAGCAATGAGCGAGGTTTGGTCGCTCGCGAATGACTCGTGTCATCCTGCCCAGAGCCGAACGCCCAGAGCCCATAGCCCGCTCTTCTAAAATTCCACCAGCTCCTTCATCGCTCGCAACAGATCGTCCGGCTGCGGCAGGATGGCATCTTCCAGAATCGGCTGATAGCCAACAAACGTGTCGGTCGCGGCCACGCGCTTCACTGGCGCATCGAGTTCGTGGAATAACTGGTCGGCGATGCGGGCAGCGATTTCGGCGCCATATCCCCAGCTCAGCGAATCTTCATAAGCAATGAGCGCGCGGTTGGTTTTCTTCACCGACGCCGAGATTGTCTCCCAGTCGAACGGGTTCAGTGATCGCAGGTCGATGATCTCAACATTAATATGGTGATCGTGTTCTAGTTTTTGCGCCGCCTGAAGCGCGCGCGGAACCACGGCCCCATAAGTAATCACGGTAAGGTGGGTTCCAGGCCGAACAACCTTCGCTTTACCGAACGGGATCATGTAATCGGGCCCCGGATAAGGCGCGCGCCCAAATGGCTCGCGGTACAGCCGTTTGTGTTCGAGGAAAAGCACCGGATCGTCGCAGCGAAGCGCTGTGCGAAGCAGGCCCGCGGCATCGAGCGCATTCGACGGAAACACCACGCGCAGGCCGGGAATGTGCGTGAAGATACTTTCGCCGCATTGCGAATGGTAAATAGCGCCTCCGGTTAAATAGCCGCCAATGGCAACGCGCACAACCAGCGGCGACGAGAAAGCATTATTCGACCGCCAGCGCATCAGAGCCACTTCGCTGCGCAGCTGCATCATTGCCGGCCAGATGTAATCGAAGAACTGAATTTCGGCCACGGGTTTCAGTCCGCGCGCCGCCATGCCGACAGCTCGGCCAACGATATTGGCTTCCGCCAGCGGCGAATTGAATACGCGATCGGGGCCGAATTCATGTTGCAGTCCTGACGTGAGCTTGAACACTCCGCCTTTGCCTTTCACCAGCTTCTGCGCGAGGTATTCTTCACGGCTGCAGTCGGCAACGTCCTCGCCGAAAGTGATGATTCGCTCATCGCGCCGCATCTCGTCGCGCAACGTGGCATTGATGAGGTCTGCCATCGTTTTTGGTTGCGAGATAGCAGGGCGGTTCTCAACCGTCTCCGGCGCAGTGTATGCCGGCTGGGTATCGAACTGCGCCGAAGTCGGATCGAGATCGGGCGAATAGACGAAGTTATAAATGGTCTCCGGTTGCGGCAGCGGCGCATCGAGAGCGCGGTCGGCGTCGGCCTGAATCTGCTCTTCGACTTCCTTTTCCAGCTTGTTGATGCCGTCTTCGTCGAGGATGCCCTCGCGCAGCAGAAACATCTGTAAACGCGGCACGGGATCGCGCGCCGCATCGCTTTCGCGCTCGCTCTCCGGCCGGTAGAGCCGCTCATCGTCCGACAGAGAATGCGAATAGGGGCGGATGACGTGCGCATGAACAAACGCGGGACCATTCCCGGCGCGGCAATAGCTCCGCCGCCCGCCGAAACGCCGCATAGGTAACGACCGGGTCCGTGCCATCAACTTCTTCGAAATGAAAGTTGGGGAAGCCGGAAACCAATCGCGAGATATTGCCGCCGGAAGTCTGCACTTCGACGGGACGGAGATGGCGTACCCGTTGTCCTGTATGCAAAAGAGAACGGGAAGGCGGCGGTTGGAGGCGGTGTTGAGCGCTTCCCAGACTTCACCTTCGCTGGTGGTGCCGTCGCCGAGCGAGACGTAGGCGATTTCGTCGCCGTGAAACTGGACATCCTTGAACTGGCGGTAATCACCCTCGGCTTTTCGGGCCGCATTGGGACGGCTCGTGAAGTAACGGGCGGCCTCGGCGCATCCGACGGCATGTAGAACCTGCGTACCGGTGCACGAAGACTGAGCTGAAGACGTTGAGCCGCTTGTGCGCCCAGTGCGAAGGCATCTGGCGGCCGCCGGAATTGGGGTCGTCGGCAGCGCCGACCGCGCCCAGCAGCATTTCATAGGGAGTGGCGCCCAAGCCGAGAAGGAGAGCGCGGTCGCGATAATAAGGAAAGAACCAGTCGTAGCTGGGCTTGAGCGCAAAGGCAGCGGCGACGCCGACGGCTTCGTGTCCGGCGCCAGAAATCTGGAAGAAGACTTTCTGCTGCCGCTTGAGCGGGGACTCGCGGTCGTCCACGCGGCGCGAGGCAAACATGATGCGATAAGCATCAATAAGTCTGCTTCCTAAGTGAGGCCCTGTAC
>CAWDPB010000059.1:0-24877 GCA_963804075.1 uncultured Acidobacteriaceae bacterium | reverse complement strand
AGACATCCCGAACCCGCATTCGCTCGCGCTTTTCCTCCACGGCCAGTCCGAGATCGACGAGCGGCAGAATCTCTCCGCGGTATTGCGCCACCCATTGCGTGCCAGCCTGCTCGACCTGCGACACCGGCAGTTCCTCCAGGCGCGCGACGCGGTCGAGCGGAACGGCCATACGGCATTCGCTGGGTCCGGCAAAAACCAGGAATGTTTTCTTCTCTGTCGTTGATTTTTTCGACTCTTCGCTTTCGCTCCGCCATGGAGCGGTCCCGGATCTCATTGATCACGCCAGCGCGCTGGGCCAGGCCGAGCACGTCGAGAATGAGCGCGATCCTGCCGTCGCCCATGATGCTGGCGCCGGCATAACAATTCAGGCCCTTCAGTTGTTTGCCCAAAGGTTTGACTACGATTTCCTGGGTATCGCTGATGCCGTCCACGACCAGGCCGAATTGATGGTTCTCAGCCTGCAAGACCACAATGTTGACGATGTCCGCGTGCTGGATTTCTTCCACCACCTGCAACACGCGGTTGAGATAAACCAGCGGCAGGAGCTTTCCGCGCCGCCGGTAGACTGGCGTGCCGTGAACGTTCTCGATCTGGGAGCGTGCTTGCTCGCCTTCCAGCCGAATCAGTTCCAGCAAGCTGGCTTGAGGAATCACGAAGCGCTCTTCCGCAGCGCTGTCTCCATCGGGGGCGCGCAGAGTTACAACCAGGCCGGGAATAATGGCGAGCGTGAGCGGAATCTTGATGCGGATCGTGGTGCCCTCGCCGAGAGTGGAGGAGAGGTCCACGCTGCCGCCGATTTTTTCCATGTTGGTCTTGACCACATCCATGCCGACGCCGCGTCCGGAAATGCTGGTTACGGTTTCAGCCGTGGAGAGTGCCGGGCAGGAAGATGAGGTTCAGGCCTTCCCGTTCGCTAAGGTGTGTGAGCTGTTCGGCGCGGATGAGGCCCTTGCTCAGAGCTTTCGCTTTGATTTTTTCCGCATCGATGCCTGCCCCGTCGTCGGCAATTTCGATGTTGACGTGCCCGCCCTCATGAAACGCACGCAACGCCAACCGGCCTTGCGGAGTCTTTCCCTTCTGAACGCGAAGTTCGGGCATTTCGATGCCGTGGTCGCAGGAATTGCGCACGATGTGGGTGAGCGGATCCTTGATGGCTTCGATGATGGTCTTGTCCAGTTCGGTTTCCGCGCCATCCATTTCGATCTGAATCTGCTTGCCGCAAGCGGCAGCCAGATCGCGCACGACGCGCGGCAGCTTGCCCCACACCATGCCGATGGGCTGCATGCGCGTCTTCATCACGCTTTCCTGCAGTTCGGTGGTGATCAGATTGAGCCGCTGGGAAGTGGTAGTGAAAGCGCGTCTCCTGCGAGGCTGAGACCTGCAGAATCTGGTTGCGGGCCAGGACCAGCTCGCCCGACCAGGTTCATCAGCTTGTCGAGCAGGGTGACATCGACCCGGATGGTGGAGTCGCTGATCGTCGAGGTCCGGACCGCAGAGGCAACCACTTCCTGCTCCTTCTCCTTGTGCACACCCTCGTTGTGCAGAGTCTCAGCGGTCGACGGGGAAACTTCGGGTGCGGGATGACTGGCCGGCGTTGGGGGGCTGGGAACGGGAGACTGTGGTGCGACAGAATCCTTATTTATCGGTTGACTGCCGGTTGAGGCCTTAACGGCCGGTGCGGAGGCCAGCGACCCACATGCCTTGTGGACCGCCGTAAGCCGCTCACGAAGTTCCTGGTAAACGTCCTGCCCCTCGGCGCCGTTCGACTCGATAGCGGTGAGGACTGCCTTGACTGCGTCCACCGTTTCCAGAATCAGAGAAACGATTTCCGGCGTCAGTTCGCGCTGCTTGTCGCGGACCTGGCTGAGGATGTTCTCGGCGATATGAGTGATGGACCCGAGAATTGAGAATCCGAAAAATCCGGAAGTGCCTTTGATGGTGTGAATCGTACGAAAAATGCTGGCGATCAGATTGGTGTCACCAGGTTTCTGTTCCAGTTCCACCAGTTCGCGATCCAGCTTGGCGAGGTTCTCGTTGCTCTCAATCAGAAATTCGCGGACTGCTTCGTCGTCCTGCATGCATCTCCTTCAGAAAGGAATTCGATGGATTCACTGAAAACGAAGGTTTGTGCAAACCATTTGCCAAATATTGGACAAGGACAATCAAACAAAGCATTTATTTCCTGCAATTTCCGTGCAGCGAGACGGGGCGCGCCGCCGGATGGTTACTTTGGTTTACGGGGAAGGATCGAACTGGCACGCGGGTTAGAAGTGGACTAGAGAAAGTGATGTCTCGCGGTCATGGGAAAGCGGCGGAGGTTAGCGTCCGGTTAGAAAATGTGCGAGCTGGCAAGGCGATTTGCCTTTATCCAATAAAGATCTCCGGCAGAAGTACCGATATAGCATAGCCAAGTTTCTTTCGGCAGCGGGGGATCGTAAGGATGTCGATGCCAATGCAAACCGCCTATCACGCAGCGGTGGATGAGGCTGTGACAAGTTTGTTTCGCACCATGCTGGCGACAGAGGTCGCTCCAGCCGAGCACAAGGATACACATCAGGAGACGGTCACCGCCCTGGTCGGATTCGGCGGCGGCTGGCAAGGCGCGTTCGAGTTCGAATGCGGCCGGCCGGAAGCGGTGGCCTTTGCGCAACGATTCATGCAGGCGGACGATCTGAACGAGTTTAACGAAGACGTCCGCGATACGGTGGGCGAACTGGCCAATGTCATCGCGGGGAATCTTAAATCAGTCCTGCCCGCCGGCATCACGATGAGCGCGCCGACAATTATTGAGGGGAAGGACTACAAGATCACAGTCTGCGGCGAAAAGCTCCTTGACAGCGCGACTTTTTCGACCGACGCAGGCTGTTTTACCGTCCGGTTAATTGAAGACCCCAAATAAGCGAGGATTCGACGATGAACATCTTGATCGTGGATGACAGCAAGACGATGCGTATGATCGTGCGGAGGACCCTGCGCGAAGCCGGGTATGCCGGTCATGATTTGAAAGAGGCTGGAAACGGAGTTGGCGCGTTGGAGGCGATCAAATCCGAGAGCTTTGACCTGATTCTCAGCGATTGGAACATGCCGGAGATGAATGGCCTGGAATTGCTGCAGAAACTCAAAAGCGATGGCACAGCGGTCAAATTCGGCTTTGTGACGTCGGAGTCATCGGCTGAGATGAAAGTGAAAGCACTTGAGGAGGGCGCTCTGTTCCTGATCACCAAGCCCTTTCACGGCTGAAGCGTTTCGCAGTGCGTTGCACCCTATCTTGAACAGCTGACAAGCGAGGGATGGCGGTCAGCAAGACCTCGCAGGCCGGCAGACTGGATTTAACACGTGATTCATACAATTGTAGATACCGCAGATGCCCTCAACAAACTGCCAACGCTGCTCCGGCAGATGCTAAACCGCGACGTTACCAGCGAAAAAATCGCGCCATTCACAATCCCCGCCGTTCAGCCCTGCGTCACGGCCACCTATGAAGGCAACGAGGGCGAAGTGCTCGCGGTTTGCGTCTGCGATCTGGAGTTTGCGGCAAATTCGGGAGGGGCGTTGTCGATGATCCCACCCGCCGCGGTTAAAGAATCGCTCGTGGCCAAGAAATTGGACTCTTCGATCGCCGACAATTTCCAGGAAATCCTGAACATTTGCGCTTCCCTGTTCGCGGCTGAGGGCGTTCCACATGTAAAACTCGGGCACGTTTATCTTAGCCAGCGCGAGCGTCCCGAAAATATCGCAAAGCTGGTAGCCACTCCAGCCGTGCGCAAGGATATCAAAGTCACAATATCGGGATACGGAGCCGGTCGTGTCTCATTCCTCGCATGTGCCGGATGACCTTGAAGTCTGAATTGCCGGCCTTTTGATTGTCGACTTCTTCCGACGAAAACCGACAGGGCTGGCGGCACGTCGACCGACTGCGCCCCCGTGCGACGTTTTCGCATCCCGTCAAACCTGCATCAGAAAACAATTTGACCGATGACTCACAGAATTGTGCGCACGGATCATTAATCGCGCGCCCGCAAAGTGGTCTCGCGTTGCAGGTGGACGGCTCCAATTTTCCGCGAACCGTGACTAACGTCACTAACCGTGTCTTTTCGTCTCAGCACATACTTAGGAATAAAGGGCTTGCAGAGCGACCGGAGCGCGGGGCCGGGCTCCTTCGTTACGCCAGAATTGTCTGTTAATGTCTACAAAGGCTGGAATGGGTGACGTGTTTCCTTGGTGCGGTGCCCGGCGCGACTACGCTCTGGGCCGCGGCCCGCACGAATTCATTGAAGAACAAGTTGAGCGCACGCCCGATGCTCCAGCTTTGACAGTGGGTTCGGAGCAAATTTCCTATAGCGAGTTGAATGCCCGTGCAAACCGCATGTCGCGATTCCTGCTGAACCAAGGAGTCGTATCCGAGACTCTGGTCGGGGTATGTCTCAATCGTTCGTTCCACTCGGTCGTAAGTCTCCTCGCCATCCTCAAATCGGGCGGGACTTATTTGCCGCTCGACCCTAAATTTCCGAAGGACCGTCTGGCATTCATGCTGGCCGATTCGGCGGCGCCAATCGTGTTGGCGCATTCCTCCGAACGAGAGAGATTGCCGGAGACGACGGCGCGGGTGATTCTGCTCGACCGGGAGGGCAGGGCGCTCTCCAAATTTCCGCCGACGAACCTCTCAGTGAACCGCGAGCCGGAGCATCTTGCCTACCTTATCTATACGTCGGGTTCCACGGGAAAACCGAAGGGAGTGATGATCCCCCGGCGCGCGCTGGCCAATTTCCTGTTGTCGATGGCGGAGACACCGGGAATGGCTGCTTCCGATACGATCCTGGCGGTTACCACGACTTCATTCGACATCTCAATTCTCGAGCTGCTTCTTCCTCTGACGTGTGGCGCGCGAATTGCCATCGCGACCACCGAACAGGCTTCCGATGGGCGAGAACTCGCCCGATTGCTCAGGCAGCACGCTGTCACAGTCATGCAGGCAACACCATCCCGGTGGCGCATGCTGATCGAAAGCGGCTGGAAAGGCAAGAACGACCTGCGAATTTTTTGCGGCGGCGAAGCGCTTCCCGCAGACCTCGCGCGGCAACTGCTTCCACGGTGCCGCGAACTCTGGAACATGTATGGGCCGACCGAGACTACGGTCTGGTCTTCGACTGATCGGGTCACTTCCGCAGACTATATCTCGCTCGGGTTGCCCATTGCCAATACGCAATTTCACATTCTCGATGAAAACCGGGAACCAGTTGCGCGGGAAACGGCAGGCGAACTTTGGATTGGCGGCGCTGGCCTGGCACGCGGGTACCTTAAGCGCGCCGAATTGACTGCGGAGCGGTTTGCTAGCGCCCCCACTGGTGACGATCCCAATGCACGGCTTTACCGTACAGGAGACGAGGTCCGCTGGCGCAACGACGGCACGCTGGAATTTCTGGGGCGGCTGGACCACCAGGTGAAGCTTAACGGTTTCCGCATTGAACTAGGAGAAATCGAGAGCGCCCTCGCCAAAATCGACGGGATCGCGCAGGCCATCGTCATTCTTCGCGAGGATCGGCCCGGCGAGAGACGGCTGGCCGCCTACTATACGGGCCGCGCCGGCCTGAGTGCGACCTCCTTGATACAGGCGCTAAAGACCACGCTGCCCGACTACATGGTCCCGCCGGTTTTCGTACATCTGGAAAAGTTTCCGATGACGCCGAACGCCAAGCTCGATCGCAATGCTCTGCCTCAGCCAAAGGGTGAGCGTCCGGTTCTGGCCCAGGACTTCATCGCCCCGCGAACCGTCGTCGAAAAACAATTGGCGAATCTCTGGTGTGAGTTGCTGCAACTTGAAGCGATAGGCATCGACGACAGCTTCTTCGATCTCGGCGGCAATTCGCTGGCGGCGGTCCGCATGGCACGCCAATATGAGAGCGGCTTCGGGCGTGAAATTCCGCCGGTCAAGATTTTTCAGCACGCAACGATTGCGAAACTCGCGGAATTTCTGGAAGCAAATGAAAGCAAGTCTGATCTTCTTGCCGACGCTGAAAGTCGCTCGAGCCATCATCGCCAATCGCCGCCCAGCGGCAAGCACCGTCCCAAGGAGAACTCGCGGCGGGAACTGCAGCGACATTCGCGGGGAGAGAGCGATCCTGCCAATAACGCTGTCGCGGTGATCGGCATGACTGGCCGGTTTCCAGGCGCAACGAATCTCGATCAGCTCTGGTGCAACCTCTGCAATGGCGTCGAATCTATTTCATTTTTTTCACCCGAGGAACTGGGACCCGGAATTAACGAACAACTTCGCCACGATCCCGACTACATCCGCGCGCGCGGATTGATCGAAGGGGCCGATCTTTTCGACGCGGCATTTTTTGGCATCAATCCAATTGAAGCCCAGGTTACAGACCCGCAGCAGCGCGTCTTCCTCGAACTGGCACAGCAGGCACTTGAGAACGCAGGATACGACCCCGAGCGATACAAGGGGCGGATCGGCGTGTTTGCCGGCATCGGCGACAACCACTACTACACGACCAATTTGTTGACCCGCCCTGAATTACTGGCCATCGCCGGCAAGTTGGCCGTCGAATACGGCAATCAGAAAGACTATATCGCGCTCCGGACCGCATATTTACTGGATCTGCGTGGCCCCGCTGTGAGCATGAACACCGCATGCTCAACCACGCTATTGACGATCGACCAGGCTTATCGCTCGCTCCTTGATTATGAGTGTGACGTCGCGCTCTCGGGCGGCGTCGATATCACGGTGCCACAGAAGAGCGGGTTCCTCTATCAGGAGGGAGGAACGTTCGCGAAGGATGGCCATTGCCGTCCGTTCGATGCCGACGCCACCGGAACTATGTTTTGCGACGGTGCGGGCGTGGTGGTGCTCAAGCGACTTGCCGATGCTCTGGCCGATGGTGACACAATTTATGCCGTCATTCGCGGCTCGGGGAAGAACAATAATGGAGCGCGACCTGCTTCGTTCTTGGCGCCAAGCGTAGAAGGCCAGGCGGAGGTCATCGCTCTGGCCCAGGCCAACGCCGACGTTCCCGTCGAGACAATCGGCTACATCGAGGCACATGGTACAGGCACACCTGTCGGCGATCCTATCGAATTCGAAGCGCTGCGCAGCGTATTTGAAAGCAAGACGGACAAGAAGCGGTTCTGCTATCTCGGCTCCATCAAAGGAAACATAGGCCATCCGACGAATGCTGCCGGAGTCGCGGGTCTGATCAAAGCCGCACTCGTGCTTTATCGGGAACAAATTCCTCCGACGCTGCATTTCAAGAAGCCGAATCCAAAGATCGACTTTGCCAGCAGCCCGTTTGTGATGGCCGACAAGCTCACTCCGTTCCCTCGTGGAGAGCAAGTGCGCCGCACAGCGGTCAGCTCGTTTGGCTTTGGGGGAACCAACGTCCACGTCATTCTGGAAGAAGCGCCGGCGCCAAGAGCCACGGGCGCTTCGCGGCCGCTTCAGCTTTTGCCACTCTCGGCAAAAACCCCGGCGGCGCTTACGGCCTACAGCAATGCGTTAGCGGAGCATCTTGCGAGCGCTGCGCCGGAAACTTTTGCGGACACCACCTACACTTTCCAAACCGGGCGCAAGCAGATGGCACACCGCCGGTTCGTGGTCGCGGCCGATCCGGCCGAAGCCGCCACGCTCCTGCGGCAGCCGAATCCGTTGCGCGCGGGCAGCAAACGCTGTGAACGGCGAAATCCTCCCATTGTTTTTCTTTTCGGAGGGCAGGGCACGCAATACGTCAACATGGGCCTTAACCTCTATGAGGACGAGCCTTTGTTCCGAGCTGTGGTAGATGATTGCTGCGAATGCCTCACTCCTCATTTGGGCCGCGATCTGCGTGAGGTTCTCTATCCGCGAAGCGGAGACGAAAAAACCGCACAGATTTCGCTGCAGGATACATTCTTCACGCAGCCTTCGATTTTTGTAATCGAATACGCGCTGGCACGCTTTTGGCAGAACCTGGGCATCGAGCCCGCCCTGATGGCGGGACACAGCATTGGAGAATTTGTCGCTGCCACGCTCGCGGGCGTGTGGAGGCTGGAAGACGCTCTCAGCATCGTCGCTCTGCGCGGCCGCCTAATGCAGAACCTCCCGCGCGGGTCGATGATGGCGGTAAACAGCAGCGTGCAGTTGATCGCGAACATTCTTCCGGCTGAACTTCAAATTGCCTCCGACAACGCGCCCGCTCTCTGCGTCGTCTCCGGGCCGGAAGCCGACGTCACCGAATTCCAGAAGCAACTGGAAGCCAGACAAATTGGCTGCCGCCACCTGCATACCTCGCATGCGTTTCATTCTGTCATGATGGATCCGGTGGTTGAGCCGCTGCGCGAGGCAGTGGCGAAAATCGAATTGCACGCACCCGTCAGGCCATTCGTCTCGACCGTTACGGGCTGCCCGATTACAGCCGCCGAAACCACCGATCCTGCGTACTGGGCTCGTCACGCGCGTGCGACCGTAGAGTTTTCGAAGGCGATCCAGTACCTCAAAGAACAAGATTATGACTTGTTCCTGGAGTGCGGGCCGCGCGCCACGTTGTGCTCCTTAGCTCGGCAGCACTACACTCCCGAGCATCCCGCAACGGCCATTCCCACGCTTGCCGATACACACGAGAACAACACCGAGAGGGCAACTCTTCTCCTTGCCCTCGGCTCTCTCTGGCAGAACGGAGTCGCCATCGACTGGGATGCCTTCTACGCAAACGAGGAGCGCCGCCACATTCCTTTGCCAACTTATCCTTTCGAGCGCCAGCGGTTCTGGGCCGATCCGGCGGTGGCTCTCGCTGCGCCGATTATGCAGGCTACGGGCTCGACTTCAGCTGCTCAGATACCGTTCGCAGCGCCCGTTCCGTCCGCACCGCCGCAAAACGCCGCGGCAGCAAGGCTGCCCGGTTCCCGCAAAGAGCGCATTGCCGCGCGTGTGCTTGACCTGCTCGTACCTGTCTTAGGACGCGAACGCGCACAGCTTACCACTTCGGCCACATTCATGGAGCAGGGATTGGACTCGCTCTCCCTGACGCAGGCCGCGTTCGCCATCCGCAAGGAGTTCTCCGTCAAAGTCAGCTTCAGCCAGCTGATGAATCAATGGCCGAACGTGGAGATGCTGGCGGCACACCTTGACTCGATACTGCCGGCGGGCGCTTTTTCTGATACTTCGGCAGGTCCAACCGCTGTACTCCTTTCTCCGGGGCACGTTGCGCCGCCTGCGACGGAAGTCCTACTGCGGCCGCATGGCAGTCCTCTTGAGGAAGTAGTGGCCGAGCAGGCGCGCACTATCGCGCGGCTGGTTTCTCTCCTTGAAAAATCTGGCGTGAATCAGCCAACAGGCACCGCTCCCGCTGGTTCAAATCTTTCGGCGGGAACGAACTCAAAACCGTTGAGAGCCGAACCGCCGACGGGTCACGCATCGACACCGGTTTCTTCCCCCGCGGTGGACGTTGAATCCACGGTTCCGCAGCGCGGCATCTTTGCCTCATCGCGCCTCTCCGAACGCCTGTCGGCTTCCTACAACGAATCCATGACGGTGCGTTTCACCGGAAAACTTTTGGTCGAGAAAATGACGCGCGCTGTCGAACGCCTTGTTGACCGGCACGACGCGCTTCGCGCCAGCTTCGATGAAACCGGCGGCCTTATGAGGATTGCGCCGACGCACAACACCGCGGTGCCAGTCACCGATCTTTCTTCGATCCAGGAATCCGCACGAGAGGAGCGCCTCCACCAACTCATTGCCGACGAAACCGGGCTCGCCTTCCCACTGCCCGCAGGCCCTTTGTTCCGCTGCCAGATGGTGCTGCTCGGAGCAGATCGCGCGGCGGTTATTTTCACGGCGCACCACATCATCTGTGACGGCTGGTCGCTGGATGTGCTCATCCACGATCTCTGCGCTTTCTACTCGGAAGAAATCTCAGGCACATTGGCGAGTCTCGAGCCCGCAAGGCGCTATGCCGATTACGTCCAGAACGTGATGGCGCGCCAGCGCGCCGCCGAATTCGCCGACGCGGCGGGTTACTGGCATGCAAGGTTCAAGAACGGTTTTCCGGTGCTGCGGTTGCCTGCCGACCACCCAAGAGGAGCGCGGCGTGACTTCAGCGCACGGCGCATCGATCACGCCATTCCGGATTCCGTCACGCATGGGCTCCGGGAACTAGCCGCAAGACAGGGCTGTAGTTTCTTTGCGATCCTGCTCAGTTCCCTTTCCATCCTTCTTGCCCGAATTTCGCGGCAGCGGCGCTTTGTGATCGCGCTGCCGACTGCGGAGCAGCCCGACATCGGCCAGCCTGGCCTTGTCGGACACTGCGTTAATCTTCTTCCGTTCGCCGTCGATTTGCGGGCGGGCGAGACGGCGGGGACGTTTCTCACGCGCGTGCAAAGCGAGTTTCTCGCCGCCCACGACCACGGCATCTTTACACTGGTCAGCTTGCTGTCGGATTTGCATCCGACAGTGCCCGGGCTTGGCATCTCACCAATCTCGGCGGGCCTCACAAACGTCAAAAAGTTCCGGCCCCACGAACTGCCACAGTCCGGATTCACCGTCGACTACGATGCCAATCCCAAGAGCTACGAATCGTTCGAGCTGTATCTGAACGCCGTTGAGGACGAAGGCAGCCTCGAACTCCATTGTCACTACGACACCCAACTTTTTGAAGACGTCACGATACGGGAATGGCTGGACACTCTTGGTTCCATCTTCCGGGAGCTCGTAGCCAATCCCTCACGCGAAGTATTGGACTTTGCCCGGCTCAAGCGTGCCGACGCTCCCGCGATCAACGAGATTGTCTATACCTGGACTGCGGACCCGATCAGTGCAGCCGGGCCGGCTTACGCAGATTTATCCGCGGGACCGGAGCCGCTGCGGCAATTCTCGCCTTCGCACTTAGGCTCCACTATGGAAGAGTCCGGCGTCCTTCAGGCGCTGCTGCCAATTTGGCGGCGCATCCTGCGGCTTCGCGAGGTTGGGCCCGACGACGACTTTTTTGCCCTGGGGGGCCATTCCATCGCAGCCGCGGAGTTGTTCTCCCAAATCAAGCGTGAACTCGGGTGCACCGCGCCGCTCGGAGTCCTTTACGAGGCATCGACTCCGCGAGCGCTGGCGCGTGTCTTGAGCGGTGGAAGCGACTCGGAGGAGTGGCAATCTCTGGTTGCAATCAATCAATCGAACGAAACTGCCAGCGGGCTGTCCGGCGAGCCATCCAGCGGACGGCTGCCGTTTTTCCTGGTTCACGCCGCGGAAGGCAACATCCTGCTCTATCGTTCACTGGCGGCGCATCTGGGCGCCGATCAGCCGGTGTTCGGCTTGCAATCCGCGGCGTTGGATGGCCGTTCTGCCGTTGATGGGCGCTTTGAGCACGTGGCACGCCGGTATGTACACGAGATCCGGCAGGTTCAGCCTCACGGTCCCTATATGCTTGGTGGATACTGCCTGGGCGGGACTTTAGCCCTTGAGATGGCTCAGCAACTCATCGACGTGGGCGAGACGGTCAGCCTGGTCGCGCTGATTGAGACTTACAACTTCCGCGCCATGCGCTGGCCGCTGCCGCTGCATCAGAGGCTGATCAATCGCTTCGTGATCAATCCTTATTTTCACCTTCAGAATCTCGCCGCGGCCGAGGGCGCGGGCAAACGGACCTTCTTCATGGAAAAACTGCGCGTTGAGATCGCCCGCATCAGGGACTCGGCTCGCTTTGGCTGGACTCGGCTTCGGCATCTCCTGCTGCCGAATGGCTCAGCACCCGCGCCGACAGCCAGGATTGCGGATATTTACGAAGCGGGCATGGTGCAGTACAGTGTCAGGCCTTACCCGGGAGAATTGACCGTCTTTCTGGCCGAGCACCGCCTAGCCGGTCTTGACGTGCCTCTCGGAGGCTGGGGCGAGGTTGCGCAAGGTGGCGTCCGGCTCTATTCGCTTCCGATCAGCCCTCGGGGCAGCCTGGTGGAACCGTTTGTCGGCCACCTTGCTTCAATCCTGCGCGAATGTCTCGACCGCACAGAGAAAAATAGGCGAAGCCATTGGCAACACCGTGAGGAGGAGCTCATCGAAACACGGCCGCCTCGATAGTTAGTGTCCCCGTCCGCTCTGGGCCGCCGGCTCGCTTCGTCAAGGCCAAACGGCCCAGGCGGAAATGGCCAGACAGTTTGCTAAAATATAGTATTTGGTAAACTGAATAGGCAGCCCGGAAGCCGACGTAGCTCAGTTGGTAGAGCAGTCGATTCGTAATCGACAGGTCATCAGTTCAAGTCTGATCGTCGGCTCCATTCCTTCCAGATGTCTTGCAGTTCCATCCTTCCCCTGTTGTGCCTCTGAGCGCCTCTGTCTTTACGGCTATTGCCGACCTGTGACACCCTGTTAGTGCGATGGGAACTCACGGAGCGCGCGGATGAATCCGAAAGAAGAAGCGGCGAGGAAAGCCGCCGCCGGCATCGCCGGTGCGCGAGCCGGAGTCATGGGCGAAATCGCGGCGCGAAGCAGCTCCCAATCGCAGGGCGCAAGTCCCGTCGCCGGACTTCCTCATCAACTCCCCGACCCGCCGGAAAACCTTTCGGGCCGCGAATATGAACTAAGCGAATTACGGGCCACCCTCGCAGGCCGGGCCACGCATATTCTGGCGCTGACCGGACAGGCCGGAGTGGGAAAGACCGCGCTGGCACTGTCGTTTGCTAATGAGGTCAAAGCGCAGTTCCCCGACGGGCAAATCTATCTGAATCTGCTGGGCTCGAGCCAAACTCCATTGTCGCCGGACGAGGCGATGGCTCGCGTTATTCAGATCCTGGAGCCGGAAGCCAGACTCCCGGACCGAGAACCCGCGCTGGCCATCGAATATCGCGCGGTGCTGGATGGCAGGCGTGTTCTGCTGCTGATGGACGACGCCCGCGATGTGGAGCAAGTCAAGCCCCTCCTTCCGCCCCGGAGTTGCTGCTTTCTGGTTACCTCCCGGCTGCGCTTCGCGAATGACCTCAAAACGCTGCCACCCATGGCGGCACAAGAGTTGCTTTTGCGGGCTTCGCGCCGCACCGGCGCAGAGGCGCAGGCGATCGCGTATCTCTGCGAATATCTTCCGCTCGCGCTTCGTCTGGCTGCGGTTGCGCTCAGGGAGCACGCCGACATCGCCCCATCTCAATACCGTCGCGAACTGGAGGCAGAGCAAAGCCGAGCCAATTTACTGGCTGCCGAGAACCGCACGGCCGAAGCCGTAATCAGCCTGACCTACGGGCGCTTGGACGCCGAGACACAGCGACGCTGGCGAACACTGACCGTCTTTCCGGAAACGTTCGATGCAGCCGCGGCGTCGGCGGTTTGGAAGTCCGACCCAGCTTCCGCGGAGGCCACGCTTGCTCGCCTGACACAATTTGCGATGTTGGAGAGGAACGGAAAGCTCCTGCGTTATGGTCTGCATCCCGTCATGCGCGAGTTCGCGCGCAGGAAAATGCCGGCCGACGGATGGGACGATGCCGCCCTTCTCCATTCCGAGTATTACCGCGACCTGCTTCGCGGCGCGGACGATCTTTATCTGGATGGCGGCGAATCGTTGACGCGTGTACATGCGATGCTCGACCAGGAACGCGCGAATATTAATGAAGGAAGGGCTTGGGCAGTCGCGCGCATGTTCACCGACAAAAAGGCTGCCGGGTTGTGCAGCGGTTATCCGAACGCAGGGTCGCATTGCCTTGCTCCGCGCCAGCTTGCGGGCGAGCGCATTCGCTGGCGGGAGGACGCGCTGGCGGCCGCGAAACACCTGATGGACCGGAGCGCGGAGCGCGCACATCTCGGCAACCTCGGTTCAGCCTACAGGAGCCTGGGCGAGTACCGCCGCGCCATTGAGTGCTACGAGAGGCATCTGCAGATTGCGCGCGAGGTGGGCGACCGCCGCAGTGAATTGCAGGATCTGTCGAACCTTGGGAATGCCCATGATGCATTGGGCGAGTACGGCCGCGCGATGGAATACTTCACGCAGCAACTGCAGATCGCGCGGGCGCTCGACGACAGGCGCCGTGAAGCTAATGCGCTCGGCAGCATGGGCAACGCGTGCCACTCACTGGGAGAATACTCCCATGCCATTGCGTACCACGAACAAGCACTGCGGGTGGATCGAGAGACTGGAGATTGGCGCGGGCAGTGCATCGCGTTAGGTGATCTCGGCATCGCACATTACCGGTTGGGACAACACGCGCGCGCGCTCGAATTGTATGGGCAGCAACTGGAAATCGCCCGCAACATCCGGCACCGGCAAAGCGAAGGCAATGCGCTTTGGAACATTAGCCTTGCGCTCGATGAAATTGGCGAACGAGGGAAGGCGGTCGAGTATGCGGAAGCCGCGCTAAGAATACGTCAGGAAATTGGAGACCCCAACGCCGGAAAAGTGAGACGGCGGATTGAGGAGTGGCGCGGAGCGTGACGCTTGTTTTTCAGGATTCGAGGACGGCGCGTATTTTGGTCAGCAGCGCCTGTGTTGAGAATGGCTTTACGATGAGCTTCGAGTCGCCACTGAGAATGCCCTGTTCCGCCATCGCGTTCTTGGAGTATCCCGACATGTAAAGAACCTTGAGTTGGGGAAATCGCTTTCTGATTTCCGATACCAACTCGGGACCGCTTTGGTCCGGCATGATGACATCCGTTAAGAGCACGTCGATCTGGCGGTCATAGCGGCACACCAGGTCGAGGGTGCGCGCCGCGTTATCGGCAGAGAGTACGGTGTATCCCTTGCCCTTCAGAATATGGACAATCAAGTTGCGGAGGGCAACCTCGTCCTCCACCACCAAAACAGTTTCCGTGCCGCTGGGAATCGCAGGATCCTGGGGCCGGGGGATTAAGATTTCGGGCGCTTGATCAACATATGGAAGATAAATCTTGAAAGTCGTGCCGCGACCGGGCTCACTGCTGGCCCAAATGTAACCGCCGCACTGTTTCACGATTCCTCGAGCGGTGGAGAGACCCAGACCGGTGCCTTTGCCGGCCTCCTTGGTGGTAAAAAAGGGTTCGAAAGCCTTTGCCATTGTGGCTTCGTCCATGCCTGTGCCGGTGTCGGACACGGACAGCGTCACGTAACGGCCAGGCTTGACTGGTTGATCACCCTGGCCACTGTTTTCGTCCAAATCCACGTTGGCGGTTTCGATGACGATTTTCCCGCCCCGGGGCATGGCGTCCCGTGCATTGACGGCGAGATTCATCAGGACTTGTTCGATTTGGCCCAGGTCGGCATACGCGCTGCCTAGAGGCTCGGTGGGCCGGAATACGAGCGAGATATCTTCACCGATCATTCGCAGCAACATTCTGCTGGCGTGGTGAACGACGGAATTGAGACTCAAATTGCGCGGTTCGAGAACCTGCTGACGGCTAAATGACAGGAGTTGACGCGTGAGTGCGATGGACCGCTCCCCAGCGGTGCGAATTTCAAGCAGATGCTCCTGCGCGGGGTGGGCAGGCTCGATGTGGCCCCTCGCCACCTCGCAATAGCCGAGGATGACACCGAGCATGTTGTTGAAGTCGTGGGCAATGCCAGCCGCCAATCGGCCCACAGCCTCCATCTTCTGGGCCTGCAGAAATTGCCGCTCAAGCTGGCGGTATTGCGCTTCGCTCTGCTTTAAAGCCGCGGTTCGAACCGCGACCGTGTTCTCGAGCGTCTGTCTTTCTTGATGAAGACCATGTGCCAAGACAAAGACAGTGCCCGTGGAGACGAGAACGTAGAGAAACCCCATTAGAATGCCGAGATATCTGAGGACATTCGGGCCAACCGAGAGGTATTTCGCCAAGCTGATGGACACAGCAATCCAGATGCAAGACGCAAGGAAGTAGAGGGCAGCCACGACGAATGGCTTGGGATTAGAGCGACGGATCGGCTGAGAATCCATCCACGAGTCCTCGAACGTGTTAGTGGGGATCAAAATCCTAGTATCATCCCTGACGGAACATGGCGGAATGTGACCAGAGTCACTACAGTGAGTCCATCGGCGGTCGTTGCAAGTTCAAGAAGGGCCGCAGCCCAATTGATAAGTGTCGAATCCGAAATCTACCGCAACCACCCGCAAAGTGCCGAGATCGATTTAATTTGTTCTTGTCTCCCCTAAAATGCTAGCACATTGCAGAAACGCACCCGCGGAAGGGAATCCGCGTTTATAGGGCGTTCCGGCGGCTAATGGCCTTCATCAGATCGATGTTCTGGCAGAACACGTGCACGCCAACTAGGAAAGGATTGCCCAGCACTCATTTCTCTCTAACCTGCCCCTGGAGAGTGGGAATGGCGTTCTGCGACTATGAACAGAGAACTGAGCCAGCAAGAAATCGACACTTTGGTGACGGCCGCTAATCGCAGCGAACCAGCCGGCAAGGAACACAATTCCGTGGAGCCCTGGCGAATTGAGAAGTCGGGGCAGGTCGCGGCCGAGCAGACAAGCGTTGTAAATGGCGTCCACGAGGCATTAGCGAAGGGAATCGGCCAGTCGCTCGGCGTCTACCTTCGAATCGGCTTCGAGACCGCGTTCGTTTCTATCGAACAGGTTACGTTCCGCGAGTGCCTCGAGCGCATAGCGCCCGGCACCTATCTGATGTCCCTTCAATTTCACGGTGCGCCTGCTGCCATCGAAATCGACCAGCCGCTCGTATTTCCCTTGATCGACGTGCTACTGGGAGGAACCGGCCAGGGGCCAGAGGTGACCCGGGACGTCACCGAGATTGAGGAACATATCATGGAGGGAGTCGGCAAGATCAT
Organism: uncultured Acidobacteriaceae bacterium; assembly: GCA_963804075.1. GTDB lineage: Bacteria > Acidobacteriota > Terriglobia > Terriglobales > Acidobacteriaceae > Acidiflorens. The sequence goes on along the minus strand of CAWDPB010000059.1, from coordinate 8,189 downwards.
CTGCCACGAGATCGCAACCGCCTGGGGCGTGAATACCGGTGAGTGCGATCTGATCGCCGCCCTGAACCTCGTGCAGGCACAAAGCCTGATGTCCGTCAACGACCGGGTTGCAATCGCCGAGTTTGACAGCAAGATGGGAGAAGCGGCGGGAAAGGTCCGGATTGTCATCCCGGCAACCACGCTGAACACGTTGTTAAGGAAGCTCTCGAGTCAGAGCGCTCAGGCCCGGCCTCTCAAGGCTCTGCCCTCCCAGTCACAAGTCCGCGAGAAACTCATGGAATGCACTTATCCGGTTACTCTTGGGCTTACGGCGATTCATGTCCCGCTTGATCGAATTCTAGAGCTATGCCCCGACCAAGTTTGCAACCTGGGAATTCCGATCGACAAGCCCGCTTCGCTCATCATTGCGGGAAAGAACGCTTTCGAAGCAATCCCGGTGCGTCAGGGACGCAAGCGGGCCGCACAGGTCGGACAAGAGAGATTACATTCTGAACAAAAAAGGACGGGGCAATAATGTCGAGTACTCCTACTCCGCCGCCCGCGGATAATCGGGCTGACGCCGTCGATGGAAAAAAGCTGGAGCTCTTGCTGGACGTGAGCCTCGCGCTCACGCTTCGCTTCGGACAAAAGGATCTGACGCTGCGCGAGGTGCTGGAGTTAAGCTCTGGATCGGTAATCGAGCTCGACCGGCACGTGGAAGAACCCGCTGAGCTGCTTCTCGGAGAGAGGATAATCGCGCGCGGTCAAGTGGTGATCGTCGACGGCAACTACGGCATCAAGATCACAGACATGCCGGCGTAGCAGCTAAGCACCGAGAAAGACGACCTTCCTGATTTTCGTCCCTGGCGCGAACCGACGTCAAATAACCGATGTTGGATAAAACAAGCCGGCCATCTGAGCGAAGAACCGAAAAAACCACTCTTGTCACATGATCAAGCAGTCCAGCTCGCAGCCGCGTGAGCCAGCTCCCCATCCGAGTCGTAGGTCTGGGAAGCGAAAGAAGAAGTGCCACTGGCAGGGGCCGCAGCTTGTGGTTCTCGCTTATCCACCTGTGCCCATGCGCTTCGCACTTGAAGAACAAGCCGAATCTGCTGGTCCAGAATGTCCGAGCTCGCTTTAACGTGGCCAGTCATGATGTTGGAGCGGAGAACCGCATAGAAACGCGAGAGCCGAGTAGCCGCCTCGCCGCCGTTTTCCATATCGAGGGACTGTTCCATGCTCTCCACGACAAGGAAAGCGTGCTTGAGATGCCGGGCGCGTTCCTCAACATCTCGCTTCTCAATGGCCGCAATCGCAGCCTTTAGGTCGCCGACCAACAGGTCGTAGAGAACGATGACGAGTCCTACCGAGGACGCACTTTGGACCCCAGCTCGCAAGTAAGTCAATTCAGTCTGGTTTCTTGTCATGCAGCTACTCGAGGACGACGATATACCAAGTTCGGCGTCGATTTGTTTTTCTTCAATAGGCAATTCTTGCAAAGCAATGTCAGCCTGGTTGTACTCGTTCGTCAGATAAGTTTGCTGACTGGTTAAATAACTGTCGAAATTATTGATCTGATCCTGCAGGTCGGTATTCTCCGCACTGATACTCTGAAGATCGACGGTAAACGCACCGCTTACCGAGTCGGTAAGTGTAGTTAACTGCTTGTTGAGTGTCGAGGCAAAGCCATTCGAAGATGTGCCCTGCAAAAAATTTTGAACCGCGCTGAAATTATTCTGAATCGCGCTGTTTAGCTGAGAGTCGTCAAGCGTAAGCGTCCCGTCCTTATTCATGGTGATTCCCAGATCGGCCAGCGTGGAAACGCTGCTGCTGCTGGCCGTGTAACTGCCGGCTCCCAACAGCATGGATTGCAGGCTGCTTATAACAGGGTCGCCGGCCAGCGCGCCTTCTTGGTTGCTTGAGCTGACGCTGTATTGAGTGTTCACGTCGCCAATTACAGTGTTGTAAGCGCTAACGAATGCCTGCACGGCCTGGGACACATCGCTCTCATTGGGAACGACTGTAACGCTGACTTGTATTCCCGGCGACGCCCCGGTCAAATTCAGAGTGAGTCCATTGACCGCGCCGCTTAACGTATTCGAAGCGCTGTCAATCGGTATACCGTCAACCGTAAGCGAGGCATCCTGCCCTTTCGTTGCCTGAGTGAAGGTCAACCCCGAGCCGCCACTAACTGTGAAGTTGTTGGCCGCACCGGAGCTGGTACTGACCAAAGCTAGCCTGGCTCCATTTGCATCGGTCACAACACTGGCCGATACGCCTGCATTTTGATTGTTGATATAGTTGGCAACATCGGTAAGAGTATTAACCCCGGAGCCTGTCGTGACGGTGATTGGGGTACTGGAGCCGACCTGAATACTGAAAGTCCCAGCGGCAAGATCTGTAGTGCTGCTGGCGACATCGGTGGAGTACCAGGAATCACTAGTTGCGAGGTTATTTACTTCGATGACGTGAGTTCCCGCGGCCGTCCCGGCCGCCGCGGAAGCACCCACAATACTGGAGTCCGAAGATGTGGCAGTCATCGAAGTCAGTACCCCAGCAGGATCGGATAGCGCCTGCAGGCTGTTCTCCAAGGTGGTGACGTCGCTTTCGATCGAGTTGAGGCCACTGGTCTGGGTCTGAAGGGTCGATTGCTGGTCCTGCCACTGCACCAACGGGCCCGATTCCGCTGCGAGCGCCTCCTCCACGGCAGATTGGACGTCAATACCGGAAGAAGACGAGCCTAAAGCGGAGAGTATGGAACTGAGGTTGGTCGAGGATGACATTCCCTTTGTAACTCCTTCAAACGATAGCAGGGCGGAACCGGTCAGCTCCGCCCGCTATCACTAACTTATTGCAACAGCTTGAGTACGGACTGCTGCATCTGGTTCGCCTGTTGCAAGGCGGCAATACCAGTCTGCTGCAGAATGCTTTCCTGAGACAGGTTCGCGGTCTCAGTGCCCATGTTTGCGGCCATGATGTTGTTTTCGGCGCTCGTCAGGTTGGAAATCTGGCTGTTCATGACGTTGGTTGCCGCCGACAACTGGTTCGAACTCGCACCAAGGCTGCCGCGCAGAGAAGCGACGCTGGCGATGGCGGCGTTAATGTTGGTCAGGGCGGCCTGCGCGTCCGTCGCGGTGGTCAGATCGTTGCTAGCAATGCTGACAGTGGTAGGAGTAGTTCCACCGGTGGTGCCGAGGTGCGCGTCATCCACTTGACCCAGGCTTACGGTCACGGTCGAGGTGCCCTGGCTCGATGAATCGCTCATGTAGATACTGAGCGAAGCGCCGGACCCGAAGATGGCTTGGCCGTTGTAAGTCGTATTCTGACCGATGTTGGTAATTTCCGTCTGGATGGAGCTAAACTCGGCCTGCAGAGCAGTCCGCTGTGAGTTGCTAACCGTGCCGCTTGCCGACTCGGTAGCCAGGGTAACGGCGCTGTTCAGCAGCGTCGTGATCTGAGACAGTGCGCCGTCGGCAACCTGAAGCATGCCCACGCCGTCGGTAGCGTTCTGCACTGACTGCGTCAGAGCGGTCACGTTGGCTTCCAGACCATTGGCAATCGCGAGGCCAGCCGGATCGTCCGCGCCGGAGTTGATGCGCTTGCCGGAGGACAGAGCCTGGAGCGTCGAGTTCAGGCTCATCTGGTTCGTGCCGAGCGAGTTCTGCGCTTCAAGAGCGGAAATGTTGTTAAGTACTGTGAGTGCGCCCATTTTGAATTCTCCTAGATTTGCTTGGATTTCTCCTGCTCCGAAGCCCGAGGCTCAATTACTCTTGAACTCGTTCCCTTCTTGCAGGAGTTTATTTGTTGCGGGCTATTTATCGGCACTTGCACTCTTTTCACAACAGTCACCTTAGTCACCTGCCAGTTTGTTACCGGGAACGAGGTCCAAACACGAGAATTCATACCAATGAAAGCTCCCCCGAGTCCTTTGCCAAAGTCGCTCCTGGCTGGCTTGCCGCACTCTTTTTTTCCGTTGCTTCTTGGTACGCCTGCTTCAGATCCACCGAGTCGGGAAATGCCGACACGCCTCGCTCCAGCGTTCGTAAACAGCCACCCCAATCTCGGAGCGCAGAATAAAGGCTGGCAGCTCTCAGAAACAGTCTTGGATGCCCCTCGGTCTCAGCCAATTGCTCGGCCACCACAGCTGCTTGAGTTAAGTTACTTGTTATGATGTACGCCTTCATTAAGCGGTCCTGCACGGCAAACAACCTGGGAGCCGTTTGCGCCGCTCGAACAAGCTTTGCAAGGCCTGCGGTGTGGAATCCCATTTTGACTTCGACGTATCCCAGCTTGCCTTCGATCATCGGATCGTGACCGGCGATTTTGATCGCACGCCGGTACGCTAACCTCGCGGCTTCCAATTGGTCGAGTGAATGAAGAGCGTCGCCGCGAACCTGTTCCCGCAATGCATTGCTGGGACCGTTCCGCGTGTCCCGATCCAGAGCCTTCAGCGCTTCTGAATAGCGTCCTGTATCGACGAAGATCATCGCCAAGAACAACCACGCTTCCGCGGCTCTCGGTTCCAGTTCCAAGGCACGATGAAGGCAGCGCAGAGCCTCCTCTTGGTTATTGAATCGCTCATATTCCTGGAGGCCCAGCTGAACCCAGCCGTTCGGATCGTTTGGCTCCTCTTCCACCTTACGGCGAAGCAACTCATGGTAATAGACGGCCTTCTCCGCCTTCTCGGCGGGGCTTTCCAGCTGTCCGAAATGGTGAATAAAGAAATTTGTTTTGCCGCTTTTGAGGCCGGCGGCGGCAAGCTGCGGCTCTACAAGTTCATGCAGCCGGCCTGTGAAGTAAATATCCGGACGGCGGCGGAATAGACGGCAATACTCATGAACGAAGAACGAGGGCGAATCTTTCGCCCGCTCGTGCCGGCCGTCGTTTTCAACCGCTAGACGGTCCCATCCACGATTCGACCGGGACTTGACGTAATTGCGGATCGGGGTCGCGAATGCTCCGATTTCCGGCACTGCCTTGAGCAGCCGCGGGATATTCCTGGATGTTTCCCGGTCCACTTCCTCATCCGCGTCGAGCACAAGAATCCAATCCGTGCGCAGCGGCTCGAGCGCGGCGTTGCGAGCTTTCGCGTAATGATCCTGCCACGGGAACGATACGATCGTTGCCCCGAATTCACGCGCGATCTCGCAAGTGTTATCGGTGCAACCAGTGTCCGCTATGACGATCTGGCTCACGACATGGCGAACACTCTCCAGGCAAGCACGAATCGTATGCGATTCGTTCTTCACAATCATAGAGAGACCTAGCGTGGGCAAACTCGACCTCCGTACCTTTTGGCATCTACTTATCGGCAGGCCTCGAGAATAAATTCGCGGAGAATTGCAGTCAAAAGCACAATAGCCGCCATGTACGGTCGTTCGCCCCCTGCTTTGACTTATACCCATACTCTGCTGGCACATTAGAGCCGGATTGGATCGCATGGCGATAAACGTATTAGGACAAGATAGCGATGCATATATGTCACCACAAAGAAGTGCTTTTCCCCCTCCATCGCGATATGTGGCAGACTTTGGAATCAACGCCTTAAGGTCGGGCCGAGCGCGCCTCTAGACCACCGATTAGGAGCAGATGAGGCAGGTGAATTGCTTCACACAGAAGCGGGGAGAAGTGTAACGAGTCGGGCTGGGGTAGCCGGTCTGCACATTTCTTCGTGAATATTTTCTCTGCGTTTTCTTGCGGCAAGGGCCGAGAAAACAAATTGTTAGGCTCCCCCTGCTTTGCGACTGACTTGTGACAGCCAACATTACTTCCGGGTGAGTTCGGGAAATGAAGTCGCACAAACGCGTGCCGTTGTGTCGATAGGATATCGCCGCATCGTTCAGGGACACTAACATGATCCAGCTAACTCGCTTGAACAATCAGCCATTCGCGGTGAATTCCGATTTGATCAAGTTCATCGAAAAAGCGCCGGACACTGTCGTAACGCTGACAAGCGGCGAGAAGATCGTGGTGCTTGAGACTCCGGAGATCGTCATCGAAAAAATCATCGCATTTCGACGTGCTCTGCTAGATGGATTGGCCTCGGTCGCGGCCGACCCGGCAAGCGCGATGACACACCTGAGAAACCAGAGCGTTCCGCCGCGCCACTTGGAGAACACTTCTCTTGGATAAGAGCACGATCTTCGGGATTTTGATCGCACTCGGCGGAATTGGGGCAGGCCTCTTTCTGGAAGGGGGCAAGATTGCACAGGTCTTCCAGCCGACCGCGGCGATGATCGTATTCGGCGGAACGCTTGGCGCCGTCATGGTGCAATTCCCCTTGCCTCTCGTAATCGAGGCATTCAAGCGGGTGGCCCATGTTTTCTTCGACAAGGACGAGGATCCCCAGAAACTGGTTAGCGAGCTGGTTGTATATGCGCAGCGCGCCCGTCGAGAAGGCATCGTGTCCCTGGACTCTAAGCTTGGCAACATCGACGATCCCTTCTTGCGGAAGGCTCTGATGTTGGCCGTCGACGGCACCGACCCGCAACAGCTCCGAACGATGATGGAGCTCGATCTCGATAACCAAATGGATCGCTCCGATCAAGTCGCACAGGTTTTCGAGGCAGCTGGGGGGTTTTCGCCGACGATCGGCATCATCGGGGCCGTCCTTGGGCTGATTCAGGTGATGCAGCATTTACAAAACATCGACGAGGTGGGAAAAGGCATCGCAGTCGCTTTTGTGGCCACTATTTATGGCGTCGGCTCGGCTAACCTGCTTTTTCTGCCCTCCGCCGGCAAGCTGAAAATCAAGAGCCACGAAGAGCATGTTCGGCGAGAAATGACGCTCGAAGGGGTGATCTCGATTCTTGAGGGGATGAACCCGCGAATGCTTGAAACCAAATTACTGGGATATCTGCACGATCAGAGCGACCCCAAGAGAGAGCCCGCATGAGCCGCCGGCGAAAACATCCGGCACACGCAAATCATGAGCGTTGGCTGGTTTCCTACGCCGATTTCATTACTCTGCTGTTCGCCTTTTTCGTTGTGCTCTATGCCTCTTCGCAAATGGACAAGCGAAGAGTGGTTCAGGTGTCGGCGGCAATCAAGGGTGCCTTTGAGCAATTGGGAGCATTCTCCGGGAATGCGCCCCCGATTAATGCTCAGCAGCCACCTGACTACCCGGTTGCCACCACGGGGCTATCCGCCACTCCGGTCCCGATTCCAGGGAATCCATTCCCGGACGTCGATAAACTCAAGCACGATTTGCAAGACGCACTTGGCGAGCAGATTAAGAAACACGAGATCGAGATCCATGCCACTCCGGAAGGGCTAGTAGTGAGCCTCCGGGAAATAGGATTCTTCAATAGCGGCGACGCGACTTTGTTATCCGAGGGACGCGCTACCTTGACTCGGATCGCCGGAGTCTTGAACAAGAAGGGTTTTCAGATTCGAGTGGAAGGAAATACGGATAACGTGCCGATTCATACGGAAAGGTTCAAGTCGAACTGGGAGCTTTCAACGACCCGGGCGACGGAAGTGGTGGCGCTTCTGGTCGAGCAGCATGACTTTGATCCCGCACTGATTTCGGCTGCCGGATATTCTGAGTACCGCCCCGTGGGCAGTAACGCCACGGACGAAGGACGGCAGCAAAACCGCCGTGTGGACCTGGTGATTGTCGCCCGTTCGGCCACTAAGGACGCCACGAACCCTATGAGTTCTGGACAGTAACCTGAAGTTATGAAACCGAAGTGCCGATAACAATATCCCGCTGCGAGCAGGTAGGGAACGGCGGAGACAGACACTATGTTCACCATCATCGGAATCGTAGTTGTTTTCGGCTCCATTGCTGCCGGCTACCTGATGGAGCACGGCAACCTCAAAGTTCTGATGCAGCCGGCCGAGCTCATCATCATCGGCGGGGCTGCCATCGGAACCGTGCTCGTTGCCAATCCGCTTCATATCTTGAAGGCGATTATGGGTGGCGTCCTCGGGACTTTCAAAGGTGCGAAAGTCACGAAACAGACCTACTTGGACGTGCTGAAGATGATGTTCAATCTCTTCAACAAAGCTCGTAAAGAAGGGATGATGGCCCTTGAGAGCGACGTCGAAGATCCAACCAAGAGTCCGTTATTTAACAAACACCCGTCTTTCATGAAGAACGGCCATGCCAAACATTTCGTCTGCGATACGCTCCGCATGGCGATCACGGGCACAGATGCGTTCGATCTGGACCAACTTTTGGAATTGGACATGGAGGTGCACCATCA
>CAWDPB010000058.1:0-7332 GCA_963804075.1 uncultured Acidobacteriaceae bacterium | reverse complement strand
CACACTACGCTGCCGGTCATCGGCATGCCCATTCCATCGACTTCGCTGCAAGGGATGGATTCGCTGCTCGCAATCGTGCAGATGCCGGCGGGGATTCCCGTAGCGACGGTAGCGATTGGCAAGCCCGGTGCGACGAATGCGGGGATTCTAGCCGCTCAGATCATCGGCGTCGCCGACGCCGTAATCTCAAAGAAGCTCGACGCGCACAAAGAGAAACTGGCTAAGGGCGTGGAGGAGAAATCGGAGAAGCTCAGGGCCACTTTGACCAAGTGAGGCCCACGCCAGTGGGCTATGCCCAGTGCGGGTTTTGAGGGAAATCGCTGTTAGCGCCAACGAATCTTGGAACACGTGCAAATTCAGCGTAGAGTGTTCGTGTGGAAGTGACACCCCGAAGAATAATTGTGCTCGGAGCCGCTTGTTTAGTGATGGCTTCATGCTCACGGACGCAGGGCAAGCCACAGGAGTCTGCTGGGCCGACCGTGGAGGTACCTGAGTTTGCGATTGCGGTCAAACTCTCGCCACAAGCGGAAACTCGTCTTAAGAGTATTCACGAGTCAATCAAGGTTCTTGCCATGCTCGACGGCGATCCATTGCCGGGCCAAGGCAAGTACAATCCGCCTAATCGAGACGTAGCGCTAGGAAGCGCCGAAAAGCCTGTCGATTCGAACAATGAGGCGAGATTCACAAACGTCAGAGTACCCTTGAGCGATTGGAATCGGCTCGCTGACAAGAACTACTTCGTAACCATCAATGTTTTTTCTGCAAGGAAAGCCGACAAGAACAACCTGCTGGATTGCGATGACCCTATGGACCGCAGAATCGAGAGCCTTCGGGGAAAAACGATAGAGGTTCGTTGCGGGTTGATAGGAGAGCCGCACGATTTTCCAAAGTAAGTGTTGCAAAATCGCGATTACGCTTATTACCCTCTCCGACCAGCCGCTCTACAACTTCAGCGCCTTCAAATACTCGCGGAACACGCCGCCCAAGTCATCCCGCTTCAACGCAAACTCTACCGTAGCCTTCAGGAAGCCGAGTTTGTCGCCGGTATCATGCCGGCGGCCTTCATACACGTAGGCATACATTTTCTCGCGCTTGAGCAGCGCTCGCAGTCCATCGGTTAGCTGTAGCTCGCCGCCCGCGCCGGGCTTGATGTTGGAGAGCGTTTCGAAGACCGCGGGAGTCAGGATGTAACGGCCAATGACGGCCAGGTTGGAAGGCGCATCGGCGACCGCAGGCTTCTCCACCAGATCAAGCACTTCATAGAGCCTGCCGCCGGAACCGGCAACTTCCTTGCCTTTGATCACTCCGTAGGAAGAGATGGCCGGGCCATCGATGGCCTGAATGGCAATCACGGAGTGCTGCTTCTCGTCGAAGACATCCATGAGTTGCTTGAGCACGGGGACTTTGGCATCGATCACGTCATCCGCAAGCAGAGCGGCGAAGGGCTCATGGCCGACGAGTTCACGCGCGGTCAGCACGGCGTGGCCAAGCCCGAGCGCCTCCTTCTGGCGGACGTAGGAGACGTAGATCATGTCGGAGATCTGGCGCACGATGTTGAGCAAGTCGTGCTTGCCTTTCTCCTCCAGCATTTTTTCCAGTTCGTAGCTGTGGTCGAAATGATCCTCGATGGCGCTCTTGCCACGTCCCGTGATGATGATGATCTGGTCGCATCCGGCGGCAACCGCCTCTTCGACTCCATACTGAATGATGGGCTTGTTGACCAGCGGCAGCATCTCTTTCGGCTGGGCTTTGGTGGCGGGCAAAAAGCGTGTGCCGAGACCGGCGGCGGGGAAAACTGCTTTGCGGACGGTGCGAACGCGGCGGCGCTCTGTGCCACCGCGCCTATCTTGCTCGGGAATCATGATGAAAGCATTGTAAACGGTGAGGGCAACGCGCATGGCGCCGTGCAAGAGATGGCTGGTGCCCCAGGTTCGTGCCCGGTTTTTGGGCGCTAACCTGGGCTAGGGGTACTCTTCTCCCCCGCTGCTTCGCTCACTCGAACTGTCGCCGGAACCGCTCCCATTCATCTCTGAGCGTCGCAAGCTCACTGCGCAGTGCCGATACCTCTTCTTCCAGCTGCGCCAGCCGCCCTCCGTCGCTTGACTGATGACTCACCGAAGCCGTGGCTTGGGGGATCTCCGCCACAGCTACATCTCCGGCGAGCAAGTGCACGTAGCGCGATTCCTTCGTTCCCGGCTGGCGCGGCAGCACCTTCGCCAGAGGAGGCTCGCGCTGCATGAGTCTTTGCAAAGCCGATTGCACGTCGTCCAACGTCTCAAAGGTATGCAAGCGCTCGCTGCGTCCCCGCAATTCGCCGGGCGTCTGCGGACCGCGTAGCAGCAGCACGCATATCACCGCTTCCTCGGCCCGCGTGAAGTTGAACACTTCCTGTGTGCGATGTTCGTACTTGGTGACGCGGCTGTCCGCGCCACGTGCGGGCCCAGCCAGCCGGTTTTCTTGCAAGCCGCTGAGCGCATCGCGCACGGCATCTTCAGTGAGCTGCATGACCGGATCGCGATTCGACTTCTGATTGCACGCGTTCATCAGCGCATTCAGCGATAGCGGATAGTACTCCGGTGTGGTGATGTCCTTCTCGATCAGCGCGCCCAGTACGCGCACTTCAGTTTCGGTCAACGTCAGTTCCATAGATATTTCGCGGCAGTGCGACCTTCCAAGGTGACACACCATGTAAACTGATTCAAGTTTTGCGATTTGCTGAGATGGTTCGCCGCACACTTCTCGCGCTATTTCTCGCCTTCCCGCTGCTTGCCGCATCGCAGACACAGCACAAGCCTGCTGCTGCGCCAGCGCCTAAGCCGGCCGAAGACACGCAGGTCTACCGCAACGCCGCCTTCGGTTTCCGCTACAAGATTCCTTACGGATGGGTGGAGCGCACGAAGGAGATGCGTGAGCCAGCGGTTGCCTCACCGGAGGCCGCGCCAGAATCGGCGTCAGACGCTTCGAGTTCCGCTCCATCCACGCCAGATTCGGAAGGGAAAACTGCCGCGAAGACGAAGCCCCAGGGCGAAGTGCTGCTCGCTGTATTTGAACGCCCGCCCAATGCTTCTGGAGACAGCGTCAACTCCGCGGTCGTCATCGCTTCGGAGAGTGCTGCGGCTTATCCGGGACTCAAAAAAGCCGTAGACTACCTCGGCCCGCTTTCCGAACTGGCAACGGCGAAGGGCTTCAAATCCGAAAGCGATCCCGACATCGCCGAGATTGACTCGCGTGAACTGGTGCGCGCCGACTTCAGCAAACCCATGACGGACAAAATAACCATGCATCAATCCACGCTCATCCTGCTTGCCAAAGGGCAGATCGTGTCGTTCACGTTCATCGCGGGCAGCGCAGACGAGATCGACGACCTGATCGATGGACTCCATTTCGCCGCCACAAGATCCAAGGCACGTTGATCTGAATTCGAATTCTCGGTGTTCCCCGGTGCGCTGCGCGAATGTCTCCTAAAGGAGGCCGCTGGTCTTTCCGATCCCTGTTGTTTTGGTGAACAAAAGCCGCCTCAAAACCTTTCTTCTAACCCCCACAAAACCCACCATTTACGTCTCCGGTTCCATCCTCAAAATCACCCCGCTTTATGCTAGAATAAAACCAGCTCAGGTGACACGTAAATAGCAGAAAATTCAACAGGTTGAAGTCACCCCGCTTGTCCCGGAAGCGCTCATCCAGCCCGGCGCCGATCGGGCTTTTTTCACGGAGCAGAATGGCCACGAAAGAATTGCAACCAGAACTTGACGACGCCAAAAACGCCGAAGCCAAAAACGCCGATACAAAGAGCAAAAACGGCAAAGCCAACAACGGCGATTACACTGCCGATTCCATCAAAGTGCTCGGCGGCATGGAAGCCGTTCGCAAGCGCCCCGCGATGTATATCGGTTCGACGGGCGAACTCGGACTGCATCACCTGGTCTATGAAGTTGTCGATAACTCCGTCGACGAAGCTCTCGCCGGTTACGCGGACAAGATTGAAGTCACCATTCACGTGGATAATTCCATCACGGTCGTCGATAACGGCCGTGGCATTCCCGTCGACAATATGGATATCGACGGAGAAAAGATTCCCGCCGCGCAAGTCGTGATGACTACGCTCCATGCTGGTGGTAAGTTCGACAGCAATTCTTATAAAGTTTCCGGCGGACTGCACGGCGTGGGTGTGAGCTGCGTCAACGCGCTCAGCCATGAGCTAGAGTTGGAAATCTGGCGCGAGGGGTTTACCTGGGAGCAGACTTACTCGAAAGGCGAGCCCACCAGCAAACTGAAGAAAACTGGCGCCGTTAAGGCCAAGACCGGAACCAAGGTTCACTTCACGCCCGACCGCGAAATCTTCACTGCCCTCGAATATAACTTCGATACGCTGGCCCAGCGCCTGCGCGAGCTCGCATTCCTGAATAAAGGCCTGACCATCACGCTGACCGATGAGCGCCAGACCGATTCCAAAACCGGCGAGTCCAAACGCGCCGAGTTCAAATACAGCGGTGGAATCGCCGAGTTCATCAAGCACCTTAACCGCGGCAAGCAGACTCTCCACGATAAGCCGATCTACATGGAAGCCGATAAGGACCAGGTTCATGTCGAGATCGGCTTGCAATACAACGACGGCTATTCCGAATCGGTCTTCAGCTTTGCCAATAACATCAATACGATTGACGGCGGCACACATTTATCCGGATTTCGCACCGCACTTACTCGCACTATTAACTACGCCGGCCAGCAGATGGGCCTGTTTAAAGATGTAAAAGAAAACCTGACCGGCGACGACGTGCGCGAAGGCCTGGTCGCGGTTATCAGCGTGAAGCTTCCCCAGCCCCAGTTCGAAGGCCAGACCAAGGGCAAGCTCAATTCCGATATTGCCGGAATTGTGCAGGCCGTAGTCAACGAAAAGCTAGGTGCTTTTTTTGAACAGAACACCACCGTCGCGCGCAAGGTGATCAACAAGGCAATCGACGCCTCGCGCGCCCGCGAAGCCGCGCGCAAAGCCCGCGACCTGACCCGGCGCAAAGGCGCACTCGATGGCGGAGGCCTGCCGGGCAAGCTCGCCGATTGCTCCGAGCGCGATCCTAATCGGTGCGAACTCTTCCTGGTTGAAGGCGAGTCCGCAGGTGGAACCGCGAAACAGGGCCGCGACCGCCGCTTTCAGGCGATTCTGCCGCTCAAGGGCAAAATTCTTAACGTCGAAAAAGCACGTTATGACAAGATGCTGGCGCACGAGGAAATCCGTTGCCTGATCACCGCACTCGGCACGGGTATTTCGAAAGAAGATTTCGATCCGACGAAGGTTCGCTACGCCAAGATCATCCTCATGACCGACGCCGACGTTGACGGCTCGCACATCCGCACCCTGCTGCTCACGTTCTTCTTCCGCCACATGCAGGAGCTGATCAAGCGCAACAACGTTTACATCGCGCAGCCTCCGCTCTTTGGCATCAAGAAAGGCAAGACTCACCAGTACATCAAGAACGAGCATGAGTTCGTCAAAGTAATGGTCAAGCGGGCGTCCGAAGGCCTGATCGTTCGTTACGGAGAAGGTGCGGCCAAGCTCGAAGGTTCGGCACTTACTAAGTTCATCACCGTTCTGAACGAATATCTTGGATTCCTCGACAAACTCAACCACCGCCTGCGCGAAGAGAAGATCGCCGAGCTGCTTCCCCGGCTCGATCTGGCCAAGCGCGCCGATTTTGAAGGCGAGAAAAAAGATGCGCCCAAGAAAATCGAGAAGCTGGAGAAAGAACTCAAACGCCTGCAAAAGGACTTGAAGCTCAAGAGCGTGGAAACGCGTTTCGACGAAGAGCACAATCTGTGGGAAGTGATGTATGTCAACTCGCAGGGTGCTGAGCACGTCATCAACTGGGAATTGGCGTCGACGCCAGAAGGCCGTCAGCTGAATTCGAAATTCAAGCAGATCGCCGAGTATCTCCAGCCGCCGTTTGTAGTGGAGAGTATGCCGAAAGCGAGCAAGGGGATCGGTAAGTCCGAAGCCGGCGAGGAGTTAGCTGACGGGGAAGCGACCGAAGCTGGCTCGGCCGATGCTGAAACGAAAGAGTCCGGCAGGGCCGACAAGAAGTCTGCCAAGGCCTCCTCTCGCCGCTAAAGAGCCTGAAATCGTCGAGAAGTCGACGGCTCGCGAACTCTTCGACTACGTCCTGAACGAAGGCCGCAAAGAATACACCGTCCAGCGCTACAAAGGTCTGGGCGAAATGACCGCCGAGCAGCTCTGGGAGACCACCATGGACCCCGAGCGCCGCACGCTGCTGTCGGTCAAACTGGAAGACTTAGCCGAGTGCGAAACCATCTTCACCACGCTGATGGGCGAAGACGTAGAAGCGCGGAGAAAGTTCATCGAAGAAAACGCGCTGGATGTGAAGAACCTGGATATTTAGGTTCTACGGTGTAGCTGTGTGGGGCGGGCGACCCCCGCCCGGCGCAGTTGATGAACGGACATGAAACGCGAAGCACAATTTTTCCTTTGCGTCGGCAATCGTGGCTACTCCGCATCGCTCGAGTTGCGCAAGATTTATCAAGCTTTGCCAGACAACGCAGGTATGAAGCACGGTCAGATTCGAGTCATCGATGAGTCGGGTGAAGACTACCTCTACCCCTACCCCGAAGGTATTTTGTCCCAGTGAGCTTGCTTCAAGCGGTCGAGCGTGCAGTACGCAGAGCCACGGCGTAAGAGTCTTGTCCGTCTGCAACCCCAATACCTGGAAAAACGCTATTTCTCCGCGGTAGCCGGTGAACGCTCGAAACAATTCGTGACTCTCCGTGTTCATACCCTTGAGTTCGTGCAACAACAAAGGAACAATAACCCTATGAAAAACAATCGTGCACTTCGATGGATAACTTTTGCAGTTCTGATGCTCTCCCTTTCCGCGGCATCGTTCGCTCAGATTGGCATTTCTGTGCGTATCGGTCCGCCCGCGATCCCTATCTACACGCAACCCATCTGCCCCGGCCCCGGGTATCTGTGGACTCCAGGCTACTGGGCGTGGAACGACGACGGCGGTTATTACTGGGTCCCCGGCACGTGGGTGGTCGCACCCGTCGGCCTGCTCTGGACGCCTGGCTACTGGGGATGGGACTCCGGCTTCTACCGCTGGCATGGCGGTTATTGGGGCCCGCACGTCGGCTTCTACGGCGGCATTAACTACGGATTTGGCTATGGAGGCGTTGGATTCTTCGGCGGCGAGTGGCGTGGCGGAGCGTTCTTCTACAACCGCAGCGTCATGAACGTGAACGTAACCCGCATCACGAACGTCTACGAACGCACCAGCAATACATGGTTATGTCCTGTTACTGGTTCCGTTACGTGTATTGCTCTCG
>CAWDPB010000057.1:0-28323 GCA_963804075.1 uncultured Acidobacteriaceae bacterium | reverse complement strand
GCGGGTTCGTTTCGACGTTCCGGCAGCTGGGATTGTAACTAGGGCCGTCCGCCAGGACGACCTCAACGCAACCTTTGACCACGCCAGCAGTCCGTTACACAGCGTCCCGCAATCGTCACGCACACGTGCGTGGCACAGAGGCTATGACTTTGTTCGACGACACTACCAGCCACACTGATTCTCCCACTCAAACCATGACAACTGAACATGATCTCCATTCCGGCGGCTCGGCGGTAGCAGATGCGCCGAGCCCACAACCATTGCCCCTGCGGAAGAGCAAGTTTCCGCCCATGACGCTCCGACGGCGGAAGTTCCGGCGGCAGTAGATTCCGATCAAACGCCCGAGGCGGCAAGTCCTGCCCCGGCGGCGGCCGAAGCCGCAAGCCCGACGACACACGACACCGCAGCTTCCGCCGGCAGCGACGACTTTGCCTCGGCGCTTGAGACTTTTACGAGCGAGACCGAAGAGGCTATTGGCGACGACCATGTCATCAAAGGTACGGTGGTCAAGCTGACCGCGACCCAGGTGGTGGTCGACATTGGGGCGAAATCGGAAGGGATGGTAGCTCTGTCGGAAGTGCTCGATCATGAAGGGCAGCCGAAGTTCAAGCCCGGCGACGAGATCAACGTTATGCGCGACAAGGGCGAGACGGAAGAGGGCTACATCAAGCTCTCGCACCAGAAGGCGCAACGGCTGCGGGTATGGGACGACATTGAACGCGCGTACAACGACAAGACGCCGATCAAGGGCATCGTCGTCGAGCGCATCAAGGGCGGCTTGACCGTGGAAATTGGCGGCGCACGCGCCTTCCTGCCGGGATCGCAGGTAGACCTGCGGCCCATGCGCAATCTGGACGGCATGAAGGGTCAGGAAATTGAAGTCTCCGTCATTAAGCTGAACAAGAAGCGCGGCAATATTGTGGTATCGCGCAAGAATCTGCTGGAAGAAGAGCAGGCGGAAAAGCGCGGCAAGACGCTGGAGCACCTGGAAGAAGGAACGGCGCTGACCGGAGTCGTCAAAAACCTGACCGAATACGGCGCGTTTGTGGATATGGGCGGAATCGACGGCCTGCTGCACATCACCGATATGTCGTGGGGACGCCTGACGCACCCGCGCGATCTGGTGAACGTGGGCGACCAGATTCAGGTCAAGGTGCTGAAGTACGACAAAGACAAGCAGCGCGTGTCGCTGGGCTTTAAGCAGCTGACGCCGGACCCGTGGCTGGATGCCGAACACCGCTATCCGGTGGGCGCGCACGTCGGCGGGCGCGTGATCAGCGTGACCGATTACGGCGCGTTCGTTGAATTGGAACAGGGCATTGAAGGCCTGGTCCACGTGAGCGAAATGACCTGGTCGAAACGGATGAAGCATCCGTCGAAGCTGGTGAATGTCGGCGATCAGGTGGAATGCGTTGTGCTCGCGGTGAATCCAACCGAGCGGCGGATTTCGCTGGGCATGCGCCAGCTGGCGTCGAATCCGTGGGACACGCTGCACGACAAGTATCCGGTAGGAGCGACTGTCGAAGGACGGGTGCGCAACCTGACCGAGTTCGGCGCGTTCATCGAAATCGAAGATGGGATCGACGGACTGGTACACGTCAGCAATCTGAGCTGGACGACGCGCGTGAAGCATCCTTCGGAAGTTTTGAAAAAGGGCGATCGCGTCAAGGCCGTGGTTCTGGCGATTGAGCCGGACAAGCGGCGGCTTTCGCTGGGCGTGAAGCAGATGCAGCCCGATGTGTGGGAGACGTTCTTCAGCAAGCACCGCGTCGGCGACATTGTGCATGGCAAAGTTCTGCGCGTGGCGGCGTTTGGAGCGTTCGTGGAGATTGCCGAGGGCATTGAAGGGCTTTGCCACAACTCGGAAGCCGCGGATGAGAACGGACAGCCGATCCACCTGGAGCCGGGCAATGAGTTCGACTTCAAGATCATCAAGATGAATCAGGAAGAGAAGAAAGTCGGCCTGAGCATCCGTGCGGTTGGCGAGGAAGCGTCGCGCCAGGAAGTCGAGTCGTACAAGCATCCGTCGTCGTCTTCCTCCTCAAATAGCACGACTATCGGCGATTTGATTTCGTGGAAACGGGCGGGCGGGGATAGCAACTAAGCCGCGAGTGCGTTAGGAAGCAGGTAAGTTTTGAAGAAAAAGGCCCCCGGTAAACGGTGGCCTCTTTTCTTTCTGCAACAACTGTGGAACGGTCGCATCACTTATTGCTGCTGTGGAGGTCTTGCAGGTGCATTTGCGCCAGGCGATAGGAAGATGTGGGGATCTGAAATGGCTGCTTCGGTTTTGAGACTCGATTGTAGTCGGCAATGGCAACGTCGCGCTCTCCGTATTGTTCCGCAATACGACCGAAGGCGTACCAATAATTCTCGTCTGGTTCGTCGAGGTTGAGCGCGTCCATGGCTTGGACGAGGACTTCGCCGGCTTCCTTGGTCTTACCCAATTCGGCATAGACGCAACCTAGAGTGTGCAGGATGTTTGGGCTATTGTTGCTCAACTGAGCGGCTTTGAGGGCGTTTTCGAGGTCGACTGGTTCAGTCTTCCCAGTGTAGAGCGAGTTCCAGGAAGAACCGTTTAGATCTTGAGGCTCGGCTTGGCCGGCGTCGATGATTTCTTGCAACGAAGCCTGCGCTTTGACGTAGTCTCCGCGCATCTCGGCACTGTAGGCTAAGCCTCGCATGGCAGCTAGATCTCCAGGGAGACGTTTCAAGCGGTCTTCGGCAAGGGCATTGGCTTCATCGAAACGGCCGAGGGCCCGCAGGCTGAATTCCTGCCTTACAAATAGCGACTCAGACTCCGGGTATTGCTTAGCAAGAGCAGCACCAATGAGGAAGCTCTTTTCGTAATCCTGGAGAGTGTCATAGCAATGCATCAATGCAAGCATGATGTTGAATTTCTCTGCGTCGTCGGAAGCGGACTTGAGGGCGGCATCGAGGATGGGGATGCCGCTTGGTGCGGTAGGATAATCTGACGCCACAATAGCTGCCGCCGCAACCTTCATAGAAGCGGCATCGGCATCCTTGCCTTTCGTCCACATCCGGGCAAAGGCGTCGCCAGCTAGAGGATCGTCGCCCCCAGCAAGATGCCGGTCTTGGCGAAACCAGTCGAGGAGGACACGCGCGCTGGCGAGATCGTTGGCGGCAACCCGATCTAGGACCTCCAGCCCGATACCTTCGGCGCGACCATAGGTGCTAAGCAGCTTGTAGTGTCCGTCTTCCTTGACAACGTAGCGTTCGGTCTTATAGGTAGCCGAAGGCCAAAGGGTCACCTTATATCCGATTGCATCATTACCTTCCACCTTTGGCTGAGCACGAGTGAGAGAAAGATCAAGTCCAACGTCGGTGAAATCTTCAATGCGGGCTTTACGGCTTAGAGTTTTCTTTGCATCCATCACCAATGCAGACAGTACTTGTGGAATGGCGAACGCCTTGGCGCCGTTTCGACTGCCGATTGAACGCAACTGGTCGAGAGTTAGATCGGGATCAGAGGTAAGCACTTCAAAGCGGAGGGCAATTCCCGCGGGATCGTCAGCGAACTGAATCTGCTCGTGAGGCACAGTCTTGCGGTACAAGGCAGCATAGGCCGCGGTCTCCGAGGCGTTGTCGCCGGAGGCGCCGGCTTCCTCAAGGTCTGCGCCAAGAGAATACTTGCGGATGTTGACGAGCATTTGGCCGGCGGCGGAAGCGACTTGTTTGAACTGCTCTTCTTGTCCGGTGCGTTTCCTCGCCTCAGCGAGGGCAGCCTGAGAACCGTTGAGTGCAGCTTCACAAGCCACGATCACGCCGAGCGGCTGGGGATTGAGAGCCTCCGCACTTTTCCTCGCCTCCGCAAATTGCCCGTCATAAAAGAGAGCGACCGGGATATTGTTCTGCATGTCGAATTCGGCGAGCTTCTCGGGAGTGAGTTTGCGGTACTCGGCTAATGCGTCTTTCAGACGGGCGCCCGGGCCGTAGCGTAGTCCCCAGCGATTGAATTCGAGCAGAACGGCAAGATTGGCGATATTCGTTTTGTCATCGGGGTCGAGCTTGATCGCGGCACGAAAAGCTGTTTCGGCTCCGGTGTAGTCGCTGCCAGGACGGAATCTGCGGCTGACAGAATCATATTCGAGGATGTTGGCGAGCGTCTTTTGGGCGAGCGCGGAAGTGGGCTCGAGCTTGACCGCCGTTTGGGCCTCGGAGCGAGCGGTCTCTCCCAAACCGGCGGCCAGAAACGCCTTCGCCAGTTGAAGATGATGGACCGCTTCTTTAGGGTGAAGAGCGATGAGGTCGCGATAGGACTTCAGGGCTTCTCGAATCTTGCCCTGGTTGAGCAGCACCTGGCCGACGGGATCGAAGTAGATGAGGATTGGAGCTTGGTCGAGGAGTTGGACGGCCTTGTCGCGGAGTTCATGGCCTTCGGAAACGGTCATTCGGCGCTTTACGGTATCGAAACGGAGGGTTGCCCGAACGGTGCCGTTGCTTTCGGTGGAGAACTGCTCAGTTAGCTTGGCTGGGCCGAGGGAAAGATCAACGTTCTGAGGAAGAGGTCTCGGCTGGAAGCCCGGAGGTGGGTTGATGGTATAGCGCCACTCAGTGACGAATGCAATCGGCAATTGATAGTCCGACGTGCGCGGTTTCTTCGGCTTTGCGGTGTCTGTCTTATCGGCCTTAGTGTCGTCCTCTTTCTCGCGCTGGCGCAAGTCTGCGGGGAGACGGTTGAGCAATCCCTCGATGCGGATGGCGGCAACGGCGATGTCGAGATCGGTGGAGGCGCGCTTGGAGCGGTCACTCTCCAGAACGAGTTCGAACTGCTGGGATAGGTCGTGGGGATCGGAACGATCCATGCGATCTAGCTTTTCCGCCAGGTATTGAGACTTTACGTAGTTCGTCAGTTCTTCTTTGGCGTTTTTGTTTCCCTTGTCGGCATAAGCACGCCGGTAGGACGACTCGGCGCTGCCGTGAGGCTGTGAGGTTTCAAGGATGCGAGCGGGACCGTTTTCAGCGAGGAAAATCTCGCGCTTTTCCACGATGGTGTTGTCGGCGGAAGACTCTACGGGAGTCAGGGACAAGGCGGTGGTGCCGGGACGTGCGATGAGAGCAAGCCGTCCCTGGTCCCCATTAGGTATTTCCCCGAGCCGGGCATATTCATCGGTGGCGTCTATCCAGTAATCGGGGCTTCCCGGGACGTAGACGATGGCGTGATCGAACATGCCAAGGCCCGGAAGGTCGGCGGAAACATCTTCGCGGCCTCCGGCGTTGAGGAGGGCGACGTAGGCGGGAATGTTGGCGGCGCGAAGCATGGCTACCAACAGCGCGGCTTTATCCTTGCAGTCGCCGTATTTGCGGGTCAGAGTCTCGTTCGGGGAACGAGGGACGATGGTGGCCTCGGCGAATTCGACGCCGGTGTAACGAACTTCACGATCGACATGCTGAAGGAGGGCGGAGATTTTCTGCTCACGAGTTTGTTGCGTTGCAACTACACGGTCTACGAGGGGCTTGAGATCTGAAGCGGCCAGTTGAGTATCGACGATCTTGGCGTAATCTTCGGCCACGCTCTGCCAGGAGGCCCCGGTGGAGAACGTGACACTAGAATAGGCGGGGACGTCGCTGGGCAGATCAGGGTTGACCTCTTCGACGGCCTCGATGGGGCCGCTTTCAAAAACGATGCGCACGCGGCCATCGGCTTCGTTGCGCTGAGGTTTGAGGTCCGGAAGCAGGCGGACCTCGTAGCGAATCGGCATTGCGGATGGAGCATCCAGCAGGAGGCGCGTGTGCTGGATCGGCACGGCACCACTGAAATAGAACCTCTCGACGCGTGCGTTCCCAAAGAACGAGCGATTCTGCCGGGAAACTTGTTCCTCTTCCACGAGCGAGCCGGGAGCGACTGCTGGAAGGGGAGCTCGGATGAGGCGGCTGTCGCTGAAGACATCGTTCCCGGTCGCCTTGCCGGGGGCGTCCGTAATCGTGCTTGGATCTAATGTGTGGACCACATTATCCGGAGTAATTACACGTGCGCGGAGCGTCGGGCGTTCTTCGTGCCAAGGCTCCCAGTTGGCTGCGATGCTAGCCCATTCAGCGGCTCCTTTCTGGGTGAGGACTTTGTAAAGGAAATATCGCGACTGAACGGCTTTCCCCTCGCTATCGAAGGACACGCTTTCCTCATTTTCGAGGACAAGCACGTCGGCGCCGGAGGGTGGAGTGACTTTTGACGCGGTCTGATACAAAAGAGTGGCGTCAGGCGAGAAATGGCCGCTATTGGCGGGGACGCTTTCGGCAGCGAAACTCGAGAACGTCATTGCCCATAAAATCAGTGCCCCAGCTGCAAGGCTCAGTAGCAACCGCGACCGACTTAGTAAAACGGCATGTCTCATATGAGTAACATTTGTACCTGTATCCTGGAGTCCAAACCGCTCCCATCGTACACTCGTCCTCTCGTATTGTGACATCAAGAAATGACTTGCTCGGCCGGCAGCAACTGTCAAGCTATCGCCCATACCGAATGTCATGGGCGACTCTTTTCCCACAGCCAGTCAGCCGCCGGATTCTTATCACCGGCGCTACCAACGGCCCATTTACTCGCAGTTGTTTGTTTAATTCGCGTCAATCTTCAGGTCGATGTAGACCTGGGTGCGGTTGTCGAACTGGCTGACCGTCTTGGTGTGACTTTTGCGCTTGTCGAGCTGGGCGTAGACCTCATAATCGACATTTGCCAGAAGCGAGGGGAAACGATACGTGCCTTCGGGGCCGACGATATACGTTTTTACGGAGCGGTCGCGAGTGTTAGTCAGGTAGACGACGGCATTGGGAATCGGGTTATCATTGCCGTCCATGACCTTGCCGGTAAGAAGGCGCGTGGTGTCAACATGCTTGCTTTCGCGGCCGAACAGTTGCGGGGCGGCAAGAGCGTCCGAGGCAAAGAGTGCGAAAGTAAGCGCGAAGGCGACAGCAATTCCAGCCCGTTTCATGATCTCCATTGTGAGGGTTCCTCAGCCGAAAGGCCACTACCAATTGATGTGCACGCCCACATCGTAACGCTCATCGCCGCTGATGTGGACATTGACCTCGGGACCCGGCTCCGGGCGTTTGCCATCGGGGAGTTTAAAGCCTTTGACGTCGACCCAAACGACGTAATCGCCGGGGCCGACGGGCACGCGCTGGGCAAATTCGCCGGTGTGGTTGGAGTAGAGCTCCCACCGCACCTTCTTTTCGCCGGCGCGCCGGATCTTGACTTTCACGCCATAGACACCGCGCCCATCGGGGCCAAAGACCGTTCCAAAGATAAGGGCGTATGGCGGGTATTTGTCGCGCTCGCCAGCGAGTGCAGGCCCGGCCATGAAAGCCGCGATCAGGAACAGAACCATCCCAAGAACCATGGGATCGCGAGGGGTCGAGACGCGTGTGAATTTATTCACTACTCGTCCTCGTCGTCGTCATCTTCTTCCTTGTCGGCCTCTTCGTCCTCGTCGTCGTCGTCGATTTCGTCTTCGCCGACCATCTTGAGTTCGACGGGGTTGACAGTGATCACTTCGAAGTCAGAACCGCACTCCGGGCACGAGACGACCGCACCTTCATCGACCTCATCTTCCTCGATATCGAGGTCGGTCTCGCATTCAGGACAATACACCATGCTTTCCTCCGATTTCAGAGTACCCTGTTATATTTAGTTTCTTCGCGAGGAAAAGGTCAAGTGGGTTACGGAGAAAATTCGCCGATGGTAAGGGAAAGGCACCAGTCAAGTTGGCGTCCAAGGATACGAGTGGTACTTGCCGCGGCGGCTCTGGTGTTGGGCTCGGTTCCTGCCGTCTGGGCGACGGAGCAGGCGGTGCGACCCGAGGCATACCCGAACTCGGGCGATGCTCACGCGGGCGACCCTCAGACGGCCGATATCCGCTCGGCCGACGTTCGCATTCAGGAGGCTATCCGGCAGATATCACCGGAGCGCATCCGGCAGACGATCGAAAAGCTGGTCAGCTTCGGCAATCGGTCCACGATTTCGGCGCAGGACGAGGAATCGGTGAAAGCAGGCAAGGGGATTGGAGCGGCGCGCGCGTGGATCAAGTCCGAGTTCGAACGCTACTCGAAAGACTGCGGTGGATGCCTGGAGGTAAAGACCGACGAATTTCTGGAGCAGCCTGGGGAGCGGATTCCCAAGCCGACCGAAATCACCAATGTTTATGCGGTGATGAGAGGGTCAGATCCGGCGCAGGCGAATCGAATTGTGCTGGTCACCGGTCACTACGACTCACGCAACAGCGATATCCTCAACGTCACCGGCGCCACGCCGGGAGCGAACGACGATGGCAGCGGTACCGCCGTCAGCCTGGAGTGCGCGCGCGTTTTGAGTAAATACAAGTTTCCGGCGACGATTCGTTTTTCTGACGGTTGAGGGCGAAGAACAGGGTTTGAACGGCAGCAAGCATTTTGCCCAGATGGCAAAGCAGCAGGGATGGAAGCTGGAAGCGGTTTTGAATAATGACATTGTGGGCGGAGACCGCAGTCCTGAGCAGGAAGCGAGCATGGTACGGGTGTTTTCGGAAGGAATTCCTGCGGCCGCGACCGACGCGGAAATCAAGCGCCTGCGCGCTCTGGGCGGCGAGAGCGATTCAACTTCGCGTGAACTTGCGCGCTATATCGCTGAGACTGGGCGGACGTATAACACCGGCCTCAAACCGCTTCTCGTGTTCAGGCTGGACCGCTTTTTGCGGGGCGGAGATCATTATTCTTTCAATCAGCAGGGATTTGCCGCGGTACGCCTGACGGAATTTCGGGAAGACTATAACCATCAGCATCAGGACGTGCGAATCGAAAATGGCATCGAATTTGGCGATCTTACGAAGTTCGTTGACTATGACTATGTGGCGAACGTGGCGCGGTTGAACGCTGCGACGCTCGCCTCGCTGGCGTCGGCTCCGGCGCCGCCCATGAACGTGAAAATACTCACAAAACATCTGGAGAACGATACGACGCTGACTTGGGATCAGGCGGCGAGCGTCACGGGCTATGAAGTGGTGTGGCGCGCGACCAGCGCACCCGAGTGGGAGCACGTCCAGAGCGTGAACGGCGTGACGCGTGCAACTCTTAAGGTTTCGAAGGATAATGAGATATTCGCCGTTCGGGCGCTTGATGCCGCCGGACATTGCAGCGTGCCGGTAACGCCAGAGCCGGAAAGGTAAATTTAAGGTCTCAGAGTTTTAATGGTTCAAGGTTTCAAAACCAAGACCAGGGGCAGGTGTCTTTCGTTGAACCTTGAAGCTATGAAACCTTGAAACGTGGAACCCCAAAGATGCGACGCGGAGGGACAATCTCGTTCAGCTTTCCGCCCTTTGCCGGCTGGGTGAAGCGCATCGTTCTCGCCTGCACGGCAATTTTTCTGTTTCAACTGATTCTGGAACGCGCGTTCCGCGTCAGCTTCCGTCCGGCGCAAGAGATGTTTGCGCTGATCCCGGTGCTGGTGATGAATGGGTACATCTGGCAGCTGGTTACATATTCACTGCTGCACGCCGGCTTCAGCCACCTGTTCTTCAACATGCTGACGCTGTGGTTCATCGGATCGTACCTTGAGCGCGATTGGGGTCCGCGGCGGTTTATTGAGTGCTATCTCTTCTGCGTAGTTGGCGCGGCGTTGGTGACAGTTGCCATCGCCTACACACATTTTCTGGGGATGAGCCCCCAGGCAGAAACCGTGGGCGCATCCGGCGGCATTTTCGGGCTGCTCATGGCGTTTGGCAATCCTCTACGCCGACCAGGAAATGTACTTGTTTC
This sequence comes from uncultured Acidobacteriaceae bacterium, assembly GCA_963804075.1. Classification (GTDB taxonomy): domain Bacteria; phylum Acidobacteriota; class Terriglobia; order Terriglobales; family Acidobacteriaceae; genus Acidiflorens. Next base: position 18,582 of record CAWDPB010000057.1, on the reverse strand, counting down.
CGCTGCCGTTTCGGATCAAGGCGAAGTACCTGATTGGGATCTGGATTGTGGTGGCGATTGTCGCGGTATTCGATCCCTCGCAAAGCGGCGTCGCTGTCTTCGCACACCTGGGCGGATTGCTGTTTGGATTTCTGTTCGTCAAGTTCTTGCCGAAACGCGGGCTGACTTATGCGGCCTCGGAACAATATTTCGGCGCGCGAAACTGGTATTACCGCTGGAAGCGGCGGCGAGCGGCGAGGAAGTTTGAAGTCTACATGCGGAAGCACGACCGCAAAGTGAATTTTGACGAGCACGGAAATTACGTTCCGCCGGAAGATCAGGACAAGACGAATGGCGGGGGGAAGTCGGGCTGGGTGAACTGATATCTCTCACCGCCGAGACGCTGAGGATGCCGAGAAGCCCTTTCCACTTTCTGTTCGGTTATCCAAACATCTCATCGAATCTTGCGAAGATGCGCGCCGGCAAGTCGCGCGCTTGCACTTTTTCTTTGAAACCAAGATCGTGGCCGGCGCCTTCAACCTCTACTAATTCGTTTTTGGCGGGGATCAGCTGGAGCGCTTTCTTCATCTCGTCAATGCTGCCGAATGGGTCGCGCGTTCCGTGGACGAAGAGGCTTGGGATCCGCAGGTTCGGCAGATGCTGAATGCGAAGCTGGTCGGGCCTGCGGGGCGGATGCAGCGGATAGGAAAGGAGCAGAAGTCCTGCGACAAGTTCCGATTCGGCCGCGCACAAAATTGTTGATTGGCGGCCTCCATAGGAATGGCCACCGAGAAATACTTTCTTGCTTACTTGCTTCCGCATTGCTACAACCGCACTACGTAGGCCGGCTCGATCGCGCTCCGCGTTACCGGGGAATGGAGGGCCGGTGGGACGTTGCTGCCGAAACGGCAAATCGCAACGCAGGACGGTGTAGCCGTGCCCGCAGAAAGTTCCGGCGAGAGCCACAAGCAATGGCGCATTGCAATTGCTGCCAGCGCCGTGGGTGAGGATGATGGCATTGCGCGCAGGCTGCGGCGGCGAGTGCAGGATGCCGCGTATGGCGGGATCAACCGTTTCAACGAAGACTGAGGAGATACTCTCCATGAAGAATCAACCTAGGATTTGCGGCGGCGCTTCGCGACTCTCCGGCCGTTTTCTCCACCGTGTGCAGCCGCATGAAATTCGTCGCGCCTGACGCGAGCTTGGTGCCAGCGACCAGGCCGAGCACGTCTCTGGCGTGGAGCAGGCCTTTCGGCAGCAGTTGCTTCTCAGCGACTCTTAACATGGATTCGGCCGACTCCCAGTGCCTGTCATGTACTGGGTGAACTCCCCATAAAGCATTCATGCGGTTGCAGACTTCGGGTTTGCGGCTGAACGCATAGACGCAAACCTTGGGACGGTGCTTCGACAACATGCGCGCGGTGTTCCCGCTTTCGGTAAACACGGCAATCGCGCGCATGGGCAAATCTTCGGCGGCGTGGGCGATGGACTCGCAGATTGTTTCGGCGATGGAGTAGCGATGATTCTCATGACGCCGGCGCGGCCCCGCCGGCAGTTGCACGATGCTCGCTTCCGCTTCCAGAATAATACGGACCATCATGGCGACGGCTTCGCGTGGATAGCGGCCGCTGGCGGTTTCTCCGGAAAGCATGACCGCGTCGGTGCCGTCGAAAATTGCGTTGGCCACGTCGCTCGCCTCCGCCCGCGTGGGGCGCGGGTTTTCGGTCATGGATTCGAGCATTTGGGTCGCGGTAATGACGGGCTTGCGCAATAACGCGGCGGACTGAATCACGAGCTTCTGAATAATCGGGACGCGCTCGGGAGGCAGTTCCACGCCCAGATCGCCGCGCGCGACCATGACTCCGTCGGCGGCTTCCAGAATCTCATCGAGATGGTCGATTGCCTGCGGCTTTTCAAGTTTCGCGATAATGGGCACGGATTTTCCGTATTCGCGCATCAGCGTTTTTCCCAGGAGGACGTCTTCGGCTGAGCGAACGAAAGAGAGTGCGACGGCATCGACTCCATGCTTCAAACCGAATCGCAAATCGATTTTGTCCTTCTCGGTGAGCGCTGGAATGGAAACAGCCGCACCGGGCAGATTGATGCCCTGATGTTCGGCGAGCAGGCCTCCATTGCGCACTTCGCATTCAATCTCGGCGCCGCGAACGCCTCGGACGATGAGTTCAATGCGGCCATCCGACAAGAGCACGCGCGAGCCCGGCTGGACTTCGCGCGCCAGGCCGGGGAAATCGGTCGAGATGAGCGCAGGCGTGCCCGCAACCGTGCGCGGCGTGATGGTCAGCAATGCGCCCGTTTTGAGTTCGACAGCTTTCCCGTCTTTCAGGCGGCCGGTGCGGATCTTGGGGCCTTGCAGATCCTGTAGGATGCAGATGCTCCGCTTGAGACGTCGCGCGGCGCGGCGCAGGCGCTGAATGCGGCGCGCGTGCTCGGGGTGCGTTCCGTGTGAGAAGTTGAGGCGCGCGACATCCATTCCCAAGCGCATCAGGTCGAGTATGGCGTCTTCGGAATCGCACGCCGGACCGATTGTGCAGACGATTTTTGCGCGGCGCGGGCGGGCGGTATTCTGCTCGGAAGTTGGGCTCGCCGGCGCAGAGTCTACTACCGCAACGTCCGATCTACGCGTTTTCAAATTGCAATCCTTCTTGAGCCGATAACAGAAAATATTACCGGATCTGCCGCGATAGCTTTGCCGTCAACGCGTCTCATCGTTGGGTCGCCGCTGCACTTTCGCCAGACCTCGCGGAAAGATCATGGCATTGAATTCGGCGCCAATCAGGACGACGAGCGAGATGAGATACATCCAGACGAGCAGCGCAATCGCCACGCCGAGCGAGCCGTAGATGATGCTGTAATTGGCATAGTGCTGCAGATACCATCCGAAACCTGCCGTGGAGAGCAGCCAAAGGGCGGTGGCGAGAACGGCTCCTGGCAGGACCGTGTGCCAGGGCTGCGTGCGCGGGACCGCGTTGTGATAGATCAACTGAATGACGGCGATGCTGGTGAGGATGGCGATCAGCCAGCGGATTACCACCCACAGCAAAAACACCACCGGCCCGAACTCGTGGCCGATATAAAACAGCACGCGCGTTTCAATACGGCTGCCGAAGGCGACGAGGATGGTGGAAAAGGTCAGTGGCAGGCCGGCCATCAAAACCAGAGAGACTGCGATCAGGCGTTCCTGAACGAGCCCCCAGGTTTTGGGGAGCTGGTAGGCGCGGCGGAATCCATCCATCCAGGAAATGATGACGCCGGAGGCGGTCCACAAGGTGAGAAGCGATGTAGTGACCAGCAAGCCAACCGGGCGGTTCGAGCTGCCACGAAGATAGGAAAGGGCGGTCGCACTCCCCGCTGGCAGAATGCTGTCGAGCGCGTGCGAGATCTCGCGCACATACACTTCGCCACGGCGAATGGTCGCCATGACCGAACCGAGCACGAGCAGGAAGGGGAAAAAAGTGAGGATGGACGAATAAGCTCCGCCCTTGGCGGTTGCGAACGCGTCGTGCTCGAAGGAGCGCCAGATTGCGAGCCGAAACAGGCGCCAGAAGCGGCCGAGCGCGGGGGCCAGGACAAGCCCGCCCGGCATAGGCTCCGCGGCAGGTTGGCGAGTCTGAGGTTGCTCCGTCACACGCTTTGGCTCAAGTGCCAGAGACATTGGATTCAAGAGTACGTTGGCCGATTAAGCGTTATTCAATAACTGGGTATGCACGGGTAGATCATAATAGCCTGTGCAATCCTGAGCTACTACAGCTTCTCTGTAGCCATGGCTGCTGCCGAGCTGCGCTTCGGCTTGGCCCCTTCGACTTCGCTCAGGGCAGGCTCGCGGGAGCGCCCGTCCCTACACAAAAAGCAGGGGGCGACTGATGTCGCCCCCTATTCGTTCCGGTTCGATTACTCCGCGGCGAGTTCTTCGGTCTCGCCTTCATGGCGCATGAGTTCGAGCGCGCGCTCGGCCTCTTCATAAGCCTGCGAGACTTCCTCCTGCACCTTGCTGGCGGCTTCTTCCATTTCCGGAGAGAGACGCACGTTGCGGTAATACTCCATGCCGGTGCCGGCGGGAATCAAGCGGCCCACGATAACGTTTTCCTTCAAGCCGCGCAGATGATCGACCTTGCCCTGAATGGAGGCTTCGGTCAGCACGCGCGTCGTCTCCTGGAAGGAGGCGGCGGAGATGAAGGAATCGGTGGAGAGCGACGCCTTGGTGATGCCGAGCAGCAGCGGACGGCCGGTTGCCGGCTTGCCGCCCTGCGCGATCACACGCTCGTTCTCCTCGTGGAATGCGAACTTGTCGATCTGCTCTTCGAGCAAGAAGCGAGTGTCGCCCACGTCTTCGACCTTCACCCAGCGCATCATCTGGCGAACGATCACTTCGATGTGCTTGTCGGAGATGTTCACGCCTTGCAGCCGGTAGACTTCCTGAATTTCGTTAACCAGGTATGCCTGTAGCTCCTTTTCGCCAAGCACGGCGAGAATGTCGTGCGGGTTGAGCGGGCCATCCATCAGCGGTTCGCCCGCCTTGACGCGCTCGCCTTCCTGCACGTTGATGTGAACGCCGCGCGGGACTGAGTATTCCTTTTCGGTGCCATTGTCGGCGGTGACGTAGAGTTTGCGCTGGCCTTTGGCAACTTCGCCGAAGCGGACCACACCATCGATTTCGCTGATGACCGCGGTCTCGCGTGGCTTGCGGGCTTCGAACAATTCGACCACGCGCGGCAGACCACCCGTGATGTCCTTGGTCTTCGTGGTTTCGCGCGGGATCTTCGCCAGCACGTCGCCGGGGAAAACCGTGTCTCCGTCCTGGACCATCAAGTGAGCACGGGACGGCATGAGGTAACGCTTGCTGGCCTTGCCCTTGATGACGACCGCGGGCTGGCGCTTCTCGTCGGGCGAATCGGCCACGACGTGACGCGACAAGCCGGTAACCTCGTCGACTTCTTCGTGGAGCGTGATACCTTCCTGCAGGTCCTTGAACTGAGCGGTGCCGCCGATTTCGGTGAGGATCGCGAAGGTGTACGGATCCCACTCGACGAGAACCTGGCCCAGGGCGACCGGGCCACCATCGGTGACTTTGACCTTGGCGCCGTAGACGACCGCGTAGCGCTCGCGCTCGCGGCCCTTTTCGTCGACAACCGCGATCGAGCCTTGGCGGTTCATCACGACCAGGTCGCCCGTTTTCGACTTTACGGTTTGCAGATTGATGAAGCGCACCAGGCCGTTGCTCTTGGCATCGAGGCGCGACTGTTCGGAAACTCGAGACGCGGTACCACCGATGTGGAAGGTACGCATGGTGAGCTGCGTTCCGGGTTCGCCGATGGACTGCGCCGCGATGACGCCGGTCGCTTCGCCAAGTTCTACGAGGCGGCCAGAAGCGAGGTTGCGTCCGTAGCACATGACGCAAACGCCGCGCTTGGACTCGCAGGTAAGCACCGAGCGAATCTTCACGCGCTCGATGCCGGCGGCCTGAATTGCGCCCGCCAAATCTTCGGTGATTTCCTGGTTGATGTCCACGACCACCTGGCCGTCGTAATCTTTGATTTTCTCGAGCGACACACGGCCGACAATGCGGTCGCGCAACGGTTCGATGATTTCACCGGCTTCGACGATACCGGAGACGAAGATGCCGTCCACGGTGCCGCAATCGTATTCGCTGATGATCACGTCCTGCGCCACGTCGACCAGACGCCGCGTCAGATAGCCCGAGTCGGCGGTCTTGAGCGCAGTATCGGCGAGACCCTTGCGGGCGCCGTGGGTCGAGATGAAGTATTCGAGCACCGTCAGACCTTCACGGAAGTTGGCCGTGATCGGCGTCTCGATAATTTCGCCGGTCGGCTTGGCCATCAGTCCGCGCATGCCCGAGAGCTGGCGGATCTGCTGTTTCGAGCCGCGAGCACCGGAGTCGGCCATAACGTAAATCGGGTTGAGTTCGCCTTCCTTGTCGCGGCGCTGCATCTGGCCGAACATTTCATCGGCAACCTTTTCCGTGATCGCCGACCAGATTTCGATGACCTTGTTGTAGCGCTCGCCGTTGGTGATGGCACCGTCCAGATATTGCTGCTGAACCGCGATGACCGACTTGTCGGCATCCTTCACCAGGGTCTTTTTGTTGTCCGGGATGACCATGTCATCGATGCCGATAGAAAGGCCGGCCTTGGTGGCATATTTGAAGCCGAGCGATTTAATCTCGTCGAGCATCTTGACGGTGGTTTCGAGGCCGTAGCGGAGATAGCAGTAGTTCACCAACTGGCCAATGCCCTTCTTCTTGAGCAGGCCGTTGATATACGGCATCGGCTCGCGGCCGGCGGCGGCCTTGGGCAGATGGTCGTTGAGAATGGCGCGGCCGACGGTCGTGTTGATGTACTCGCGATCGAAGTTGACCGGGTCGGTGTGGCTGACATCCTGATCGTCGTATGCCTGCGTCAGGTCAATCACCTCACCGGTGTAGCGCAGACGAATCGGGGTCAAAGTTTCCAGTGCGCCCATTTCGAGCGCGATCACAACATCGTCGATATTCGAGAACGATCGGCCCTCACCCTTTGCTCCCGGCTTCCCTTTGGTCAGGTAGTAGAGACCGAGCACCATGTCCTGCGTGGGCACTGTGATTGGCTGGCCGGACGCGGGCGACAAAATGTTGTGCGAAGAGAGCATGAGAACGCTCGCTTCCACCTGCGCTTCCGGCGAGAGCGGAATGTGTACAGCCATCTGGTCGCCGTCGAAATCGGCGTTGAACGCCGTGCAAACAAGCGGGTGAATCTTGATGGCCTTGCCCTCGACCAGCACCGGCTCAAACGCCTGAATGCCGAGACGGTGAAGTGTTGGAGCGCGGTTGAGCAGGACGGGGTGATCCTTAATCACCTCTTCGAGAATGTCCCAAACAATGTGTTCCTGCTGCTCCACCATTTCCTTGGCTTGCTTGATGGTAGTGCAATTGCCGGTCTGTTCGAGGCGGTGATAGATGAAGGGCTTGAACAGCTCGAGCGCCATCTTCTTCGGCAAGCCGCACTGATGCAGCTTGAGCTCGGGGCCAACGACAATGACGGAACGACCGGAGTAATCGACGCGCTTGCCGAGCAGGTTCTGGCGGAAGCGTCCCTGCTTGCCCTTGAGCGTATCGGAGAGCGACTTGAGCGGGCGGTTGTTGGCTCCGCGCAGCACGCGGCCGCGGCGGCCGTTATCGAACAGAGCGTCGACAGCTTCCTGCAACATGCGCTTTTCATTGCGCACGATGACTTCGGGTGCGTGTAGGTCCATCAGCTTCTTCAACCGGTTGTTGCGGTTGATGACGCGGCGATAGAGATCGTTCAGATCGGATGTGGCGAAGCGTCCGCCATCGAGTGGAACCAGCGGGCGCAGCTCGGGTGGAATCACCGGCAGCACGTCGAGGATCATCCACTGCGGTTTGTTGCCGCTCTTGCGGAAAGCCTCGACAACCTTCAGCCGCTTGGCATACTTCAGGCGCTTCTGCAGCGAGGTTTCGGTTTTCATCTTCTCGCGCAGTTCAACGGAGAGTCCATCGACCTCAATGCGCTTGAGAAGTTCTTTAATCGCTTCTGCGCCCATCATGGCCTTGAAGCCGGTGGGGCGGAATTGCTGGTCGAGTTCGCGGAACTTGGCTTCGTCCTTGATAACTTCGCGATCCCGGGTGGTGGAATCGCCGGGATCGACAACGACGTAGGCTTCGAAGTAGAGAATCGCTTCGAGGTCGCGCAGGGAAATATCCAGCAGGTGACCGATACGGCTGGGCAGCCCCTTGAAGAACCACACGTGCGAGCAGGGCGAGGCCAGCTCGATGTGGCCGAGGCGTTCGCGGCGGACTTTGGAGAGCGTGACTTCCACGCCGCACTTGTCGCAGATCACGCCGCGGTGCTTCATGCGCTTGTACTTGCCGCAGAGGCACTCCCAATCGGTGACCGGACCAAAGATGCGCGCGCAGAACAGGCCGTCGCGCTCAGGTTTGAAGGTACGGTAGTTGATGGTTTCCGGCTTGGTTACTTCTCCGTGCGACCAGCTCCGGATTTTTTCCGGCGACGCCAAGCTGATGCGAATGGCATCGAAGTCGGCAACAGGGTTTGCCAAATCAAACGGGCTCGAACGAAACATGTGCCTCCGCTTTCCTGCGGCTCTAACGCGACCACCAGCGGCTCTCGACTTCAGTTCTCAGTTCCGGTTCTCAGTTTTCAGTACAACCGGCTTGAGCTTTGCCAACCGCCGCGCTGAGAGCAGGGCGCAACGGTGGCCAATTGCATAAAACCATTTGAGCTGCACCCGGCTCTAAGTCCTACTCAGCTCTCAAACACTGAGAACTGGGAACTGAGAGCGGGGAACTGCACTTAATCCGCTGCTACGGCCACCGGCTTCTTCTCGGTAGCCTTGATCAATTCGACATCCAGGCAAAGAGCCTGTAATTCGCGAATCAGCACGTTGAACGATTCCGGCACACCCGGCTCCATCGCGGCTTCGCCCTTGACGATGGCCTCGTAGATTTTGGTGCGTCCGTAAACGTCGTCCGACTTCGCGGTAAGCAATTCCTGCAGGATGAACGCCGCGCCATAAGCTTCCAGCGCCCAGACTTCCATTTCGCCGAAGCGCTGTCCGCCGAACTGCGCCTTGCCGCCCAGCGGTTGTTGGGTGATGAGCGAGTACGGTCCGATAGAACGCGCGTGAATCTTGTCGTCCACCAGGTGCGAGAGCTTCAGCATGTAGATGTAACCGACCGTGACCGGCTGTTCGAACGTTTCGCCCGTCATGCCGTCGCGCAACGTGGTCTTGCCCGAAGTGGGGAGGCCCGCGCGTTCAAGCAGCGCCTTGATTTCGCTTTCGCGAGCGCCATCGAACACGGCCGAACCCATGAACACACCTTTCTTCAGTGTTGGAGCAACCGCTTCGAGATCGTCCTCGCTCATGTCGGCGATGGTTTCCGCCAACACCGTATCCTTGAACAGAGCTTTCAGATCGCGGCGAATGGCTTCCGTGCGCGTGTTCTGCTTGAGCAGTTCGGTGATCTTTTTGCCCAGTTCGTGTCCGGCCCAGCCAAGGTGCGTTTCCAGAATCTGGCCGACGTTCATACGGCTTGGTACGCCGAGCGGGTTGAGGACGATTTCAACCGGCGTCCCATCCTCGAGGTACGGCATATCCTCTTCAGGCAGTACGCGCGCGATCACGCCCTTGTTACCGTGGCGTCCGGCCATTTTGTCGCCGACGCTCAACTTGCGCTTCATGGCGATATAGACCTTCACCAGCTTGATCACGCCCGGAGGCAGTTCGTCGCCCTTGGTGAGCTTTTCTTTCTTCTCATTGACGATCTTCTTGAGGACATCGATCTGGCGCGAGGTCATTTCCTCGATTTCGTCGATCTGTTCGTTGACGCGCGGATCTTTGTCGGCATACTTGATGCGCTTAAGGTTGCGCGTCGAGATGCGCTCGATCATGTCGCGGTCGAGAATCGTGTCCTTGGTCAGAAGGCGCTTGTTGGTGCGCTCGTCGTGCAGATCGGCCTGCACTTCCTTGCCGCCCAGCAGGCCTTCCAAACGCTTCAGGCGCTCGTCGGTAAGAATTCGGATTTCGTCCGACAAGTTCTTTTCCAGCTTCGCGACCTGACTGGCTTCAATCGTCTTGGCGCGCTCGTCTTTTTCCTGGCCCTTGCGGGAGAAGATCTTCACGTCCACGACCACGCCTTCGATTCCCGGTGGGCAGTAGAGCGAAGCGTCGCGCACGTCGCCGGCCTTTTCGCCGAAGATGGCGCGCAGCAGTTTTTCTTCAGGAGTCAGCTGCGTTTCGCCTTTCGGCGTAACCTTGCCGACGATGATGTCGCCTTGCTTGATGCTGGCACCGATGCGGATCACTCCCGCTTCATCCAGATTGCGCAGCGTGGACTCGCTGACGTTGGGAATGTCGCGCGTGACTTCTTCGGGCCCGAGCTTAGTGTCGCGGGCTTCGAGTTCGAACTCCTCGATGTGAACGGAAGTGTAGTAATCCTCCTTCACCATTTTTTCCGAGACGAGGATCGCGTCCTCAAAGTTGTAGCCGCGCCACGGCATGAAGGCGACGAGCACGTTGCGTCCAAGCGCCAACTCACCGAAATCGGTGCAAGGACCGTCGGCGATGACCTGGCCCTTCAACACGCGCTGGCCTTTCTTTACGATCGGCTTCTGGTTGATGCAGGTGTTCTGGTTCGAGCGCTTGAACTTGGTGAGCTGGTAAATGTCGCTGCCCACCTCGCGCGAAAGCTGCATCGGATGATGCTCGCCTTCCACGCGCACGATAATGCGCTCGGAATCGACCGAGTCGATGATGCCATTGCGCTTCGCCAGAATGACTGCGCCGGAGTCGCGAGCCGTTACGCCTTCCATGCCGGTTCCGACAATTGGAGCCTGGGCGCGGAGAAGCGGAACGGATTGACGTTGCATGTTTGCGCCCATCAACGCGCGGTTCGCGTCGTCGTGCTCAAGGAACGGCACGAGCGAGGCAGCCACGGAGACAAGCTGCTTCGGGCTGACGTCGACGTAATCGACTTCATCGCGATTGACGAGCACGAAGTTGCCCTGCTTGCGGGCGTTCACCAGCTCGGAGGCGATGCGCCCTTTTTCATCGAGTTCGACGTTAGCCTGCGCGATGACGTGGCGGTCTTCCTCCCACGCCGACAGGTAGAACGAGAACGGCTCGATCTCGACCGGCTTCTTGCGTTTTTCTTTTAGCTCGGCGTTGACCTTCTCGAGCTCGCTCTTCTCGGCGTGATCCCCGACTTTGTAACTGCCATCGCCGGAATTCACAACCTGCACGTAGTCGACGACACGCGCGCCTTTGACCTTGCGGTAAGGCGACTCGATGAAGCCGTAGTCGTTGATGCGCGCAAAGCAGCTCAGCGACGAAATCAGTCCGATGTTAGGACCTTCCGGGGTTTCAATCGGGCAGATGCGGCCGTAATGCGTGGGGTGAACGTCGCGCACTTCGAACCCGGCGCGTTCACGTGACAGACCACCCGGCCCAAGAGCCGAGAGACGGCGCTTGTGCGTGATTTCCGAGAGCGGGTTGGTCTGATCCATGAACTGCGAGAGCTGCGAGGAGCCAAAGAACTCGCGGATCGCGGCCATGACCGGCTTGGCGTTGACCAGGTCGTGCGGCATGGCCGTGGACATTTCCTGGTAAACGCTCATTTTTTCCTTGATGGCGCGTTCCATACGGACCAGGCCGATGCGGAACTGGTTCTCCATCAATTCGCCGACCGCGCGCACGCGGCGGTTACCGAGGTGATCGATATCGTCGACCGAGCCAATGTTCTTGCGCAGCTTGAGCAGGTACTTGATGGTCGCGTAAAAATCGTTGGGATCGAGCGTGCGCTGCTCAAGGCTCGTCGCTTCCTGGTTTTCGAACAGCTTGATGTTGAACTTCAAGCGGCCCACGCGGGAGAAGTCGTATTTACGTGGGTCGAAGAACATGCCCTGGAACAAGGCGGTCGCGGTGTCGAGCGTTGGAGGATCACCGGGGCGCAGCTTGCGGTAGATTTCGATGAGTGCTTCCGACGGAGTCGTAACCGAATCGCGCCGCAGAGTCGCGCTGATGACCGTACCCACGTCATCGCGCTCGGGGAAGAACACGTTCATCTCGACGACGCCGGACTCCAGAATCTTCGCGACTTTGTCGGCGGTGACTTCCGTATTGGCCTCGAGCAGGACATCGCCAGTGGTGGTATCGACCACATCGCTTGCGGCCCATGCACCTTCGAGATCGGTTGTGTCAATCTCGATTTCGGTGATCTTCGCCTTCTGAATTTCCTTCAGAATGGCATGACTGATCTTGCGGCCGGAGTGTGCGACTTCGTCGCCGGACTTCGATTTGACGCTGTGCGCAAGCTTCATGCCCACGAGATTCGTCGGCTTATCGGCAGCCGGATCGAGCGTCCAGAAGAGCTTATTGTCGCGAACCGCCAGACGGTCGGTGGTGTAGAACGTCTTCAGAATATCTTCGCCGGAACGCAGACCCAGAGCGCGCAGGAAGATCGTGCCCAGGAATTTACGTTTGCGGTCGATGCGAACGTAGAGAACATTCTTCTGATCGTATTCGAACTCAACCCACGAGCCGCGATAGGGAATGATCTTGCCCAGGAAATAGGTACGGTTGTTCGCGGTCTCGAAGAACACGCCGGGCGAACGGTGCAACTGGCTGACAATGACGCGCTCGGTGCCGTTGATGATGAACGTGCCATTCTGCGTCATCAGCGGAACGTCGCCGAAGAAAACTTCCTGCTCCTTGATGTCGCGAATCGAGCGGTTGCCGGTCTCGGCATCCTTATCCCAAATCGTCAGGCGCATGGTGACTTTGAGCGGCGCGGAATAGGTCATACCGCGCTCTTCGCACTCGGCCACGTCGTATTTCAGCTGCAAGCCAACCGGGTCGCCGCACTTGTTGCAGAAGTCGGGGGTGTTCGCGTTGTACGTGCCGCACTTGTGGCAGAGCACCTCGCCGGGATGGAACGGGTCGGTGATCACCGTCGATCCGCAGTTTTTACAAGTCGTACGCAAGTGGTGCAGGCCTTTCAGGTGCCCGCACTTGCACTCCCAGTTACCGATGGAGTAATCCACAAACTCAAGTTGTGATACGTTGCGGAAGTCGGTGATGGGGAAGACCGACTGAAACACGGCCTGCAATCCGCCGTCCTCGCGCTCGCTGGGGAGCTTATCCATTTGCAGAAAACGCTCGTAGGAACGCTTCTGGACCTCGATCAGGTTCGGGATCTGGATGGTGGCGGGAATTTTGGAAAAATCAAACCGCTTGCGATGGATACTGTTCTTTGCCATTCGAAGAAGCTCCTGCTTTCAGGCAGCCTGCGGGCTGCAAATACAGCGCGGAATGTGGGCCCGAAAACAACGGGCGAAAAACTTCCGAGACAGCTAGCGGACGGTGTACGCGGCAAAAAGATACGGGCACCCGCAGGGACATGAGTACCCGCAGGCGCCGCGTTCGACGCTTAATCTTGAATAGCTTGTAAATTTCCGCGCCAGTTCAAAGGCCTGTTCCGTCCCGCCGCCCGCGGGACCGGCTGCCAACTCAATTCCAGCGATCCTTGTTCCGCGCCCCTGGGTGAATTTCGGAGGACACAGATCGCCGTCACCTCAGATGAATCCAGGGTAAGCGGGTTATTTATAAGATGTTACCACGCCGCCCGAGGATTCAGCCAGTGTTCGGTCAAAAAATTGCAGGCAAGGTGACTTTCCCTGTACTCGTGTGGGGACGGGGTTTTGCCCCCGTCCAGGCGGGACATGCCCCTCCCACACAATGCCGCCCTGCCGCCGGGGCGACCTACTTCACTTCAACGGTCGCGCCAGCCTCGGTAAACTTCTTCTTGATCGTCTCGGCTTCGTCCTTTGAAACACCTTCCTTGATGCTCTTGGGAGCGCCGTCGACCAAGTCCTTGGCTTCTTTCAGGCCCAGGCTCGTGACCTCGCGTACCGCCTTGATCACATTGATCTTATTCGCGCCGACCTCCTTCAGAACGACCGTGAATTCGGTCTTTTCCTCGGCCGGGGCCGCTGCGCCCGCCGCCGCGCCGCCGGCAACCATCACCGGGGCCGCCGCCGCCGCCGAGACGCCAAGGCGCGCTTCCAGCTTCTTCACCAGCTCCGCCGCGTCGAGCAGCGACAGGCTGACAATTGACTCTTCCAATTGCTGCAGATCTGCCATGTTAGTTCTCCAGTTCTGATCGCAAGATGGGGCAAGCCCCGGCCCTGCGTTGATTTTGCGATTTCGCTATCGCGCCGCCGGGTTTCCAGTGCGTCCAGGCCTGTCTCTCGGCGCCAGACAACGCCAAGTCTCAGCCGCGCAACCCCCGCTTTGCGATAACCAAATCTTTTTCGAGCAGACTTGCTGCCCCGAAATTTGAAACGAAACTTGTAATTTCCGATTTGTAATTTGTGATTGAAAACCCTGCAAACTCTCTGCGACCTGCCGTTTTCAAATTACCAATTACAAATTTCCCAATTACAAATCCCTAAGCCTCTTTAAACTTCTTCTCCTGGACGCCCTGGTTGACGACTACCGCCAGGTTGCGTCCAACGGCGCCGATCGCCGTAGCGAGTCGTTGCGCGGGAGCGTTCAGCATGAACAGAAGTTTCGCGTAAATCTCTTCCTTCGACGGCATGGTGGCCAGCGCTTCGATCTCTTTGATCGTGATGACGCGGCCTTCCACAACACCCGCCTTGAAGGTGAACTCCGGATTGTCTTTCGCGTACTTCGCCAGCGCCTTCGCCAAAGCCACCGGATCGCCCTCGGTGTACGCAATCGACGTGACGCCTTGAAGATTCTTCAACGCGTCGGCGATCTTCGTGCCCGCACCCGCGCGCTCCGCCAGCGTATTCTTCACTACGCGGTATTTCGCGCCATTCGAGCGCAGCAGCTTGCGCAGTTCGAAATCCTGCGCCACGGTCAGCTTGGAGTAAGTGGCGACGATCGCACTCGAAACGTTCTTCAAATCGCCGAGAGTTTTTCAACCTGCTCGATTTTTTTTGCTCTGGTAACCGCCATATTCGAACCCTTTCAAGTATTCTTAGTCGTTTCGCTGGTCGCTGGTCGCTCGAATCGTCGCCGGCCGGCAGGGCCCGCCGAACGACTGACGACCAAGGACAAACGACGGCCTTATGCTTTCGCCGCCGTCTCGATCGGAGTCGTATCCAGCGGGATGCCCGGACCCATCGACGAACTCAGATAGCAGCCCTTGATGTACTTGCCCTTGGCGACCGCGGGCTTCGCCTTGATCACGCTCGAAATCAGAGTCGTTGCGTTATCGATCAGCTTGTCGGGCGTGAACGAAATTTTTCCTACCGGACAATGCACGAGCGCGGTCTTGTCGGTGCGGAATTCTACCTTGCCAGCTTTCACTTCCTGCACGGCCTTCGCAACGTCCATGGTGACCGTGCCGGTTTTCGGGTTCGGCATCAGCCCTTTGGGGCCTAGCACCTTACCCAGCCTGCCGACGGATTTCATCATGTCGGGCGTGGCGATCAGCGCATCGAAATCGGTCCAATTTTCCTTGGTGATTTTCTCGACCATATCTTCGCCGCCGACAAAATCGGCCCCGGCCGCTTCGGCTTCGCGAACCTTGTCGCCGGTGGCAATGACCAGGACTTTTTTCGATTTGCCCAAACCATGCGGCAGCACGACTGTGCCGCGCACCATCTGGTCGGCGTGCTTCGGGTCGACGCCCAGCCGCATCGTGACTTCGACCGTCTCGTCGAATTTTGCGAATTTGACTTTCTGCAGAAGTGGAACCGCTTCCTGCAGCGTGTACGGACGCGCTTCAACCGCCTTGCGCGCCTTCTCGATGTTCTTTCCTGACTTCTTCATTTTTCACCTCGTCTCCCACCGCGCACCGCTGATCCGATGAGCCGTGGTGATATTGACAACAACGTTGGTCGCCGGTTGTTAGTCGTTAGGCGTTAACAAACCCTTCCGAGCGGCCAGCGACTAACGAACGATCTTACCCTACCACTTCAATTCCCATCGACCGGGCGGTGCCGCGCACGCTCTTGATTGCTGCATCGACCGAAGCGGCATTCAGGTCCGGCATCTTCTGCCTCGCGATATCCTCAACCTGCTTCGCCGTGACCTTGCCAACCTTATCCTTATTGGGGACACCCGATCCCTTGGCGATGCCCGCCGCGCGCTTCAGCAGCACCGACGCCGGCGGCGTCTTGGTAATAAACGTGAACGAACGGTCGCTATAGACCGTGATCACGACCGGCACAATCAAGCCTTCGAGTTCCTTCTGGCTAGTGCGGGCGTTGAACTGCTTGCAGAACTCCATGATGTTGACCTGGGCCTGGCCGAGCGCCGGACCAACCGGAGGCGCCGGAGTAGCCTTACCTGCCGCAATCTGGAGCTTTACTGAACCTGTGACCTTCTTTGCCATGATGCCTTTCCTATCCCGACCCTGAGTCTAGGATTTTCGGCTCAGCCATTATCCTGTAAACGGACTTTCCCCGTTTCTGTCAGGGCGCTCAATGCCCCGCGGTAAAAACCAGCGCCCTACCACAAACCTTATTACGCAACTTTCTCTACCTGCCCGAACTCCAATTCCACCGGGGTCGAACGCCCGAAGATGGTGACCATCACTTTCAAGGTCTCGCGATCTTCGTTGACTTCGTCGACTATTCCCGTGAAGGTCGCAAACGGGCCTTCCGAAATCCGCACCGACTCGTTCTTCTCGAACTTGACCTTGAGCTTCGGCTTCTCGCGGCTGTCGGCAACCTTGTAAACAATGTGCTGAACTTCTTCTTCCGAAAGCGGCGTGGGCTGCTGGCCCGTGCCCACAAATCCCGTCACGCGCGGCGTCGATTTCACCACATGCCAAACCTGATCGTCCATGTCCATCTCAACCAGCACGTAGCCGGGATAGAACATGCGCTCGGAGGTGTACTTCTTTCCGCCGCGAACTTCGGTGACCGACTCGGTCGGAATCAGCACTTTGCCGATCTTGCCCTGCAATCCGAAGGCCTTCACGCGCGACTCGAGCGACTCTTTGACCTTGCGCTCAAATCCCGAATATGCGTGGATGATGTACCACTTCATATTCGGATTACGCGGAGCTTCGCCGCTCTCACCGGCTTCCACAGGTGGTGGCGGGGGAGGAGCGTCGTTACCGCTTGCCGCACCTTCGTTTTTTTCTTCATCTAGCATGAAATTGCTCTTTCGGCCCGCCGCCTAACGGCGCGAGAAATAATGCAGCATGCGTTCCAGCGAATTTGTGATCGCGAGGTCCACGACCCAGAAAAACAGCCCAAACAAGAATACGGTAATGATGACCACCGTGGTCGTCGCCTGAACTTCCTTCCGCGAAGGAGAAGTGACTTTCCTCATCTCCGTGCGCACGTCGTTGTAAAAGGTCTTGATCCGCTCGGGCCAAGACTTGACCGCTGTTGTCAGCGCGTTCTGCTCGACAGCAGTTGCCATATCTTCCCCCTCTTCCTCGGCTGCTTCCCTCAAACTCTGGCAGGGGCGGAGGGATTCGAACCCCCAAGTTCGGTTTTGGAGACCGACAGTTTAACCGTTGAGCTTACGCCCCTAAAACCATTGACTCATTTAGTCATTGAATCATCGAGCCATTGTCTTTTCTTCAATGATTCAATGACTAAACGACTCAATGATTCAATCGCTCTACTTAACTTCCTTGTGCGGCGTGTGCTTGCGACAGCGGCCGCAAAACTTCTTCTTCTCGATGCGGTCCGGGGTCGTCTTGCGGTTCTTCATGGTCGAATAGTTCCGCTCTTTGCACTCGCCACACTGCAATGTAATGATTTCTCGGGGCATTTCTCACTCCAAACCTGTTATGTGGCGCGGGCATCTTGTTCCTCGCGCCCTCAAATTCCGTTCTAATGCTGCATTCGAGCCGACAAGAGTGTCCGCAGCCACACGATTACTTAATAATCTCGGCGATCGTGCCGGCGCCGACCGTGTGGCCGCCTTCGCGAATCGCAAACCGCAAGCCCTTTTCCATCGCCACCGGCGTGATCAGCTCAATCACCAGGCTCACGTTGTCCCCAGGCATCACCATTTCCGTGCCTTCCGGCAACTCCGCCACTCCCGTTACATCCGTTGTTCGCAAGTAGAACTGCGGACGGTATCCCTTGAAGAACGGCGTATGACGCCCGCCTTCTTCTTTCGTCAGAATGTAAACCTCCGCCTTGAACTTCGTGTGCGGCGTAATCGATCCCGTCTTCGCCAGCACCATTCCGCGCTCCACATCTTCCTTGCCAATACCGCGCAACAGCAACCCGGCATTATCGCCCGCCATGCCTTCGTCCAGCTGCTTCTTGAACATTTCCACGCCGGTCACGACCGTCTTGCGCGTCTCGCGGAAGCCGACAATCTCCACTTCCTCGCCCACCTTCACCTTGCCGCGCTCGATTCGCCCCGTCACCACCGTGCCCCGGCCCTGAATCGAAAAAATATCTTCGATCGGCATCAGAAACGGCTTGTCCAGTTCGCGCGCCGGCTGCGGCACACTCTTGTCCACCGCTTCCATCAGCGCATCCACTTGCTTTTCCCACTTCTCTTCCCCATTCAACGCGCCCAGCGCCGACAACCGCACCACCGGCAGATCGTCACCCGGGAACTTGTACCACTTCAGCAACTCGCGCACTTCCAATTCGACCAGATCCAGCAGTTCGGGATCGTCAACCGCATCGCACTTGTTCAACGCGACGACAATGTACGGCACGCCGACCTGACGAGCCAAAAGCACGTGCTCGCGCGTCTGCGGCATCGGACCGTCCGTCGCCGCAACCACCAAAATCGCGCCATCCATCTGCGCCGCGCCCGTGATCATGTTCTTGATGTAGTCGGCGTGACCCGGGCAATCCACGTGCGCATAATGCCGATTGGCCGTCTCGGACTCCACGTGAGCCGTCGCAATCGTGATCCCGCGCGCCTTCTCTTCCGGAGCGTTGTCGATCCAGTCGAACGACCGGAACTTGATGTTCGGGAGGTGCTTCCCAGATCTTCGTGATCGCCGCCGTCAACGTCGTCTTGCCGTGATCGATGTGTCCAATCGTCCCTACGTTGCAGTGCGGCTTTGTCCGATCAAATTTTTCCTTCGCC
>CAWDPB010000056.1:0-31543 GCA_963804075.1 uncultured Acidobacteriaceae bacterium | reverse complement strand
TTGGCGATGCGCTCGTCGATTGGCTTGCGGCCGGCGAAGCCTTCGTGAGTTCCGTGCCAGTGCGTGATCTTCGATTCGCCGAGCTTCCAGCACAGGAGCACGATCTCGCCCTCCACCTTGCAGGGGAAATCGAGCAGTCCGATATCGAGATCTTTGACCTGCACGCCGGTCGCGTCAATTTCGCCGACGGCGTCCTTGATGCGCTGAATGGCCCGCTCGCGCTCGGCCCGACGGCGCGCCAGATGCACCACGTTCAGCAGCATTCCTCCATTGAGAAAGACGCGCTGCGCCACGCTCTGGAGTTCGGACTCGACGTCTTCGATGAGCTTCTTGCTCTGAATCGCCTGCTTGAGCAGAGACTCGAGAATAGGGAGCAGGGTCTGCGACTCGTCGAGAGTAAAGGTGCGTTCGGACATTGGATCTATTCTAACGGAAGTTCGGCTCTGGGCTATGGGCTCTGGGCTATGGGCTTTCGGCTTTGGGACTTCTACGCGCTTCAAGCTTGGAGCTTATCGGTGCGGTTCCGCTTCCCGGCGACTGTTGACCGACGACTGCCGACCAACGACCGTGGTCAGCCGTGTTATTTTCAAGCAACCGGGATGCCGCACGAACAGCCCACTCCGCGCAACGTTTACGCCTTTGGACTGACCTCCTTTTTGAATGACACCGCCAGCGAGATGGCGTACTGGGTGCTGCCGGCGTTTATTGCCTCGCTGGGAGCGGGACCAGCGCAGCTGGGCATTATTGAGGGCGTCGCCGAAAGTGTGGCGTCATTTGCCAAGCTCTTTTCGGGATACCTTGCGGACCACGTGGCGCGACGCAAGCCGCTGGTGGTGGGTGGATACGTTGTCGCCAATGCCGTGAAGCCGCTGCTGGCGCTGGTTTCGGCGTGGTGGCAGATTCTTGGGATTCGATTCTGTGACCGTTTCGCAAAAGGCGTGCGCGGCACGGCGCGCGATGTGATAGTGGCGGATTCGGTTGAGCCGTCGAAAATCGGCTCCGCCTACGGGCTGATTCAGGCCATGGACTCGGCGGGCGCGATTGCCGGTCCTTTACTGGCGCTTGCCTTGATGGCGCATTACGGAATGCGAGGCGTTTTTGCGGCAGCGGCTTTTCCTGGGGCATTATGCGTGCTGGTCGCGTGGCTGGGAGTGCGGGAAGTAAGGCACGCCGGCAAGGCACCCACCCATTCGCAAAAGGCACCAATGAGTGGGGCGCCCACCGCGGATACGGGCATAAGAGTTCACCTGCCTTTTGGGTATTACTACGTGCTCGTCGTGGTCACGCTTTTCTCGCTGGCTAATTCGAGCGACATGTTTCTGGTTCTGCGGGCGGGGAATGTGGGGATTCCGGCGTCGCAATCTCCGCTGCTGGGGCTGGTGTTCAATGTGACCTTCACGCTCATGTCGTGGCCGGCGGGGAAATTCAGCGACCGCTTCTCCCGCTCGACAATCGCCGCGGGAGGCTATGCCGTGTTTGCGATTGTCTATTTCATGTTCGCGCTCGCGCCCTCGCGGCGGGCGATCTGGCTGACCATGGCTTTCTATGGTCTTTTTTACGCGCTCACGAATCCGGTGCTGAAAGCGCTGGTGGTGGAAACCGTGGGAAGCGACGTGCGCGGGCGTGCCCTGGGAATTTATTTCTTTGTCACGAGCGTGACTACCCTGCTAGCCAGCGTAATCACAGGGGCACTGTGGAAGATCTATGGAGCGGCTGTGCCGTTCTATTTTTCGGCAGGGATTGCAGCGGTCAGTGCGGTTGCGCTGCTGGCGCACGATCAATTTTCCAGCCATGAATTTTCAAATTAGGTTCTCGAACCAGAACTGACGGTTACGTTCTGGCATATTTCAGCCACTTCAGAATTTCCGGCAGGGTTGGGCGCTTTCCATAGATGAGTACGCCCACACGGTAAATGCGCGCACAGAGCACCAGCAATCCCGCGATGGTCGCAATCAACAAGCTCAGGCACAGAACGATTTGCCACACCGGGGGCGTTTGGATGACGATGCGGGCATACATCAACACCGGCGCCAAAAATGGAACCATCGACAGCCAGATAACGGCCGGGGAATCGGGCGTGCGCATGACCGAACTCAGCATGAACACTGAAAGCACTAGTGGGATCACAACAATGAACTGGAGCTGCTGACCTTCTTGTTCAGTCGTCGTAATCGCTCCGATGGCGGCGTAGAGCGCGCTGAAAAGTAAATATCCGAGCAAGAAGAAAGCCACAAACGCCACCAGAACGCCCGGGGAAATTTTAAGCTGGCTGAGATCGACGTTCATTGCAAGGAGGAAAAGCCAAGACGCCAGCCATCACCGCCCAGACAGCGATCTGCGTGAGGCCAACCGCACCCACGCCAAAGATTTTGCCGATCATAAGTTCGGTTGAAGTCGCGGATGACAGCAGCACTTCCATGACGCGCGAATTTTTTTCTTCCAGCACAGAGCGCATTACCGAGATGCCATAAAGCAGCACGGCCACGTAAATCAACATGACCATTACGACGACTTCGAGAAATTTCTTCCCGCTGCTATCTTTGGTTTCCCGTCCTTCTTCAATGCGAATCGCTTCGACCTTAACGGGCTTGAGTACAAGATCCGCTCGCTCGCCGGTGACACCGTTCTGTGAAAGCCGCTCGTGCTGAAGAATCCGGGTCAACTCCTCGCTCAAGCGCGATCTTTCGCCGGAGTTGGCCATGCTCCGGGTCGCAAAGGTGATCTTGCCGGCCGCAATCGCGTCGTCGCTCAACCAAAGGTAGCCGTCGATGGCCTTCGAATTTACTTTGTCGCGCAGGGCTGCGCGTTCCGCTTCCGTGGGATTCGAATCCAAGTCAACGACGTATTGCTTCTCGGACCGCTGCTTTGCCGCGCCGGATTGGGAGCCAGCCGCTTCGTCATCGTTGCCGGAATCGGCTGTACTCGCGGACAGTAATCCCTGGCGAACGATCTCGCCAAATTGCGGAACTGAAGTTACAACTACAATATGCTGAACCTTGTCCCCCATAGTAGCGAGCTTTGCTGGCAGCACCATGACAGCGGTCATGATGGCGGGAGTTAGCAAAGTAAGCACAACAAAAGAGCGCGTGCGCACACGCTCCAGGTATTCGCGCTTGATAATCAGCCAGGTGTTACGCATTGGGCTTGCTCACGGCCTCGATGAAAATTTCTTCCAGCGAGGGCTGCATCACCTCAAAGCGGTCCAATCTTGCTTTGGAGGACGCCAGCCGCAGAAGTTCCTGCGTATCGGCGCCAGGCGCGAGCCGCACCTCGACGTAGTTGCCGTAATCGTTGAAGGACTGCACGAGTTTCGGCTCACGCAGGAAACTGGCATCGCCGTCATATTTTATCTGGATGCTGCAATGGCCATAGTTGGCCTTGATCTGGTCCAAATCGCCTTCGAGGACGGCGCGGCCGTGGTTGATCAGGCAAATCGACTGGCATAGACGTTCGGCCTGATCCATGCGGTGCGTCGATAAAAGAATGGTCTTACCGTTCTTGGCCAATTCAAGCAGCGCGTCTTTCAAAGACAATGCGCTGGAGGGATCAAGCCCGGAAAAAGGCTCGTCCATGACGATCAGTTCCGGATCGTGCAGGATCGCCCCGATAAACTGCACTTTCTGCTGCATGCCTTTCGAGAGCTCTTCCACTTTCTTGTCCATCCAAGCAGTCAGCTCTAGACGCTCGCACCAATGATGGGCCCGCTTGGAGGCCTCGCCGCTCGTGAGTCCCTTGAGTTGAGCGAGAAACACAAGGTGAGCCAGCACTTTCATTTTCTTATAGAGTCCGCGCTCTTCTGGCAAATAGCCAAAGCGACCGGTGTGGGCGCGGCTCAGCGGTTTGCCAAGAATGAGTACCTGCCCTGAGTCGGGGACAGTGATGCCGATCATCATGCGCAGAGTGCTGGTTTTGCCAGCTCCATTCGGGCCGAGCAAGCCGTAGATTGTTCCGGGCTCAATGCGGAGAGAAAGGTCGTCGACCGCGACAAAGTCGTCGTAACACTTGCGCACACTGGCAAGCTGCACAGTGTCCACAACCGCTGAATTTCGTTGAGAGGCAGACGGCATAACTTGGAACTGGGACGGCGCTGCAACTACTCAGGAGGGAAATCATAGCACGCGGTGATGGGCGCGTGGATGAGGCTGCGCTGTTCTTCCTTTTGGGAGAATTCTCGCCGTATCAGGCGGTCTGCTCGGTCGCCGCGTTCCGCCGCAGCCATAGATACCCGACGAACAGGAACACAAATCCGGCAATGCTGTCGAGCACTACATCGTGTACGGCGCCGGTGCGGGAGGGAATGAAGCTCTGGTGCCACTCGTCCATGGAGGCAACGAATGCCGTGCCGATCCATGCCAGCAGTGATGTGCGGACGAGCCATTCGCGCGCAGACCCAAGCGTGGCGCGCCATCCACGCAGTAATAGAAGAGCCAGCATGCCGTAGCCGACGACGTGTCCGGTTTTGCGAAGATAGAAATGGAAGACGAGGAAGAAGCCGAGATTGATTTCGCCGAACAGGCGAGTCAGCAAGGAATAAAGCAGGCTGCCGGTATTTTGCGATGAGAATGCATCGGTGGACTCAACGCTGATGAGGCCGATCCAGACCGCAGCCGGCCACCAGGCGCGCGCAAAACTGAGTTTGGGACGAACTACAGGCACTCGGTCTTCGTTCATCGGTCTTCGTTCATCGATCTTCGTTCTCGGAATTGTTGGGCAATTGGCTGTTGGACAATCGGGCTGTCTCTCACTCCACTATCTCACGCCACAGGCAGCACTCGGCGATCTCATTCCACCGCGTAGTTGGGAGCTTCGCGCGTGATCATCACGTCGTGCACGTGGCTTTCGCGCAGGCCCGCGGAGCTGATACGCACGAAACGCGCTTTCTGTTGCAGGTCGCCAACCGTATGGCAGCCGCAATAGCCCATGCCCGACTTCAGACCGCCAACCATCTGGTACACGATCATTGAAACCGATCCGCGATAAGGAACGCGGCCTTCAATGCCTTCGGGAACGAGCTTGCGAAGGCGATTCGAATCTTCTCCAACGACGGGAGCGGCAATGGAGGCGTCGCCGTCGGAATTTTGGAAATAGCGCTCGCTTGAGCCATGGGCCATCGCGCCCAACGAACCCATGCCACGGTAGGACTTGAAGGTGCGGCCTTGATAGAGGATGAGTTCGCCAGGACTCTCGTCGGTTCCGGCAAACAAAGAGCCGATCATCACCGCCGACGCGCCCGCTGCCAGGGCCTTCACCATATCTCCCGAGTACTTGATGCCGCCATCGGCAATCAGCGGGACGCCGGCGTCGCGAACTGCACGCGCAGCCTCTGCTATCGCGGTCACCTGCGGAACGCCCACGCCAGTAACAATGCGTGTAGTGCAGATGGAACCGGGCCCAATGCCAACTTTCACGCCGTCGGCTCCTGCTTTTACCAAGTCGCACGCGCCGTCGAAGGTCGCGATATTGCCGGCGAGCAGATCAACCTCCGGCAGCTTTGCTTTTACTCTCTTGACGGCCTCGAGCACCAGCGACGAATGCCCGTGCGCGCTGTTGATCGCCAGTACGTCGACCTTCGCTTTGGCGAGTTCTTCGGCACGCTCCAGAAAATCGCCGGTTGCGCCGATGGCGCCGCCCACGCGCAGGCGGCCATGATCGTCCTTGGCGGCCTGAGGATATTTCAGTTTTTTCTGGATGTCTTTGACCGTGATCAGGCCCTTGAGGTTGTACTTGTCGTCGACCACCAGCAGTTTTTCGACGCGATGCTCGTGCAGGATTTCTTCCGCCTGTTCGAGCGTCGTTCCCACCGGCACGGTGATCAGATTGTCTTTCGTCATGACCTTGCTGATGGGGATATCGAAGCGGGTCTCGAAACGCAGGTCGCGGTTGGTGAGGATGCCGACCAGCTTGCCGTCTTTTTGCGTGATGGGGACGCCGGAAATCTTGTACTGTTTCATCATTTCGAGCGCGTCGGAAACCTTGGCGTCCGGCGACATGGTCACGGGATCGACAATCATTCCGCTCTCGGAGCGCTTCACCTTGTCGACTTCGTTGGCCTGCTCGTCAATCGTCAGATTGCGGTGGATGATGCCCATGCCGCCCTGCTGCGCCATGGCGATCGCCATATGGGACTCGGTGACTGTATCCATGGCGGCGCTGATGATCGGAATATTCAGACGGATATTGCGCGAGACCTGGGTCTGCGTGTTGGCGCCGGCAGGCACGACTTCGGAACGCGCAGGCAAAAGCAATACGTCGTCAAATGTGAGGGCTTCGGGAACCGGGAAATGGATCATAAGGATTTGGGAAGAAACTTCTATTGTAGGGAGCAACTCTGCCAGGAGCAACTATTGAGCGGCGACCTCGCGGTGGGATCGGTGAAACACGGCTCCGTCGACCGGGACAAACAGCTAGTTCAGATTGCCAAGCACCAATAAAAGAGGATAAAGTCCTTCCTAATTGAGCACTCCATTGGTTCCTTGGAGGTTTTCATGTTTGCCATTTTGCAGTTCCGAGTGGGTGCCGCAGCCGTTCTGGCGGTTACGCTTGCAGCCAGCCCCATCCTGTTGATTGCCCAAGCACCATCGGCCGACGTTCCGCCGATCACAATCCGAACAAGCACACGCCTTGTCGTGCTCGATGCGGTTGTTACCGACAAGAAGGGCCAGCCTATCTCAGGGTTAAAAGCGGACGATTTTGTGGTGGAGGAAAATGGCAAAAAGCAGCGCATCGCCACGTTCACTCCGCCCGGCACAGCACAAGCTGCTGCGGAGCCGGTGCCTCCGGGCCTGCTCTCAAATCGTGCTGAGTATCTGCGGCCGGCGGGCAATCCAACGGTGCTCCTGCTGGATGCAGCCAACTCGCGCTTCAAGGATCAGGCGTATGGGCGGTCTCAAATGTTGAAGTATGTTGCCGAGCAATCGGGCTCGGGAACACCGATGGCAGTTGTGGCGCTGACCGATCGCCTGCATGTGCTGCAGGAATTCACCAGCGATCCGAGAATTTTGGCTGCCGCGATCCGAAATCTGAAGCCGCAGGAACAGGTGCTACAGCCAGCTGCAGCGCCATCGTCAACGGCCACGACCGACGCGCTTGCAACCGGTCCCAACGGCCCCGCCGCAGTCGCCATGGCCCAAGCTGAGGTCGCTGCCTTCCAGAATCTGGTGACTGGCTACAACCTGGAGCTTCGCACGATCGTTACCATTCAAGCGATGCGCGATCTCTCGCGGCTGCTGGCTGGCTTTCCCGGCCGCAAGAATGTTGTGTGGCTGACCTCGGAGTTTCCATTTGACCTGATGCCGCAGGACCGCAACATAAGCGATGCGGAGCTACGCGCCGAGTTACCCAGCCAGGGCAATCAGCGTCCGGTTGGGGTAAATGCCGCAGGGGCTTTGGCCGCCGAGGCGAGGCAGTTACATGGCGGCGAGATTATGCAGGCGGAGTCGCAGCTGGCAAGCGCAGACATCGCGATCTATCCAGTCGATATGCGGGGCATTATGGTGTCGGGAATCGACGCCGCCAACTCAGGAACCATGGAGGAAATCGCGGCCGAGACAGGCGGCAAGGCCTATACCAATCAGAACGAAATCAAATTCGGGATCGCTTTGGCCGCATCCGACGACAAGGCTTCCTACTCGATCGGATACTATCCCGAGAACAAAAAGTGGGACGGGAAGTATCGCAGCATCAAAGTAAAATTGACTCAACCAGATACACAGGTCCGGAGCCGCAAGGGTTATTTTGCCATTGACCCCGGAGAGGCGAAGGATCACAACTACAGCCAGGATGTGGCGTCGGCTCTTGCGATTAACGCGCCCGCCACGCAGATTTCGTTCCGCGCGCAGGCCAAGCCTACTGGGCCGAACAAAGTGCAAGTTATTTTTCTGGTGGACGCCAGGACTTTGAGCGCCGAAGATTCCGGCGGCAGCAAAAAAATGAATGTGACCCTATACGCGGCCTTGTATAACTCTGCCGGTAAGGACCTGACGCTTCGCACCACTAAAGTGGACCGCGCATTCGATGCCGCAACCTATCAGCAGATTGTGGATAAAGGCATGATGGTGCCTATCGATGTGGACATTCCAGCCGGGGCGACGGAACTCCGGCTGGCTGTGCTTGACGGCAAGACTGGCTACATTGGAACCGCGACAGGTCCGATTGGGCAGTAATCGCCGTCGAAAGCCAAAACTATTGGGAAGCGCGTACACGACCAAGCAAATGCAGCCGGCTCATTGCCTAGCCTGCTCCTGCCCCTTTTCCACGTCGCGAAGAGCCCTGCCACGCGCTCCAAGACATGCCGGTGCAGCAAACGAGCACGACCAGGAGGGCCATCGACATGTAGATCAACAGCCTTCCGAACGGCTCAGAGTGAGAGTGGGGAGCGCCCTCTACAGAACGGAATCAACGAGGCGCAATTCAGCAGCAGCGCCGCACTGGAGTAAAAAGAGCGCCTTCGTCAGACGGAAATGCGCTCCTTCGCATACTGCCTAACCGCTCTCATCTCTTCATCGCTGCTGAGAGGACTTTCAGTGTCGAATATCGTCATCATGTCCCACGATGTCTCGACTGCTATTTGATCACTACAAAGAAAGGGCGTCCATATCGGACGCCCTATTTCTTCTTGAAGATATTCCCTGGCTAAACGCGACTTTCGCCGACTACTCTTTCTTTTCTTGGCCCTCAGACTCACTAACGGCGCTATCCGGTGTCGGCTGAGCTTCGGCGTCGGCCTGTTCCATCGCTTTACGCGTCTCTTCGGCGCGCTTGGCGCGGATTTCGGCGCGCTTCTGGCGCTTTTCGTCGAGCACCTGCTCGCTGCCGAGCAGCTCGATGAAGGCTTTCTCCGCGCCATCGCCTTTACGCCATGCGGTGCGCACGATGCGTAGATAGCCGCCGTTCCGGTCGCCAAAACGGGGAGCCACGGTATCGAAAAGCTTGTGAACGGCCTCGTTCGTCATCAAGTAAGCGGCAGCTTGGCGGCGTGCCGTAAGGTCGCCCTTCTTGCCGAGCGTAATCATCTTTTCGACCAGGGGCCGAATCGCTTTGGCTTTGATGGCCGTCGTCTCAATCCGCTCCTCCATGATGATAGAAGTCACCATGTTCCGAAACATGGCCCGGCGGTGCGATGTGGTTCGTCCGAGTTTGTATCCTGCAACTTTGTGACGCATGTCTGAACCCCAGTTGTCAGTTGCCAGTGGCCAGTTGCCAGTGGGTTAAATCGACAGTCAGCAGCCAGTGGCTCGGGTCAGAGCCTTTGCTGGCACCTGACCACTGGCCGCTGGCAACTGTTCTTACAGATCGTTGTCGCCGTATGCCGACGCGGGCAGAATCTGGTTCGAAGTCGGTCCGGGGACGGCGTTGCCGTGCTCGTCGATCTTCATGCCCAGGCTCAAGCCCATCGAGGACAAAATCTCTTTAATTTCGTTCAGTGACTTGCGTCCGAAGTTTTTCGTCTTCAGCATTTCGGCTTCGGTCTTTTGAACGAGTTCGCCGATGGTCTGAATGTTCGCGTTCTTCAGGCAGTTGTAGCTGCGGACGGAAAGCTCCAACTCTTCGACCGAACGATTCAGGTTTTCATTCTTGATCTCGGGCCGGCGCTCTTCGCTCGAAGCGGAGGTTTCGATTTCTTCCTCGAAGTTGATAAAGATGTTCATGTGATCTTTAATCAGCTTCGCGGAAAGGCCGAGGGCGTCTCCGGGCGTGATCGAGCCATTAGTCCAGACTTCGATTGTGAGCTTGTCGTAATCGGTGATCTGGCCGAGACGCGCCGCTTCGACGGTGTAATTACATTTCCGTACGGGCGAATGAACCGAGTCGATCGGGATAAAACCGATGCCGAGATCGTCGTCAAAATTCTTGTCGGCGGCAACGTAGCCGCGACCGCGCTTCAGGCGCATTTCCATATCGAGCCGGCCGCCCTCGCTGACCGTGGCGATATAGACTTCCTTGTCGAGAATCTCGACATCGCCGTCGGCTTCGATCATGCTGCTGGTTACAACTCCGGGCTGATCGGCGCGCAGATAAATCGCTTTCGGACCGTCGCCCGCGAGCTTAAACGGAACCTGCTTCATGTTGAGGATGATGTCGGTCGCGTCCTCGACGACGCCGGGGATGGACTGGAACTCGTGCAGAACGCCCTCGATCTTGACGGCGGTAACGGCCGCGCCTTCGATCGAACTCAACATCACGCGGCGCAGAGCGTTGCCGATGGTGGTGCCGAATCCGCGTTCAAAGGGCTGCGCCCAGAACATTCCGTACTTGTCGGTGAGTGAGCCGGTATCGCTAGCCAGCCGTTTCGGTTTTTGAAAGCCTCTCCAAAGCATTGTGTTTCTCCTCTCGGCCATGTGGCTCAATCGTCGCTCGCTGAGCGGCCCAGCTCAGGTCAATGCGGCGAAAGGCTGATCTGGCACGAAAATACAAGGCCAAAAAACCTGTCGTTCGTCGATGGTCGTTAGTCGCTCGGGAGTCGCTGGTTGCCAACGACTATCGACCAACGACTCCTGCCTACCCTACTTACTATACAGTTCGACGATCAGCTGCTCATTAACTGGCAACTGGATATCTTCACGTTTCGGAAGCGCTGCGACGCGTCCCTTGAAATTGTCGCGATCAACTTCGAGCCACATGGGCGCGGGCTGATGGCTGGCGAAATCCTTGGCGATTTCGAGGATCGGAATCTTTTTGCTTCCCTCGCGAATCGCGATCTCTTCGCCGACAGTCACTTCGTAGGAAGGAATGTTGACCTTCTTCCGTTCACCTGGACGTGTCCGTGGCGCACCAATTGCCGTGCCTGACGGCGGGAAATGCCGAAGCCGAGCCGGAAGACGACGTTGTCGAGACGGCGTTCGAGCTGCTCGAGCAGCTTGGCGCCGGTTACCCCCGGGGACCGCACTGCCGCCTCAAAATAGTTGCGGAACTGGCCTTCCTGGGTAAAGTAGATGCGCTTTGCTTTCTGCTTTTCACGCAACTGCAGGCCGTAGCCCACGATCTTGGTTTTCTTGTCTTTCCCGTGCTGTCCGGGGGCGAAGTTGCGCTTTTCAATGGGACACTTGTCGCTGAAGCACTTCGTGCCTTTCAGGAAGAGCTTGATGCCTTCCCGGCGACAGAGACGACACACTGCATCGGTATAACGTGCCATTTTTCTCCTTATCGAATCGGTTTACGGGGTTGGCTTCACCCTTCGTCCCGATTGTTATTAGATCTCAGGTCCTAGGTGTCAGGTCATGTCTCGGGGCGATTTTCCTGCGACCCGATACCTGACACCGAACCACTACGTCCTCGTTCTTATACGCGGCGTCTCTTCGGCGGTCTGCAGCCGTTGTGTGGAATCGGCGTTGTGTCCTTGATGGAACGCACTTCGATTCCGGCGGCAGCCAGCGCACGCACGGCCGATTCGCGGCCCGATCCCGGACCGCTGACGCGAACGTCAACGCTACGGACTCCGTGATCGCGCGCCATGTTGGCCGCGTTCATCGCCGCCTGTTGCGCGGCGAACGGCGTGCCTTTACGCGATCCGCGGAAGCCGAGCGATCCCGAACTCTTCCACGAAAGAACGTTGCCGTTCATGTCCGTGATGGTCACGATCGTGTTGTTGAAAGAAGCCTGCACGTGCACAAGTCCGTGTGGAACGTGCTTGCGCTCCTTCTTCTTAAACTTCTTTTGCTTGCCTTTTTTCTCGGAAGCGGCTCCGCCGCCCGCTGCTGCTGGTTTTGCCATAAAGTCAGTTTCCAGTGGCCAGTGGCCAGTTATCAGTTAATGTCTGCCTGCGCCAAGGTCGGTCCTACTGGCAACTGACCACTGGCAGCTGGCAACTATGTTTTCGCTGTCGCTTTCTTCTTCTGGGCGACGGTGCCTTTGCGCGGCCCCTTGCGGGTACGGGCATTCGTATGGGTGCGCTGTCCGCGAACTGGCAGGTTCCTGCGATGGCGGAATCCGCGATACGAACCGATTTCGATGAGCCGCTTGATGTTCATCGAAACGTCTTTGCGCAAATCGCCTTCGACGCTGCCTTCGCTCTCGATAACCTGGCGGATGCGGTTGACCTCTTCCTCGTTCAGGTCCTGAATTTTCTTCGCCGCTTCGACATTCGCCGCCTTCAGAATGCGCGTAGCGCGCGAGTTGCCGATGCCATAGATATACGTGAGCGCGATATTCGTGTGCTTGTTGCGCGGAAGATCAACGCCTGCAATACGTGCCATGATTCCTCTCTTAACCCTGCCGTTGCTTGTGCTTCGAATTTTCGCAGATCACGCGCACCACACCCTTGCGGTGGATGACCTTGCACTTGTCGCAAATTTTCTTGACCGACGCTCTTACCTTCATAAATCAGTTCTCAGTTCTCAGTTGTCAGTTCTCAGTAACTGCAACTGCAAGTTCTAGATCCTTCGCTTCGCCCAGGATGACGCTGCTGGCTCTCGTTTCGCTCACGCCCGCAAAACAGCTTCATTTGTAGCGGTACACAATCCGTCCGCGATTCAGGTCGTAGGGCGAAAGCTCGACAGCGACTTTGTCTCCCGGCAGAATGCGGATAAAGTTCTTTCTCATTTTGCCGGAAACATGCGCCAGCACCTGGTGTTTGTTTTCCAGCTCCACCTTGAACATGGCGTTGGGCAGCGGTTCGATCACGACTGCCATCACTTCAATCGCGTCTTCTTTACTCATTACCCTCCGAAAAGCAGTTCTCAGTTCTCTGTTCCCAGTTCTCAGCACTTCGTCCCGTTCTCACTGAGAACTGAGAATTGGGAACTGAGAACTAATTCGTCAAAATCATCGGCCCTTGCTTGGTGACTGCTACGCAGTGTTCAAAGTGTGCGCTGTAGCTGCCATCGAGCGTTACGGCCGTCCACTTATCGCTCAAAACCTTGGTCCCGGGACCGCCGAAATTCACCATCGGCTCGATCGCGAGGACCATTCCTTCTGAAAGCTCCGGGCCCTGGCCCTTCTTGCCAAAATTCGGAATCTGCGGCGCCTCGTGCAACTTCGTTCCGATGCCGTGCCCTACAAATTCCCGGACTACGCTAAAACCGGCCGCTTCCACATGCTTCTGGATCGCAGATCCAACGTGCCCGATTGTGTTGCCAATCTTCGCCTGCTCGATGCCCTTGTACAGCGAAGCCTCGGTCACTTCGAGCAGCTTCTCTAACTCGGCCGTAAGCGCATCGCCGACAGGCACGGTGATTGCGGCATCCCCATAATACCCGTCGGAGACCACGCCGCAGTCGATCGAAACGATGTCGCCGGCTTTCAGCACCCGTTTTTCCGACGGGATGCCATGCACGATCTCCTCGTTCACCGACGTGCAGAGCACACAGGGATAACCGTAGTATCCCTTGAACGCCGGCTTCGAACCCAGGTCGGCAATCAGCTTCTCAGCAGCCTTCTCCAGGTCCATGGTGGTTACACCGGGGGCCACCACACCCTTCAGATGATCGAGCACCTGGCGAACGATGTGCCCGCTGTGGCGCATCTTTTCGATCTCCGGCGGCGACTTGCGGATGATCTTGTCGTCCCCAAAACTCATCGTTGTTTCCGCATGGTCATTGCCCCGAAGGCCTGCATCCGTTGCTGTGGCTGTCGATCACGCCGAAAACCTGCGCCGTCACTTCCGGCATTGCCCGGTCCGCGTTCACCGCCACCAGCCGTTCCTGCTGCCGGTAGTAATCCACGAGCGGCTTGGTCTGCTTCTCATACGCGTCCAGCCGCTCCGTAATGATCTCGAGCGATCGTCGTTACGCGCCATCAGCTGGGAACCATCCAAGTCGCACAACTCGTCTACGCGAGGCGGCTGGAAGTGGATGTTATAGAGCCGTCCACAGGTGGGACACGTGCGGCGCCCGGTAAGCCGCAGCAATAATTGAGTATAGTCGACCACGAACTGGATCACAACCGGCGGGCACATCCGCGAATTTTCAAAGAACTCTTTTTCGAGGAAGGCATCGAGCCATCCTGCCTGGGCAGCCGTCCTGGGAAAGCCGTCCAAAATAAATCCACGCCGGCAATCGGGTTCGCGCAAACGTTCGGCCACGATGCCATACATCAACTCATCGGGCACCAGTTCCCCGCGGTCCATGACCGCTTTCGCTTCCACGCCGAGGCTGGTTCCCTTCGCAACGTTATCCCGCAAAAGATCGCCAGTAGAGATCTGCGGGAGACCGTAGTGCTCGACAATATGCTTGGCCTGCGTGCCCTTCCCGGCCCCGGGAGGCCCAGAAAATCACCGGCCCAAAGTTCTGTGCGGTTCCGTCGGCCATCGAAATGCCCAGTTCTCAGTTCTCAGTTCCCGGTCTCAGCAGGCCTTCAGGCTCCCGGCCGAACTAAGACAGAGTGCTTGACAACTTACCAGCGGCGTCCGCGAAGACGTCCGCTCTTTGGCGTAAATCCATCGTAGTGGCGCATGATCAACTGCGCTTCGATCTGCGTCACCGTGTCCATGGCCACGCCGACCACGATCAACAACGATGTTCCGCCGAAGTAAAAATTCACTCCCAAACCGTTCGTCACCCACGTAGGCAGGCGCTCAAAGAATGCCCAGCAGCGGCAGGTGATTGAGCTTGATGCCGGCGATCATCCATTCGGGAATGAGCGAAATCAGGATCAGGTACAGTGCGCCGACCAGCGTAATGCGCGTCAAAACATCGTTAATGAATCGGAGGTGCGCTTGCCGGGCCTGATGCCGGGGATAAATCCTCCCACTTCCGCATGTTGTCGGCGACCTCGTTCGGGTTGAACACGATCGAGATGTAGAAGTAGGCGAAGAAAATGATGCCACGGCATACAGCAGCGTGTAGAGCGGCTCGCCCCAGCCGAGCGAGTCGAGCATCGGGCCAATCACACGGTTATTGCGCAGAGCCGTCAGCCAGCATCTGCGGCAAGCCCAAAATCGAGGAGGCAAGATGACCGGCATCACGCCGCCGGCATTTACGCGCAACGGCAGGTGAGTGGATTGGCCACCCATGACCTTCGTCCGACCACGCGCTTGGCATATTGCACCGGAATGCGCCGCTCGCTGCGTTCGACATATACGATGAACGCGACCACCGCGACCATCAGCACAATGAGAATGATCAGGGCCGGGAAGGTGAACGCTCCCCAGGCAGCGGTCCGCGCTTTTTCATCCAGGTCCGCCACGCCCCGTGGCAAGCCGACGACGATGCCTGCAAAGATCAGCAGCGACATGCCGTTACCGATGCCACGCTCAGTGATCTGCTCGCCCAGCCACATGATGAATGCGCTGCCCGTAGTCAGGGTGAGCATGGTCATCAGGACAAACGCTGGCCGGGGTAATTGACGAAATCGCCCGCTTTTTCCAGGCTGATGGCGATGCCGAACGACTGCATCGCGCTGAGCACGACTGTCAGGTAGCGCGTCCACTGCGTGATCTTCTTGCGGCCCAGTTCGCCTTCTTTTTGCAGCTTGGCTAGCGGCTCGTACACGACCGTAAGCAACTGCAGAATGATGGAGGCCGTGATGTAGGGCATGATGCCGAGGGCAAAAATCGTCAAGCGGCGCAGGTTGCCGCCACTGAACAAGTCGACGAAACCGAGCACGCCGCCACGGTTCTGCTCGAAGAACTGCGCCAAACGGTCGCCGTTAATGCCGGGGGTTGGAATGTGGCCGCCGATGCGATACACGGCAAGCAGGCCGAGCGTGAATAACACGCGTCTGCGAAGATCGGAACCCGGAAGATGTTCGAAAGCTTTTCGAGCATTACTGCAAGACCTCGAACTTGCCGCCTGCCTTGGTGATCTTTTCCTGGGCTGTCTTGGAAAATTTGTGGGCGTGAATGGTAAGCGCCGATTTCAGTTCGCCGTTGCCGAGAATCTTGACAGGCGCATGGCCGTCAACGATGCCGGCTTTTCTTCAGAACGTCGGGGGTGATCTCCGTTTCGCTCAACGTGGCCAGACGGTCGAGATTCACCACGTCATATTCCTCGCGGAAAATGTTGGTGAAGCCGCGCTTCGGAATGCGGCGGTGCAGTGGCATCTGGCCGCCTTCAAATCCGCGGATCAGGCGCGCACCGGTACGGGACCATTGGCCCTTGTGGCCGCGGGTGGAAGTCTTGCCCATGCCCGAACCCATGCCGCGTCCGACGCGCTTCGTCTTTTCGTATTGCCTTGCGCGGTGCTTTGATTGTCGAAAGATTCATAAGTAACGTTCTCAGCTTAGGTCCAGGATCTCACGCTCCCAGACTCGATCTTCTGAGACCTGACACCTGACCTGAAGCCTATCCACAATCTCCACCAGATGCGGGATCTTCTTCACCATGCCGCGAATGGCCGACGTATTCGGCCGCTCAATGATCTGGTTCAGCCGGGTAAACCCCAGCCCTTTGACTACTCTTTTGTACTTCAACGGTGTACAGATGGCAGACCGAACCAATTTGATCTGGATCGTGCCTCTCCCGATTTTGCTGTCTTCGATGTCATTTCAATCCCTAACTACCGACTTCCAGCTGCGAGCTAGAAGCTGGATTTTACAGCTCTTGCACCGACTTGCCGCGCAGCGCGGCCACGTCTTCCCTGTTTTTCAATTTCTTCAGCGCATCGAACGTCGCCTTGATTACGTTGTGCGGGTTGGTCGTGCCAATCGATTTGGTCAGCACATTCTGCACTCCCGCCGAAGTCATCACCGCGCGAACCGCTCCACCCGCAATCACGCCCGTGCCTTCCGGAGCCGGCTTCAGCAGCACCATCCCCGAACCATAGCGTCCGAGCACGGTGTGCGGCACCGTGGTCTGCGTCAGGTTGATCCGCATCAGGTTCTTCTTCGCCGATTCGATCCCCTTGCGGATGGCCTGCGGAACTTCCTTGGCCTTGCCCGAACCATAACCGACGACGGCCGCCGACGGATCGCCGACGACGACCAATGCCGCGAACGAGAGGTTCTTGCCGCCCTTGACGACCTTGGTCACGCGGTTAATCGAAACCACCTGGTCCTTCAGTTGATACGAACCCGCATCGAGTTTCTTAATCACTGTTGGCATTCTGAAATCTCATTTCCTGTTTCTGTCGTTCGTCCCTCGTCCTTAGTCGTGTCTCGCTTATGTGGTGTCCGAACGACAGGCGACAAGCGACCAACGACCTAAAATTGCAATCCCGCTTCGCGCGCGGCGTCGGCCACCGCTTTGATACGTCCGTGATAAATGTAGCCGCCGCGGTCGAACACCACCTTGGTGATGCCCTTCTGCTTGGCCAATTCGGCGATCTTCTTGCCGATCGTCTTGGCCGAAGCCACGTTGCCCCCGGTGACATGATCGGCCTTCTTGCCCATCGCCGTCGACGCCGCCGCCAGGGTCTTACCCTGAAGGTCGTCGATCACCTGAACGTAAATATGGTTCAGAGAACGATACACATTGAGCCGCGGACGCTCCGGCGTGCCAATGACTTTCTTCCGTATGCGGTCATGCACCCGCTGCCGCGTCTGATTCTTTGAATTCTGTCTCAGCATCGTAAGTTCCTTGTCGTCAGTCGTTGGTCGCCGGTCGTTAGGAAAACCAGCCAACCCACTGACATTCAATCATTTCAGGTCACCGGACGACCAACGACCAGCGACTGCCAACGGGCTATTTCGCTCCCGTCTTGCCAACCTTCTTCTTCAACCGCTCGCCGGCGTAGCGCACGCCCTTGTTCTTGTACGGATCCGGCGGGCGCAGCGAGCGCATCTCGGCCGCAACCTGGCCGACTTTTTGCCGGTCGATGCCAGTCAGCGAGAGCTTGGTCTGCTTCGGGTCCACGGCGCACTCGACGCCAGTCGGCAGCGGATATTCAATCGGGTGCGAGTATCCCAGACTGAAGACCACTGTCGTTTTCCCCTTCATCTCGGCGCGATACCCGATGCCGACAATTTCCAGATCCCGCGTCCAGCCCTTGGTGACGCCTTCCATCGCGTTGTTGACGAGCGCGCGCGCCAGGCCATGCACCGCGGCCTGCGAGTCGTTCTCGCGGATCGCAACCAGGTTGCCGTCCTTCTGCTCGATCTTGATGCCGGAAGGAAGAGGCGTATCCAGTTTGCCCTTTGGCCCCTGCAACAGCACCGTGTTGCCTTCGATTTTGACCGTGACGCCCTTGGGGATCGCGATCGGCTTTTTTCCAATTCGTGACATAGCTTTTTAGCTCTCAGTCGTCAGTTGGCAGTTATCAGTTACTACCCAAAACGCCGTCACTGAAAACTGACGGCCGATAACTGAAAACATTCCTCTACCAAACTTCGCACAACAGCTCGCCACCCAGGCCCTGCTTGCGCGCCTGGCGGCCTGTCATCACGCCCTGAGGCGTGGTCAGAATATTGATGCCCATTCCGC
The DNA here is from genome assembly GCA_963804075.1 of uncultured Acidobacteriaceae bacterium. Lineage (GTDB taxonomy): Bacteria > Acidobacteriota > Terriglobia > Terriglobales > Acidobacteriaceae > Acidiflorens. The sequence continues at coordinate 13,250 of CAWDPB010000056.1, read as the reverse complement.
CAAGCACCCGCGGAATCTCGGTGCGGCGCACATACACGCGGCAGCCTGGACGCGAAACGCGCGCCAGATTCGAAATCACGGCTTCGTTGTTGTTGCCATATTTCAAATAGACGCGCAGAACCTTGTGCCCTTCCTCTTCGGTGGGCTTGAAGTTCGCGATATAGCCCTCTTCCTTCAGGATGCGGGCGATCTCGGTCTTCAGCTTGGAAGCCGGGATATCCACCTTCTGGTGACGCGCGCGAATCGCATTGCGAATGCGCGCCAGCATATCTGCGACCGGATCGGTCAACCTCATCGTTTGCTTCTCCTCGAGCCGCCCGTTCGCTCCGCGTCCTGCGGAGAACCTGCGGCAGCTTGCTTCACTTCTGTCGTCGGTCGTCAGTCGCTAGTCGTCAGCGATCAACCACCGTAACCCGACTTCCATCTTGCTCGTCAGTCACCTGCCGTCGCGAACGACCGACGACAAACGACCAACGACGCCCTTACCACGACGACTTCGAAACTCCAGGAATCTCGCCCCGCAGCGCCAGCCCCCGGAAACACAAACGGCAAAGGCCGAACTTCCGGAGATAAGCGCGCGGACGGCCGCAAATCTTGCAGCGGTTGTGCTTGCGCGACGAAAACTTGGGCTTCTTTGCGTCCTTAACTCGTTTTGCTGTTGTGGCCACTTAGCTTCTAGCTCCTGGCTGCTAGCTTCTAGCAACCCATTTGTTGCGAATTCGATCTGACCTCTGAAATCTGACCTCTTACCTCTGACCTAGGCCCTGAACGGCATGCCCAGATGCTTCAGCAAACTCCGCGCTTGATCGTCCGAACGCGCCGTGGTCACAATCGTGACGTTCATGCCCTTCAGCTTGTCGACCTTGGCGTAATCGATCTCCGGGAAGATCAGCTGATCGTGCAGGCCAATCGTGTAATTGCCGCGGCCATCGAACGACTTCGTCGAAACCCCGCGAAAATCGCGCACACGCGGCAGAACGATACTCACGAGGCGGTCGAAAAACTCGTACATGCGGTCGCCGCGCAGCGTGACCATGGCGCCAATCGGCATGTTCTCGCGCACCTTGAACGCGGCAATCGATTTCTTCGCCCGCGTAACCACCGGCTTCTGTCCGGTAATCTGGCCGAGTTCGTTCACGGCGGGATCCATGATCTTCGCGTTCTGCGTCGCTTCGCCCACGCCCATGTTGACCACAATCTTGTTCAGCCGAGGCACCGCCATCGGATTCTTAAGTTCGAGTTCCTTGGCCAGCGCGACGGCAACTTCCTTCTCAAAGCGCACCCGCAGCCGCGGACGCTCCTTCGCCGAATGCCGCGGAGCTTCCGGTCCCGCCTTGGGCTCTTCCGCCGCAGCGTGTTTCTCGCCTTTCGCCGGCTTCCCTTTTTTCTGATCGTCCTTATTCTGAGCGTCTTTTGCCATGTTCGTTGCTGCCTTCTCTCACGGCGTCTCCGGTTCGTGAGCACCTTCAAAACTCTATGTCAACCCTTGCTACGGACCGCGTGACTGAGCCGTTTGCTCGCAACTCGCGGCTCGAAGCCCGAAGCTATTACTTATCCAGCGTCGTCCCGCACTTCTTGCAGACGCGCACCTTGCGATCGCCCTGCACCGCGTGTCCGATGCGCACTGGACCGCATGTCGGGCATACCAGCGCCACATTCGACAGCGGGATTGGCCGCTCCTGTTCGGCGATTCCGCCCTTGATGTTGCGCTGCGGATTCGGCCGCACGTGCTTCTTCACGGTCATGACGTGCTCGACCAGCACGCGGCCCTCGTCGGGCAGCACACGCAGCACGCGTCCTTCTTTTCCGCGGTCGCGCCCGGTCATCACCTTCACGGTGTCGTTCCGCCGGATATCCACTCGCTTATGTACTTTTGTAGTTGCCGTTCCCATTTCGTCAATCCTTCTCGCCAATTCTTCGGCCGCCGGCTGCGCTAGCAGTTTCGCGTTTCCCGTGGCTTGACACCTGACCCTAAAGTACTTCCGGCGCCAGCGACACAATCTTCAAAAACTTCTTCTCGCGCAGTTCGCGCGCCACCGGACCGAAAACGCGCGTCCCGACCGGCTCGCCGGCATCGTTGATCAGCACCGCCGCATTCTGATCGAAGCGGATATAAGTACCGTCGCGGCGGCGATGCTCCTTGCGCGTGCGCACGATGACCGCCTTCACTACTTTGCCCTTCTGCACTTGCCCGTCGGGCGAGGCTTCCTTCACGCTCGCCGTGATCACATCGCCCAGCCCGGCGTGCAGACCGGTCGAGCCGCCGAGCGGCATGATCATCTGCAGCTTGCGCGCGCCGGAGTTATCGGCGACCTCGAGCATGGATCTCATCATTACGGCCATGTTCGTTTCTCCCTTAGCCCGTTAGCGGCCCGCCGCAACATCGGCGTCGGCAGCGATTTCCGGCACCAGCGCCGTCTTCCGCACAATCTCTTTCAGCGTCCAGCGCTTGAGCCGCGACAACGGCCGCGATTCTTCAATCCGCACCACGTCGCCGATATGCGCGTCGTTCTTCTCGTCGTGCGCATAAAACTTCTTACGGATCGAGATCACGCGCCCATAAAGAGGATGCGCCTTCTGGCGCGTCACTTCGACGACGATCGTCTTCTTCATCTTGTTCGACGTGACCTTGCCGATCAGGATCTTGTGGCTCGGCTGCCGTGGCTGGCCTGTAGTTTCCGCCATGCTATTTCTTCTCCGTCTTCTGCGCCGCCAATTCCTGCTCGCGCAGGATGGTCTGCACGCGCGCGATGTCGCGGCGCAGCCCGCGAATTTTCTTCAGGCTCTCGGTCTGTCCCATGTTCAGCTGAAATTTCAGTTTGAACAGCTGGTCGGCCAGATCGCGTTCCTGGTGCTTCAGCTCGACATCGGTTAAGTTGCGAATCTTTTCAGCTTTCATAAAATCAGCTCTCAGCTCTCAGCCGTCAGTTCTCAGTAACAGCTTTTCTAACCTGTCGCTCGCGGCTCGAGGCTCGCGGCCGCTTTCTCTACAGCACGTCGCGCTTCACAAACGTTGTGCGCAGAGGCATTTTGTGCGACGCCAGACGCATCGCCTCGCGCGCCTCTGTCACCGACACACCTTCCATTTCGAACAGAATCTTGCCCGGCCTCACCACCGCGACCCAGTGATCGGGCGCTCCCTTGCCTTTGCCCATACGGGTTTCGGCCGGCTTCTTCGTAACCGGCTTATCTGGAAACAGACGGATCCAGATCTTGCCGCCGCGCTTCACAAAACGCGTCATGGCCACGCGGCTCGCCTCGATCTGCCGGTCGGTAATCCATCCCGGCTCCAGCACTTTCAGCCCGTACTGGCCGAAGGCGAGTTCGGACCCGCGCCAGGCTTTCCCGGTCATGCGCCCGCGCTGCTGCTTGCGATACTTAACTTTTTTCGGCATCAACATAAAATTAATTCTCAGTTCTCAGTTGTCAGTTCTCAGTAAGAGCTCAAAACCTTACAGCTTTTCACCTCTGACCTCTTACCTATGACTTCTGACTTTAGAAAGCGCCCGTCGTCGGTACTTCGCGCGCTGGCGTCGCTTCGCGCTTCTTGGCCGGCAGAATCTCGCCTTTATAAACCCAGCACTTCACACCGATCACGCCATACGTTGTACGAGCTTCGGTGAACCCGTAATCGATGTCGGCTCGCAGTGTGTGCAGCGGCAGACGGCCCTGCAGATACCATTCCGAGCGCGCGATTTCGTTGCCATTCAGGCGTCCGCTCACGCGCACCTTGATTCCCTTGCAGCCAAAGCGCAGCGCCGAATCCACCGACTTGCGCATCGCACGGCGGAATCCCACGCGCTTTTCGAGTTGCAGCGCGATCGACTCCGAAACCAGCTGTGCGTCGAGTTCGGGCTTGTGCACTTCCTGGATATCGACATGCACCTCGCGCGAGGTTCGCTTCTGCAGTTCCTGCTTGAGCTTGTCGATTTCCGCGCCCTTGCGGCCAATGATGATTCCCGGGCGCGCGGTCTTGATAATGATGCGCAGCTTGTTGCCCGGACGCTCAATCTCGACCGAGCTCACGCCCGCCGACTTCAGCTTGTCCTTCAGCTCGGCCTTCAGCTTGACATCTTCAAGCAGCAGCTTGTCGTAGTCGCGCTCGACAAACCAGCGCGACTTCCACGGCTTGGTGTAGCCGAGCCGAAAACCGTAAGGATGGACTTTTTGCCCCATAGTTGCTCCTAAACTTTTCGTCGTTCGCTTTTCGCCGCTCGCTGTTCGCTCTTGCAGTTAGCGAACGACAAACAGCGGACGGCGAGCCTACTTCTTCGCGGTCGCTTTCTTGCTCACTGCCTTCTTCTTCGCGGTCGCTTTGGCTTTAGCCTTTGGCTTCGCCCGAGACGGAGCCGCCGTCTTCGTTTCCTCGCCTGCCGTATGCGCGACTGAATCGCCATTCCGGGTGCGTTCGGCAAGCACAATCTCGATGTGGGCAATCCGCCGCACGTACCGAAACGCGCGGCCCATCGGCGCGGGACGAACGCGCTTCATGCGCGGTCCTTCGTTTGCCGCCGTGTGCTTTACATACAGGTTGTCGAGGTCGACATCCAAACCCTTTTCCGTACTCAGAAAATTAGCGTTGTCGATGGCCGACTGCAGCAACTTGCCCACGGTGGCCGCCACGCGCTTCTTGGTGAACGCCAGCGTGTTGCGCGCCGCTTCCACCCGCTGTCCGCGGATCAGATCCAGCACCAGCCGCGCCTTTTGCGGCGAAACTCGCATGTATCGTGCTTCAGCTCGAAATTCCATAATTTGTCTCAACTCTTGGCCCTTAGCGGTTGGCTTTTAGCTAAGAGCCAAAAGCCAAAGGCTAGCAGCCGCTTTTATGCCTTCGGCGCCGCCGGCGCAGACGGAGTGATCGCTCCCGGTCCACCGGGTATACCCGCCGGTCTCGCGGCCGTTTCGGTCGCCGCCTTCATCGAGTGCCCCTTGAACTGACGGGTAAAGCTGAATTCCCCCAGCTTGTGCCCCACCATGTTCTCGGTCACGTACACGGGAATGAACTTCTTTCCGTTGTGCACGGCGATCGTGTGCCCCACCATCTCGGGGATAATCGTCGAGCGCCGCGACCACGTCCGCTGCACCTTCTTCTCGTTGCGCGCATTCATGGCTTCGATCCGCGACGCCAGATGCTGATCGATAAACGGCCCTTTTTTTGTCGAACGTGCCATAAGTCAGTTCTCAGTTCTCAGCTCCCAGTTCTCAGTAAATCCGAACCGAGGTCTCTGATTTTTCTTTGAAACTTGTTACTAACTCTTCTTCCTGCGGCTCACGATGAACGAATCCGTGCGCTTGTTGTTCCGCGTCTTATAGCCCCGCGTCGGCTGGCCCCACGGCGTCACTGGATGCCGTCCGCCCGAAGTCTTTCCTTCGCCGCCACCGTGCGGATGGTCGACCGGGTTCATCGAAACGCCGCGGTTATGCGGACGTTTGCCCACCCAGCGCGTGCGTCCCGCTTTGCCCCAGGTCACATTCTCGTGATCCACATTGCCGACCTGCCCGATCGTCGCCAGGCAGTCCAGCAGAATTTTTCTGGTTTCACCCGAAGGCAGCTTCACCAGCCCGTAGTCGCCTTCTTTCGCCACCAGCTGAGCCGAACCGCCCGCCGAGCGCACCATCTGCGCCCCCTTGCCCGGCTTCAGCTCCAGGTTATGAATCGTGGTACCGGGAGGAATATTGCGCAGCGGCAGCGCGTTCCCAACCAAAATGTCGGCCTCGGGCCCACTCAGAATCTTCTGCCCGACTTTCAGCCCATCGGGCTGCACGATATAACGCTTCTCGCCATCGGCATAGCTCAGGAGCGCGATACGCGCCGAGCGACCGGGATCGTATTCGATCGTCACCACCGTCGCTGGAATCCCGTGTTTGTCGCGCTTGAAGTCGATCAGGCGCAGCTTGCGCTTGTTGCCGCCGCCACGGAAACGCATGGTCGTGTTGCCGGAATTGCGGCGGCCGCCCGACCGTATCTTGCCCTCGACCAGCGGCTTGTGCGGCTTCGACGACGTAATATCGTCGGTCGTCAAGTGCGTGCGGTAGCGCAACGTCTGCGTCGTCGGTCTGTATGTTTTGATCGGCATATCTAGCTCTCAGCTCACTGCTTCTGTCGAGCGATTCGGCCCGGGTGGCGCCGAATCGCGCCGCCGCAAGGCCTTCCTGCTCTTCGGTTCCGCACCGCTCTTAAGCGGTTTTCCTAACTACAAATTCTGTGCGTACTCCGGCATCTTCTCGCCGGTCTTCAAACGTACGAACGCCTTTTTCCAGTCCGGACGGTAGCCGGCAAACTTGCCCCGCCGACGCTCCTTGCCCGGATAATTCGCCGTGCGTACCGAGGCAACTTTCACTTTGAAAATCGCCTGCACAGCTTGCTTGATTTCCGTCTTCGTCGCCTTGGGCGCAACCTGAAACACCAGCGTGTTCTGGGTTTCCTTAATGCCCAGGCCTTTTTCCGTGATCACCGGCTTTTGAATGATCTGATACGCGGATTTCATCAGGCCACCTCCGCCTTACGCGAACGCCGCGCTGGCTTCTTTTTCTCGGCTGCCGGCTCGGCCGCATGGTCGCGACGCGACGATGTTTTCCTGAGCGAGTCCTGCAGCCTCTCCAGCGCCGACTGCGCGAAGATCACGTGCGTGTAGCGCATTATGTGATAGGGATGCACTTCGTTCGCGCGCACCAGGGCAAGCCCCTCGATATTGCGCGAACTCAGCTCCAGGTTCTTGTTCTCCACACTCGAAACATCGACCAGGAGAGTTGTCCCCTCGACCTTGAGTTTTCCAAGAGCTTCCGTAAACGCCTTCGTCTTCGGTTCTTTGATCTCAAACGAATTCACGACGATCAGCTTCCCGTCGGCAAACTTCGCGGCTAGAGCCGAACGCAGCGCGCCTAGCAGCTTTTTCTTCGGGAAGGCGTAGTCGTAGGAGCGCGGCTGCGGCCCATGCACGGTGCCGCCGTGGCGCCACAGTGGAGACCGGATCGAACCGATACGCGCCCGCCCCGTTCCCTTCTGCTTCCACAGCTTCTTGCCCGAACCGGAAACGCGCCAGCGGTTTTTCGTCGCATGCGTGCCCGCACGGCCAGCGGCGCGATAATGCGTTACCGCTTCCCAGAGCAAGTCTTCGTTGACCGCGCCGAAAACTTCGTCGGCCAAGTCAAACGTCCCGACCTTCGCTCCGCTCAGATTGTGTACATCGATCGTTGCCATATCGTTTTTGCTTTTCTGACCACTGGCCACCGGCCACTGATCACTGGTTTAGCCCTTCTTCGCAGCTCTCTTCGCCGCCTTCAGCGGATCGACTGTCGCCGAACCCGCGAATCCACGGCGTTCTCTTGGCGGCTTCTTCGCCTTGTTGATGATGATGTATCCGCCATTCGGCCCCGGAACGCTGCCTTCCACCACCAGCAGATTGTCGTCTTTATCGACACCTAGAATCCGCAGATTGCGAGTCGTAATCCGCGTGTTTCCCATGTGTCCCGACATCCGCATGCCTTTGAACACACGCGACGGGAACGCCGAAGAGCCGATCGAACCGGTGATCTGGAACATCGAACCATGCGACTTCGGGCCGCCAGCAAAGTGATGGCGCTTCACCACGCCCTGAAAACCATGACCCTTACTGGTGCCTATGATGTCGACGAACTTTTCGCCATCGAAGATATCGACCAACACGCGGTCGCCAACTTTCAACGCGCCATCGGTACTCTCGGCTGGCGCTTCCACTTCAATCGGAACCTCGCGCAGAAACTTCGCCGGTGGAAGATCGTTCTTGCCAAAGTGGCCGCGCATCGCCTTGGTCAGCTTCTTTTCCTTCACGAACTCAACCAGGCCAAGTTGCGCAGCGGCATATCCATCGCGCGTCTCGCTCTTATGCTGGGTGATCACGCACGGCCCCGCCTGCAACACGGTCGCCGGCCGCACCTCGCCCTTCGAATCGAAGAGCTGCGTCATGCCGACCTTCTTGCCCAGAATTCCTGCAACCTTTGCCATTTCCTTCTCCGTTCCCAGCTTGGCTCGTCGTTATTCACAACGGCTATTGGCTGGGTGCATTTCGGCCTTGCGGGCCTGCACTCGTTGTCGTTTTCAACCGCGTCGCGAACGACCGGCGACGAACGACCAACGACTATTTATGTTCCTTGCCAAACGCCTTGATCTCCACATCCACACCCGCCGGCAGATCGAGCTTCATCAGCGCATCGACCGTTTGCTGCGTCGGCTCCAAAATATCGAGCAGGCGCTTGTGCGTCCGGATCTCAAACTGTTCCCGCGACTTCTTATCCACGTGCGGCGAACGCAGCACGCAGTATTTGTTCTTCATCGTGGGCAGCGGAATCGGACCCGCGATTTGCGCGCCCGTACGCTTGGCTGTTTCCACGATCTCACCCGTCGACTGATCGAGGATGCGGTAGTCGTAGGCTTTTAACCGGATTCGAATTCTCTCTTGTGCGCTCACTGTTTTCTCTCTAACCCCTTCCGGCCGCGCTCCACTGGGAAGCCCCGGAAGGAAAGATCTGGCGGCAAGCTGCAAGCCGCTTTATTAGTCTTTACCTCTGCACTCTTACCTCTGACCTCTGACCTGCCTTACTTAATAATCTCGGCGATCGTGCCTGCGCCCACCGTGTGGCCGCCTTCGCGAATCGCAAACCGCAAACCCTTTTCCATCGCCACCGGCGTGATCAGTTCAATCACCAGGCTCACGTTGTCCCCAGGCATCACCATTTCCGTGCCTTCCGGCAACTCCGCTACACCCGTTACGTCCGTCGTTCTCAAGTAAAACTGCGGACGGTATCCCTTGAAGAACGGCGTATGTCGTCCGCCTTCTTCTTTCGTCAGAATGTAAACCTCGGCCTTGAACTTCGTGTGCGGCGTGATCGATCCCGTCTTCGCCAGCACCATGCCGCGCTCCACATCTTCTTTCGCAATGCCGCGCAGCAGCAGGCCGGCATTGTCGCCCGCCATGCCTTCGTCCAATTGCTTCTTGAACATTTCCACGCCCGTCACAACCGTCTTGCGCGTCTCGCGGAAACCGACAATCTCGACTTCCTCGCCCACCTTCACCTTGCCGCGCTCAATTCGGCCCGTCACCACCGTACCGCGACCCTGAATCGAAAAAATATCTTCGATCGGCATCAGAAACGGCTTGTCCAGTTCGCGCGCCGGCTGCGGCACGCTCTTGTCCACCGCTTCCATCAGCGCATCCACCTGCTTCTCCCACTTCTCTTCGCCATTCAGCGCGCCCAGCGCGGACAACCGCACCACCGGCAGATCGTCACCTGGGAATTTGTACGACTTCAGCAACTCGCGCACTTCCAACTCGACCAGATCCAGCAGTTCGGGATCGTCAACCGCATCGCACTTGTTCAACGCGACGACAATGTACGGCACGCCCACCTGACGAGCCAAAAGCACGTGCTCGCGCGTCTGCGGCATCGGACCGTCCGTCGCCGCAACCACCAAAATCGCGCCATCCATCTGCGCCGCGCCCGTGATCATGTTCTTGATGTAGTCGGCGTGACCCGGGCAATCCACGTGCGCATAATGCCGATTGGCCGTCTCGTACTCCACGTGCGCCGTCGCAATCGTGATCCCGCGCGCCTTCTCTTCCGGAGCGTTGTTGATCGAGTCGAACGACCGGAACTTGATGTTCGGGTTGTGCTTCCCTAAAACCTTCGTGATCGCCGCCGTCAACGTCGTCTTGCCGTGATCGATGTGTCCAATCGTCCCTACGTTGCAGTGCGGCTTTGTCCGATCAAATTTTTCCTTCGCCATTTGTCCTTCGCTCCGTATGGTGCGAGCACTCTGGCTCGCGCATTTCAAAAGCTACTTCGTGGTCGTCTTCCCCTGCGTCTTGGCGATAATTTCCTCCGCCACCGAACGCGGGGCTTCTTCATAGCGCGCAAAATGCATCGAGTACTCGGCGCGGCCCTGGGTCGAGGATCGCATGTGCGTCGCGTACCCGAACATCTCCGCCAATGGCACGATCGCCTTGATCACCTGCGAACCGGCGCGATGCTCCATGCCTTCGATCCGTCCGCGGCGCGAACTTAGATCGCCCATAATCGCTCCCGCGTAATCTTCCGGGGTAACGACCTCGACCGCCATCACCGGCTCCAACAGCACCGGAGAAGCTTTACGAGCCGCTTCCTTGAACGCCATCGAACCTGCGATCTTGAACGCCATTTCATTCGAATCGACGTCATGATAGCTGCCGTCGTAAAGCGTCGCCTTCACATCGACCATCGGATAGCCCGCGAGAATACCGCCTTCCAGCGCCTCGCGAATTCCCTGATCGATCGGCTTAATAAATTCCTTAGGCACCGATCCGCCGACGATATCGTTTACGAACTCATAACCAACGCCCGGCGGCTGCGGGTCGAGATAAATCTTGGCGTGTCCATACTGACCCTTGCCGCCCGTCTGCCGGATGTACTTGCCTTCGGCTTCGGCGTGCTTGCGGATGGTCTCGCGATACGCCACCTGCGGCTTGCCGACGTTGGCTTCAACCTTGTACTCGCGCATCATGCGGTCGACGATGATTTCAAGATGCAACTCGCCCATGCCGCTGATGATCGTCTGCCCGCTGTCGGGATCGGTGTGAACCTTAAAGGTGGGATCTTCCTGCGCCAGCTTGGCCAGTGCCATGCCCATCTTTTCCTGATCGGCTTTGGTCTTAGGCTCGACCGCGACCGCAATGACCGGCACGGCGAACGTAATCGACTCCAGCGTGATCGGATGCTTCTCGTCGCAGATGGTGTCGCCGGTCGAGACATTCTTCAATCCAACGACCGCACAGATATCGCCCGCCAGGATTTCCTGAATGTCTTCGCGCTTGTTGGCGTGCATCTTAAGCAGACGGCCAATGCGCTCGTGCCTCTGCGTCCGCGAATTCATGACCGACTCGCCCGACTTCAGCTGCCCGGAGTACACGCGAATAAACGTCAGCTGCCCGACAAACGGATCAGCCATGATCTTGAACGCCAGCGCCGAGAACGGATCCTTGTCATCCGCTTTGCGGGTGATCGCCTGGCCGTTGTCGGGATTAAGTCCGTGGGTTTCTTTGGTATCGAGCGGCGAAGGCAGGTAATCCACGACCGCATCAAGCAGCGGCTGCACACCCTTATTCTTGAATGCCGTCCCCACCACCACCGGAAACAGCTTCAGGCCGATGGTCGACTTGCGCAGCGAGGCCTTCAGCTCGCCGGCCGAAATCGCTTCGCCTTCCAGAAATTTGTGCAGAATCTCGTCGTCGTTCTCGGCAACAGTCTCGACCAGCTGGGTATGGAACGCTTCCGCTTTTTTCTTCAGCTCGGCGGGAATCTCTTCGGTCTCATATTCCGCACCCATGGTCTCGTCGTTCCAGATGATCGCCTTCATATCAACCAGATCAACGACCCCGCGAAACTTGTCCTCTTGTCCGATGGGAATCTGGATGGCGACGGGCTTGGCGTTCAGCCGCTTGCGGAGAGTATCGACGGCATGCTCAAAATCGGCGCCCATCTTGTCAATCTTGTTGATAAAACAAATCCGCGGGACGCCGTATTTATCGGCCTGGCGCCAGACTTTTTCCGACTGCGGCTGCACTCCATGCACGGCGTCAAACACGGCAACTGCGCCGTCGAGCACGCGCAGCGAGCGCTCCACTTCAGCCGTGAAATCGACGTGACCGGGAGTATCGATAATATTGATGCGAATGTCGCGCCAGGTACAGGTTGTAGCAGCGGAGGTAATCGTGATCCCACGCTCCTGCTCCTGCTCCATCCAGTCCATGGTCGCAGTGCCTTCATGCACTTCGCCGATGCGATGCGTCTTTCCCGTATAGAAAAGGATGCGCTCGGTCGTAGTGGTCTTACCGGCATCGATGTGGGCCATGATGCCGATATTCCTGCAACGTTCTAATGGAACTGTTCTAGGCACGACTCTTCAACTCTTTCTGGGGCTCGTACTCAGCTTTATTACCACCGGTAATGCGCGAAGGCCTTATTGGCTTCCGCCATGCGATGAACGTCTTCTTTCTTCTTGATCGCCGCACCCTTACCGTTGGCGGCATCCAGCAACTCGTTCGTGAGCTTGTCGATCATTCCCTTTTCGCCGCGTTCCCGCGCGTAGGTCACAATCCAGCGGATCGCAAGCGACGTCCGGCGGTCGGGCCCGACTTCAATCGGCACCTGATAGTTCGCTCCGCCCACGCGCCGCGTCTTCACTTCGAGCAGCGGCTTGGCGTTTTCGACAGCCTTAGTAAAGAGCTTCAAAGGCTCGTCGCCGCCCTTTTCCTTCAGTTTCTCGAGAGCGGTATAGAAGATACCCTCGGCAGTCGACTTCTTGCCCTGCCACATCATCGAGTTAACGAATTTCGTCACCAGATCCGACCCGTACACCGGATCGGCCTCCGTCTTGCGCTTCGCGATATGTCCTTTACGAGGCATTCAGCTTCTAGCTCCTGGCCGCCAGCGTCTCGCTGCAGCCCAAACGCGGCAAGCCGCGTCCCTACTATGCTTTCTTGGCGCGCTTCGCGCCGTATTTCGAGCGGCTCTGATTACGTCCCGCAACACCCGTGGCGTCGAGGGTTCCGCGCACCACGTGATAACGCACACCCGGCAGATCCTTCACGCGGCCCCCGCGAATCAGCACAATCGAGTGCTCCTGCAGGTTGTGGCCGACACCCGGAATGTAGGTCGTCACTTCAATCCCATTTGTCAAACGGACGCGCGCCACTTTACGGAGCGCCGAGTTCGGCTTCTTCGGCGTTTGCGTGTACACGCGCGTACAGACTCCGCGCTTCTGTGGACACGATTGCAGCGCTGGGCTCGCGGTTTTGTATCGCGGGCTCGTCCGTCCGAATTTCACCAGCTGATTAAAAGTCGGCACTCTCGCAACTCCCAGACGCGGCAAAGCGCGTCACTGTTTGGCAGCCGCACTCTAAACGGGCCACCCGGCAGGCATCCTCTCGCCCACCCACTCGCAAAGACAAGGATTACCTTGTCTCTCGCGCTGGCACAGGCAACGGGGCCCAGCCATACTCTCGCCGCGCAAGCGCGGTAAGAAGTTCTTCGTTTCCCTAATTCGCCGACGACGGTGACGCCACGCCTTGCCATAATGGCTTCGGAGGCGCTCCGTTTCGTCTGCTTCTCCCGCATAGCCTCGCGTGACTCCCGGCTCATACCAAATCAATTCCGGGCGCAAAGGTTTTCGCGGAACGTTTCAGCGAGGGCGTTCCCGGCTTCACTTCCCGCCGGGTCCGTACTTCTTCAAAGCTCAA
>CAWDPB010000055.1:0-18901 GCA_963804075.1 uncultured Acidobacteriaceae bacterium | reverse complement strand
ATGTTTATGTTACCGCTGAACGAGTACGTATTGCTCTCGCCAATCGTGTACCGGTGCGGCCGTGCAAAGAGCTTCTCCAGGTTTTCGTCGGAAAAATGAAAATCGCACCCCAGGCTGAGTTCGGGCGCGGGCCCAGCTCGCTTCTGCAATTCCGCGACGAGCATTAACAGGTATTCGCGGTCGTAAGCGTAGTGATCGTTGGCATGTGGCGTCGCGACCATATGCGTGATCCCGTCCTCCGCCGCCATGTGGCACATTCCAATCGACATCTCCCAGGACTTCGGGCCGTCGTCAACCTCGGGCAATATATGGCAATGAATATCGATCAAATGAGTTCCCAATTCCGACAGACCAGTTTAAACCGGTGGCGGTGCGTTCCTCATCCCGCGTGCGAAGAATCCAAGACATTTTCTTTCGATTTCCCTATGAGTTCCCCAGGCACGCATCCAACAGAGAAGACCCGAATGGCGGGGTTTGCCGTGACGGCTCGCTCCGGCAGTTGCGGAGTTTGCGCCTTATCGTGCACGATAGTACCTTCGTTCTACATTCCGATGTCGCACATTGAAGGAGCAGTCCAGGTATGAGCTTCCCGAGGACGGCGCGCTTTGTACTCCAGCGCCCAACATTTTTTCGGCCGGGGTTTCTTCGTCCGGAGTTTATTCGTCCAATCCTGGCCGCCGCCGTCCTTTTGCTGGCCGCGCAGTTTACCTCGTGCAGCGGGAACGGCCGGCTGCCTGCGACCGGAACCGGCAGCACCGCATACATGACCGTCCCCGACCAGGGATCCATCATGATTCTGCATATCGACGGGGTCACGGGCGCCATCGCGATCCAGGGGACAACTCCGGGATATGTCGGCCTTTCACCCCGCGGGTTGGCTCTGTCGCCGTCGAACCAATTCCTCTACGTCGCCAATGCCGAATCGAACAATGTTTACACTTTCAAAATTGCCGGCGACGGAACGCTATCTCTTGTGACCACGACCACGGATGGCGGTTCGACTCCCTGGCAAGTTCTTGTCGATCCCTCCGGAAAGTACCTGCTTGTCACAAACATCGGGCAGACCAGCAATGTCTCCGTTTTTGCCATCGATTCTTCCACGGGAGCACTGACCCAGGTTCCCGGCTCGCCCTTCTATGCAAACGAAAGCCCCACCGATATCGCGATGCCCCCCGCCGGCAATCTCGTTTACGTCAGCAACGGCAGCAGTCAGAACGGCACGGTGACGGCTTTCACGTTCGATTCTTCTACCGGCGCGCTGACCGAAGTAGCGGGCTCCCCTTTTTATTCTGGAGCGGGGGCGAGCGCTCTGGCGGTCGATAACAGCGGCGAATTTCTTTACGTGGCTAACTCATCAGCCACGAATTCAAACCCCAATGTGACCGGAAACATCTCCGCCTTCAACATCAACCCCACTACGGGGGTGCTGACGCCAGTCTCGGGATCGCCATTCGCGCCTCCGATCGGCAGCGGGCCTCAAACGCTGGTGGCAGTGCCTAACTCGCAGCTTCTCTTTGCGACCACTCCGGGCTCCAGCTACAGTATTTGGTGCTTCACCATCAATTCCCTGACCGGCCAACTCACTACCGTTGACAACTCACCATTCAGCCAAACCGCCGGGGGATCGTTTGCGGTGGTGGATACAAACGGCAGCTATTTCTTTATCGGCAGCGCGCAATCCAAAGGCATAGCCGCCTACACCTACGATTCCAACACCGGCCAGCCCACCGCCGTCTTGGATTCGCCGTTCTCGACGCAAGGCCAGATTCCGGGGCAGATGGTGATCCTTCCGTAGGCGGCCCGGCACGGCAAGACGTGTCACTTCTGGTTGTGATCTGTGTCACTGCCGGTTGTTAGCCCGGGGGCGATAAATAACTCGTGCCCACGCACAGGAAAAGTGCGTTCGGGTCTACGGAGCTGTCGACGTGTGTCTTGCCATCCCGGGAAAAGTACTGACTAGCGAAGACCTAGGCTTTGCGCGTGTCGCCCGTGTGCAGTTTGGCGGCACAGTTCGACAGGTCCGACTCGATTTTGTCCCCGAGGCCGGCGTAGGCGACTACGTCATGGTGCACGTCGGGTTTGCCATCAGCAAGATCGACGAAGAGGAAGCTCAGCGCACCTACCAGTTGCTTGCGGAGATGGACGCATTGGAAGAAGAACTTCCCTCCCCCGATCCTGCCTGACGTCTTACATCGCGCTACCTTTCCCATCGCTTAGGGCGGAGTCCCGCTGAGCGTCACTTGTCGTTGTGACATACATCACCGTGTCGGTGTTCGCCCCGCCGTAGAGTGAAATCCGGCGCTCCACCTCGCCTTTCAAGGGGTCGCACGATGAAATTCATGGACGAATATCGCGACGCAGGCATCGCCCGCCAGCTCCTCGCCGAGATCGCGCGTACCGTCCGCCGGCCGTGGGTTCTGATGGAAATCTGCGGCGGCCAGACCCACACCATCATGCGTTACGGGCTTGATGAGCTTCTTCCGAAGGAGATAGAACTCGTCCACGGCCCAGGCTGTCCGGTCTGCGTTACACCTCTGGAAACGATTGACAAGGCTCTGGAACTCGCCGCTCGTCCCGAGGTGATCCTCGTCTCTTACGGCGACATGCTGCGCGTTCCCGGCTCATCCACCGATCTCTTCACGGTCAAAGCGCGCGGCGGCGATGTGCGCATCGTCTATGCCCCCACAGAAGCGCTGAAAGTCGCACGCCAGAATCCGGATCGCAAAGTGGTTTTCCTGGCCATCGGGTTCGAGACCACGGCGCCCGCCAACGCCATGTCGGTGTGGCAGGCAAAGCAGGAACGAATCGGCAACTTCTCGGTACTGGTCTCGCATGTGCTCGTGCCTCCCGCCATTCGCGCGCTCATGACTTCGCCCGATTGCCGCGTCAATGGATTCATCGCACCTGGCCACGTGTGCACCGTCATGGGCTGCGGAGAATACGAAGTTTTGGTGCGCGCTTTCCGGGTCCCCATCGTTGTCGGCGGCTTCGAGCCGGTCGATTTGCTTGAATCCGTACTGATGCTCGTCCGCCAGCTGGAGAACGGCGAGGCGAAAGCCGAGAATCAGTACGTACGCTCTGTCCAGTACCAGGGCAATTTGCCCGCGCAACGGATCATGAAAGAGGTGTTCGAGATCGCAGGCCAGAAGTGGCGCGGCATCGGCACTATTCCGGCAAGCGGACTGCGCGTACGCGACGAGTACGGCGACTACGACGCCGCGCGCCTTTTCGGTTTGGCTTCCATCACGGTCGAGGAACCCGCCGAATGCATCAGCGCGCAGGTGCTGCAAGGCCTGAAGAAGCCAACCGATTGCCCTGCATTTGGGATGCGTTGCACGCCCGAGAATCCGCTGGGAGCGCCCATGGTGTCATCGGAAGGCGCGTGCGCCGCGTATTACAACTATCGGAGACACGCAGTTCTCAGTTTCAGTTCTCAGTTCTCAGACAAACCTCGCGGTGCTTGAATAACTGAGAACTGAGAACCGGGAACTGAGAACTCGACATATGGCGGAAAAGACCAACTCGCTTGCGCAGCTCAGTTGTCCGGCGCCACATCCGGTAAAGGACACGATTGTCCTCGGACATGGCAGCGGAGGACGGCTGAGCGCAGAACTCATGCGCTCGGTCTTTCTTCCGGCATTTCGCAATCCGGTCCTGGACCGGCTTGACGATCAGGCCATCGTCAACGTCAACGGCACACGGTCTGGCCATGACCACGGATTCCTTCGTGGTAAAGCCATTGTTCTTTTCCGGCGGAGACATCGGTTCGCTCGCTGTGCACGGAACCATCAACGATCTCGCCATGGGCGGCGCGAAGCCGCTTTTCCTAAGTGTTGCTTTCATCATCGAAGAAGGGCTGTCAATCACGGTTCTGCGACGTGTGGTTGAGTCGGTGCGTGCAGCCGCGCAGAACGCGGGAGTTGAAATCGTTACCGGCGACACGAAGGTCGTCGAAAAGGGTTGCGGCGACGAACTGTTTATCAACACCACGGGAATCGGCCTTGTTCCCGAAGGACTCGAGCTTTCGGCGAATCGCGCGCGGCCCGGCGACAAAGTTCTGCTCAGCGGGTTGATCGCCGAGCATGGCATTGCGATCCTGGCTCAGCGCGAAGGGCTCGAATTCGAGTGTCCGGCCGCGAGCGACAGCGCCGCGCTGCACGGTCTGGTCGCAAAGATGCTTGCGGCGGGCAGCCTGGGGCGGGAGAACGCAATCCGTTGTCTGCGCGATCCGACTCGCGGCGGCGTTTCCAGCACGCTGAACGAGATTGCCGAGCAGTCGCGCGTTGGGATTCATTTGGAGGAGAGCGCGATTCCCATCCGCGAAGAGATTCGCGGCGCGTGCGAAATGCTGGGGCTCGATCCGCTCTACGTTGCCAATGAAGGCAAGCTGATCGCGATGGTCGCGCCCGAAGCGGCCGATCCTGTGCTGAACGCGATGCGCGCCGATCCACTTGGCCAAAACGCTCGAATCATTGGAACGGTGGTGGAATCGTCTTCGCCGATCGTAACGATTCGCAATTCTCTCGGAACGTCGCGTTGTGTAGATATGCTAGCTGGCGATCAACTGCCAAGGATCTGCTGAGAGTAAGGGCTTTGGGTCTTCGGTTCTAGGAATTTTGCCGAAGCCCAAAGCCTAAAGCCCAGAGCCAATATGCACGAAATGGGCATTGCCAATTCGATTCTGGAAGGCGTGGCAAAAGAGCTGCGTTCGCGTCCTGGGAGCCGCGCTATCAAGGTCGGCGTGCGCATCGGCCAATTGGCGGGAGTCGATCCCGGCGCTTTGGGCTTCGCCTTCGAAGCGCTGACGATCGAACACACCATTCGCCGCGCTTAAGCTCGATGTCGAATACATTGCGCCGCGCAGCCGTTGCCACGAGTGCAATCGCGAATTCGAAGTCCAGAATTATGAGTTGCTCTGTCCCAATTGCGGTAGCCTGAGCACCGCGCGCATCAGCGGAGATGAACTGGAATTCAAGTATCTGGAACTCGAAGACGACGAAGAAACAGAGTCGGCACAGAAGAATGCGCCATGCGAAGCGCAATGACCGATGCGAGAGAATCCGGAAATCGAGAGCATTGTCGAATGGTATTGTCGAATAGCGTTGGACGATGGCGTTGAATAGTGACGACAAACGATGGTGTTAAGCAGCGCGAGAGCCGAGGGCCGAAAGCCCAGCGCCTAAAGCCCAACGCCCTTTTTAAGGAGGTCAAGAAGAAATGAACCGTGTCCCAATGGAAGGAAAGGTTCTGAATGAAAACGCGCGCGTAGCAGCCGAACTGCGCGAACGCTTCTGCGAGCAGCGAGTGCTCGTTGTCAATCTCATCAGCTCTCCCGGATCGGGCAAAACCACGCTGCTGGAAAAAACTCTCGAAGCGTTTCCGCGCGACAGCCGTGTTGCCGTGCTGACCGGCGACCTCCAGACCGAAAACGATGCCAACCGGCTCAAGCGCTACGGTTTCCCTGTTAAGCAGATCGTCACCGGCGGTACCTGCCACCTGGATGCACGCATGATCGAAAAACACATCGCCGATTGGGATCTGAGTAAACTCGATCTGCTCATCGTCGAAAACGTCGGCAACCTGGTTTGCCCTTCCAGCTATGATCTTGGCGAAGCGGCGAAAATCGTCCTGCTCAGCGTCACGGAAGGCGAGGACAAACCACTGAAATACCCGTCGATTTTCTTCAAGTCCGAACTGATGGTGCTCACCAAGACCGATTTACTTCCCTATGTTCCTTTCGACGCCGCTCTCGCCATCGCCAACGCCCGGCTTGTCCATCCTGAGATGGAAGTCGTCAAAGTCGCCTGCCTGGCGGGCGACGGGTTGCGCGAATGGATAAGCTGGCTCGATCGGCGCAGGCAGACTTTCCTTTCGCAGCTTGCGCGGCCGGTTGGCTAGGAACCGTCCACCGACACCCACCCGTGTGGTCACATCAATGCGTGATATTTGTCACTGACAGCAAGTGATCTCTATGACATAACAATGTCCGCTGGATGATCTACGTGTCGAACCGGCGTTTCTAACCCGTTCATATTTTTATCCAACCGCTAACGGGGGCGGCCGTTCTTGTCATTTATCCGATGACCCGGAACGCTGGACGATATGACCATGACCGAGACGATCATCCATAGTTGGGCAGAGTTTGCCCTTATTCTAATTAGCGCGTCCTCTAGTGTGTGGGCAGTGTGGGCGAAGAGGCGCAACAACCCGGCATTTCCGGGGCAGCCACTCCCGGCAAACTGGAGCGAAACCCAGCGATGGGCTAGCCTCATCCTCTCCAAGCAGAATTCTCCTTCCACATTTAACTCGCGGCCCGGCGAAGGTCTGGGTAAACCCTCGACACAAACAAGGTTCTCCAGCCTGGGCGATTGGTTGGCGCCGGCGATCGTTTGGATTCTCGTCGCCATGATGGTCACCGCAATCGCGGCTTTCTTGCTCGGGGAGAAGTAACGCAGACAGAGCACCAACGGGCCACACAGGCGATGGGCACGATGGTCATCATCATTATGAGCGAGAGAGAGTCAATCCGAAACAGCGTGGGGCGTTTTCTGGCAACTCGTCTGGGATGGGAGTTTGCGGAAACGGAGAGCCTGCCGGGTATGGGCCAAGCCGCTTGCGCGCTCGATGGTACCGCGCTAGTAGACACGCTATCGGCTGCGATCCATTCCTCCCCCTACGAATGGAAGGATGAGATCGTCTCATGCCCAATTCTGCCGGAGGCGTATCGGAAGCAACTGAGTCACAACAACCCGTTGGCGAAGTTTGTATGCCTGAAAAACTCTGATCCATCCTTCCAGGATCTGGAGTTGAGTCCACAAAGCGATCATATGAGGTCCGAAGCGCAAGCACACCAGAATGCAAAAACGGACTGCGACGAGAACCTGCTTACGGTCGATTGTTCCCAGAGCCTGGAACAAATTCTGGCGGCGGTACTTTCCGGAGCGATTCTCGCCGGTCGAAGTGTCCGTTCAGTCTGAGAGCCGCCTCTCACTTACGGGAGCAAAAGAACGCGCTCCCAGATGAAAAGTTGCCTGACCGAGACCGATCAAGGAGGAACTATGATTTTGACGATGGTGGTGGCGGCGTCACTGATGCTCCTGCTGCTGAGCTTTACGATGTACTGCCTGCTTAAGCGCTAACTGTACGCGCGCAGGCGCGACATCAGCCTTTCTCTTTCTGGCCGGCCGTGTGAGCCAGACGAGGAACCATGATCAACGAAATGGCGTATAGGAAAATCGAAATGGCGATCGAGCCCGAATGACCGTGGGGCAGGTCCTCAAAAAGCAGTTTGGCGGTGACCAAAACCAAAATGCCATACGCGATCCAAACCAACTCGATATGGCTCCAGCGGGCGCCGCTGTAGGCGAGAGCGAGGGCGAGTCCGGAAGTAATCAGGGTACGGATGACTGCGATATGCGCCACTCCTGGATTCATGCCGAGCGCTGTCACCCAGACCATCACGGAGACCAGGAATGTCGCGATTGAACTGACCGCCAGTATCGCCGATAACAACCGCATGACCCGCTGATTCCATTGTTCTCCCCTGAATTGTCCGCCAATGGTGTAACAAAGAAGGGCGGAGCCCGCGACGATCCAGACCATCCACCCTGGAGCGCTGGGAAACGCTCCCGTCAGTGCTCGGGCGCCATATTCCAGCAGGCTGGAGGCAAATGCTGCACCGGTCAAATATACCAAACCGTGGAACTCGAGCGTCAGCCGGGCAATCCGAACGCCGATCAGCGTGGCAACAATCGAAGCGGCGCTCAGGAACATGACGCGCGGCACCGGAGATAGCGCCAGAAAACTGCCCGCTACACCAAGAACCACACTCCAAAGGGAGTACACGTGATAATTCCGCCGCTCGGTGATGCGGTCGAAGCAGACAAAGGTTGCCGTGTAGCAGGCTGCGGAAAGGAGCCAGAAGGAAGCGCCCAGTCCTGCATAGCCTGTGCCGAGCGGAAACCAAAGCCAGCTCAGCACCGCCAGCACGAAAACGCCAACCGCTTGCGCGACTTCGAAGTTGGCGATTTGCCGCTTTTGAAGCACTGTGCGCCAGGCGATGCTTATTCCATAAATCAAGAACAGGAGTGTGGGGAGGGCCAGCAGTGTGGCGGGCTGGACGACGTCATATTCCGGCCGAGCGCTCTCCGGCAGCGTGTGGATGTAGATCAGAATCAAAATCGCAATGCTCACGGCCGGCGACACAAGGTAGCGGAGAGAAGGCCAGCGATCGCGGACCACT
Source organism: uncultured Acidobacteriaceae bacterium (assembly GCA_963804075.1). GTDB lineage: Bacteria > Acidobacteriota > Terriglobia > Terriglobales > Acidobacteriaceae > Acidiflorens. Next base: position 10,659 of record CAWDPB010000055.1, on the reverse strand, counting down.
GCAAATTCGCTGGCGGCCGCCATAACGAGGAGCGCCGCGGTGTAAGGGACGAGATCGCGCGAGATAATCAGCAATGCGAGCGCGGTAAACACGGCAGCGGTCTCCACAACCCAGACCACCGACCCGAGCTTGCGCTTCCAGGCCAGAGCGAATGCTCCGGCCACAAATGCGCTCAACAACGCCGCCGCAATGGAAGCCGGCAGAACTTGGAAGCGCAACGTGAGTTCCGCCAGCATGGGCCCGAAGATCAGCGCTGCCGTGGCAGCATAGGCGGCTCGCGCGATGGGCGCGTCCGCCGCGGCTCGTGCCGCCCAAAACAACCACATCCCCGCATAGGCAAGCGCTAGGACAACGACCGCCAGCTTGGGAAACGAGCCTGATTCGGCGATCGCACGCAGGACGTAAGCGCCTGCAACTCCAAGCATGGCTTTGCCTGCAACGGAAAAGATGTTTTCCGCCTGCGGAAGAACGCTTTGTTCTGCCGCGGCCAATTCCTTCTCCGGAGTCGCGGCCGCGGAAACAGAGGGGATAAGAGGTTGAGGCCGACTCTCCAGGGCGCAGACGCGGCGCTCCAGGCTTTCGAGACGCGCGTCGATCCGAGCTAAGGCGCCAACAAGATCGTCCATCATCTCCACCGCTTTGAGACTGGCAACGAATACCGGGCAAACCTAACGAACAGGCACGACGCCGACGGCTGGATGCGAAGGTTTCTCCGGCCAGGGTGGCAGCAGCTTGACCAGCACCCAGAGAAAAACAAAGGGAAGAACAGTAAGAAAGATGGCCGTGAGCAGGCCTTCCCGGGTTACCAATGCCATCTTGTACGTTGTGTAACCGAGGAAACTTTTCGAGAACAGCTGTCCGCCGATCACCACGTTCCAGCGCATCGCGAAAATACCGATCAGTGTCAGGCATCCCGCGGCCGCGTAGATTCGTTTCCGCACCATCTCCGACATGTTGAGAACCTGAGTCAAGGCAAGCAAGATAAGGGGAGTGAGCGTTCCAAGAAAAATCTGGACCACGATATGAGACACGTAAAGTTTGGTGTGAACCATGAAGTCGAGACTGCGGAACGATTCGTCCGACTCATAGATGCGGTGGATCAGGTCGAGCATTTCGAGACTGAAATCGATAATGAAGGTGTAGAAAAGATAACGCGCGATTGTATCCACGCAGCGCATGTCGATGGTCTGCTTGCGGGACCACGTGGCAAACATGTAAACCAACATCACCGTTGCGATGCCCGAAACCATGGCGGAAAACAGAAAGACTACCGGCATGAGCGGCGACGACCACCAGGGATTGGCCTTGATCGAGCCGAAAATGAATCCGACATACCCGTGCAGCAAGAACGCGGAAGGAATTCCAATCACGGTGATCAGCCATCCGGCGCGCTCGTCGATATGAAGCGCATGTTCGTTGATATTGCTCGACCCGAGCGTAAGGACGCGATAGATCAGGCGCGTAAAACCAGTTGTGGATTGGGATAGCACGACGATATCGCGCCGGTAGTCCAGCCAGATTTCGAGCACCAGGACCGCCATCAGGTACCACAGATACACAAAACCAAACATGGCCATGGCCGACGTGGTGTGCGGCGTCAGATACATCTCAAACGAACGTTCCGGATGTCCAAGGTGCAACTGTAGAGGCAAGGGCGCGACCAGGAGAAAGGCAAGCGCCGTCAGCAGCGCCAGCCGGTACGTGGGCTTCACGGCTTCGACGTTGAACACACGCTCCAGCGAAGCGAGAATGAATGCGCCGGCCACCAGACCGGTAAGGAACGGGTACAACACGATCAGTACGCTCCACTGCAACTCGACTTCGTTGGGATACATGAAGCCTTCAACACCCTGCATGCGCGTCCCCTCTCAGGCTGAAATCGTTCATTGCATGGGTCATCGGACCGAACCGTCCAGACTGTTGTAGAAAACCTTAGCGTGAGTCGCCATATAAGGCTTCAGCACTTGCACGCTGTGGGTTTTCAGAAACTCGTGAATCGGATCTTTGGGGTTCTTAAGGTCCGCAAGTTGACGCGCACCGGTCGGACAAGCCTCGCAACACGCGGTGGTAAGCCCCTTTGTGATCCGGTGATAGCAGAGCGTGCATTTTTCCGCAGTTTCGGTCTTGGGGTTGATAAAGCGGCAGCCGTAAGGGCAGGCTTGCACACAATATCGGCAACCCAGGCAGTACGTCTTATCGACCAGCACAACTCCGTCGGGACTGATAAATGTCGCGCCCACCGGACATACCTGCGTGCAAGGCGAATCCGCGCAGTGATTGCAGAGCTTGGGAACAAAGAAATTCTTGCCGGAGGGATCCTTGGCTGGCGGAAATCCTTTCTTGCCGCCGTCGGGAGAATCGACTTGCGGATTTTCAATGTCGTAGTCGATAACGTGATAGCGCTCCACCCAAGTCCGGAAGTATCCGTCGGGGACGTCGTTTTCCGCCTGGCAGGCGCGAACGCAATTGCCGCACCCGATGCACTTGGGGAGATCGATCAACATGCTCCACCAGTGCTCGGTCAATTTGTAATTTGGGGCGGTTTCGGGAGTGCCTGCGAGAACGTATTTCCAGGCCGCGCCGGCGGCCGGCAACAGCAGCAGGAAATGACGGCGGGTGAGGTTCATTTCGTAGCCTCCGCGGCGATGGCCGGACTGTGGGGCTGATGGCAGGTGTCACAGGGAAGCCCGTTGGAGTGATCCGCCGAAACAACTTGCGGGAAGCCCCTGGGCTTGGCCGCATTGGCTTCATGGCAGCGGACACAGAGTACCGCGGTATCGAGTTTGGCGGGCGTCACCGAGCCGGGATCGTCGGCATGCTTCGCCAAAGGCCCGTGGCAGGCTTCGCAATTCACGTGCGCGTGCTTGCCATCTTTCTTCTTCTCGAGCACGTCGGCATGGCAGGTTTCGCAGGTCTCGTGGCCGGCGAAATTGACCGGCCGGGCTGCGATTTCCGCGAGCGCGTTGCCGCGATAGTGTCCGTATTCGCCGAAACTCTTCGGCACCAGAAAGCTCCGGAGGACCAAAAACAGGAGTACGCCGGCGAGCGAACACCCCTGCCAACCGGAAAAGATGTCCCGCATCTCGGAAAAGTATTCATGTTGTCCTGTCCTTCCGACGGCCGCGCGAAAGCTGTTTTCTCTTTGCGGCTTTTGCCGGGTAAAAAACCAACATATTCTTAAGCGAGAGCGGTCGCAGCCCGCTGTGCTCCATGTCACTCACGATAAGTACAGGCGTCACATAGGAGTGTGAGATCGGAGGCGGCCCGGAAGCGGCAATCCAGCGCTGAAGACAGTGGAAGCCGGAAGAGAAAGATGGTGAGCGCGGTAGGAATCGAACCTACAACCTACTGATGGAACGTTAAATCAATGAAATCAATGGTTTCAGCGACTTCCAAACGTTCCAAATAGGCACTTTTAGGAAGATTTAGGCATATGTGATCCAAGTTGCTACCAAATTCGCTGTTTGTTCGCCTACATCTCGCCTGAACCTTCATCAGATAAGCCTCTCGAAGCGTCAATTTTGGGTAGCAACTGGGTCGATTTTGGGTAGCAACTTGGTAGCAAATCGGGAGTAGTATGCGCCGATAACTCTTCGCCCCGTGAGGAGTTTCAGACCGATCTGCTGGTAGCAATTCTCACCGCCTGATCCACTTTCCTTGGTGCTGTTGCAGGGATGCCAAACTTCTGAAACCTTACGACGCCCGCCTCATGCGGTGCTATCCCGTGAGCACCCGAATCGATAATATGGCGAACGGAGCCGAGGAATGCAGTTGCTCCCATTGCACGAGACAAGTTCGGCTTGGTCCGCTCAGTCAGAACGGACCCGGAGTCTTCTCGGCGCCGAGGTCGAGGCCGTGGTGCTAAGTGCTGGCAAGCATGCCCTCCGAGAAGCCTGGAACGGCAATCAACTGGTGGCCTTCGCGACGAAGAAGGGGAACCAGCGCCCTGCCGATGAAGCCGGTGGCGCCAGTGGATGAAGTTACGCACATCAAGAATCCTTTTCTAACACACTGCAGGCAATCTCATCCGGGACACAGGAGCGGGCCCTGGGCAAAGTCCAGCATCAGATCGCCGCTGGCCGCCTGGGCATCGCACAGCAATCCACTGCACACACGTCGGGGCGTGGGCCGACGCTCCTAACGCAAGCCGCGGCTGACCTTGGTCCATGCGCTCGCAAATCAGTTCGCGAATCATGCGTGTGAAGCGGGGATGAGTGCCGACGGTCTCCGCTCGCACCATTTGCAAGCCCAACTCCGCGCACAGCTCTCGCGCCTGCGTATCAAGATCGAAAAGAATCTCCATGTGGTCTGAGACGAAACCCATGGGAGCGATCACGACATCCGAACTGCCTGCCCGCGCTTTGATTTCGCGCAGGCAATCAAGAATGTCTGGCTCCAACCAAGGTTGCGACGCTGGACCACTTCGGCTCTGGTACACCAGTCGCCACTCTTTGTGTCCCAGTTCTTCCGCGACTAACCTGCCAGTTTCCTTGAGTTGTTTTTCGTAGTCGCAGCCTTGCGCCATCGCCAGTGGAATGCTGTGCGCGGTATAGATAAGGTGCGCCGCTTCACGCCGGTCCTCTGGAATCTTTGCCAGCGCGTGCTGCAAGCGATCTACGACGGCCTCAACAAATCCAGGATGGTTGTGGAACGCGCGAATCTTATCCACAATCGGCGCGCCCTCGCCTGCTGCCTCTTGCGCGCGGGCTATGTCTTCCCGGTACTGCCGGCAGCTCGAGTACGAGCTATAAGCGGACGTCACGAAAGCTAGCGCGCGGCTGACTCCGTCCGCTTTCATCTGGCACAGCGTGTCGGTGAGCATGGGATGCCAGTTACGGTTTCCCCAGTAGATGGGCAAGCGAGGCCCGTGCTGAGCCAGTTCCGCCTCAAGAGCTGCGATGAGTTGCCGATTCTGATCGTTGATCGGGCTCTTACCGCCGAAGTGGTAGTAGTGTTCGGCCACTTCCAGCATGCGCTCGCGCGGCACGTTCTTGCCCCGCAAGACATTTTCCAGGAATGGCATGACGTCATCGGGGCGTTCGGGGCCCCCGAAGGAAGCTACCAGAATCGCGTCGTAGTTCATGGGGTCGCCAGTCAGCCCTCAAGGCCTTACCGGGAGCCGGCGCTCTGCGTTTGCAGTTCGGCGAGTGCTGCCAAGACTTCCTCACTATGCTTGTTAGGATTCACCTCGGTGAATACCTTGGCCACCTTGCCTTCGGGATTGATGATGAAGGTGTGACGGGAAGCAAACTTCACCAGCCCGAGGTTGGTCAACGAGCCATAGGCACTCGACACCTTGTGATCGGTGTCGGCCAGCAGTTTGAAATTCAACCCTTCCTTTGTGCAGAACTGCTTGTGGGAATCGACGCTATGCACGCTGACGCCAAGCACGACTGCATTCTCTTCAGGTACTGCGGCTGGTCGCGCTGGAAATTGTGCGCCTCGATCGTGCAGCCGCTTGTAAAGTCTTTGGGGTAAAAGTACAAGACCACCCATTTGCCGCGATAGCCTTCAGGCTGACGGGCGTTCCCTCCTGCGACGGGAGAGTGAATTCCGGGGCCATGCTGCCCACCGACGGCACGGAAGCGGCGAACACCATCAACGGCGTGACTGCGACGGCCACCACAACAATCGCGGTTATTGCTCCCGGAGCCTTCGGCGCGTTATGCGGAGATTATTCGGCTACAGGCGCCGGACTACCATCCAGTGGTCGAGACATTTGATTTGGCGGACGCTCTTGAACATCCGGATAAGGCCCCGAAACTGGAGCCGCTGGATACCGTGCATATTTTCGGACGATACGACTTCGAGCCTGAGCCAGAAATCCTCATCACAGGCGAGGTACGGTCACCGGGGCGGTACCGCACCTCTGGCCAGCAGCATTTCCGCGATGCGATTTATCAGGCGGGAGGCTTAACGTTGGAGGCTTGGCTTGACTCGGCGCAGCTTTTCCGGCGGCAGATGGATGGGAGTACTCGAGTCTTCAGCGTCAATCTGACCGAAGCCCTGGGTGGAGATCCGCTGAACAACCTCGTGCTCCAACCGCGCGATCGCATTCTGGTGCACCGCCAACCCGAACAAGTGTCACCACCCAGTGTGTACGTACGAGGCGATGTCGCACGGCCCGGCCGCTATCCCCTTGCCGCCAACATGAGAGTTTCGGACCTGGTGGGATCCGCTGGTGGCTTGTTGGAAGCGCGAACCCGGATGGCGGGGACCTGACCCACTACGCTATTTCAAAGACATCCGGGGAGAACGTGACCGCCGGACACGACGATCTTAATCTGGCTGCAGCTCTCGCGGGGAAGGAAGACCAGAACTTAGCCCTCCGTGACGGCGACGTGTTGACGGTTCCCCAACAAGCCGGCTGGAGCGATATCGGCGCGACGGTTATTTTGCGCCGGGGAGGTCGCCAAACCCGGTGCGTATGGCATTCGGCCAGGCGAACGTCTGAGCTCGCTGCTGAAGCGCGCCGGTGGGCTCCTGCCGACGGCCAGTCCGCGTGCTGCGATTTTCGAGCGGACAGAGGTTTTTGACTTTCAACAAAAGAGCCGCCAGGATTTGATCCAGCGGCTGGAGCAGGAATGTACTGTGGTCAAGACTTCGGTCTCCACATCCGGAACCGAAGAAGCGGCATTACAACAAACTGCCCTACAGCAACGCGAGCGCGTATTGGACGCACTCCGAAAGGCTCCGGTATCTGGGCGGCTCGTCATTCATCTTCGCCCGGACCGCAAAGGCTTTGTGGGATCATCCGACGATATCGAGCTTCGCGCTGGCGATTCGCTTACTATCCCCAAACAACCGGGAGCGGTTCTGGTGATTGGGCAGGTGTACAACGCCAACGCCTTGGCTTTTACTCCGGGGAAGAACGCTGGTTGGTATCTTTCCCGCGCGGGAGGCGCAACCCAGCTCGCTAACAAAGGTGGAATCTTCATCGTTCGGGCGGACGGTTCGGTCACCAGCAAAGAAGGCAGCGTTTGGTCTGGCGGGGTTCTCTCGGCAACCATGGGTCCAGGCGATCTGATTGTGGTGCCCGAAAGAGTAGTGCTCGGCAACAGTACTCTGAAAAATGTCCTGGCGGTAGCGCAGATTGCGTCATCCGCGGCGCTGGTTGCGGCGGTTGCGATCCCGTGAGTGCACGATAGAACCTCAGAACCTCGAGATTTCCCTCACTGACTGAGTCTGCGGATGCGATGACCAGCGAACGGGATCCAGGGTGAAAACTTGCGCACACGCAGAGAGTCGGGAGAAATCCCAGACGAAAAGAGTGGACCTCGGTACTCTGTAGTGAGCTTTTCCAAAATGCTTATCGCACTGCACAACCTCTTGGGGAGTCCCACAGCACGGAAACCCCCACTTCCGCGCGTGCAAACCTTATGAAGGCTTCAGCCAATTCCGAATTAGAGGTGATTTATCACCCCGACAGTGCCTTGGAAGAGGCCCGCAATGGCGTAGAGGTTGACACCTTCCTGCAGCGGCTCCGTTTGCTTTGGGGAGAGCGCCGATTTCTATTTCGAGTTTCCGCCTTGGGCTTACTGGTATTTACGTTACTCGCCTTCCAAATTCCTAAACGCTACAAGTCAACGACCCGATTGATGCCGCCTGACGACCGTCCCAACAGTCCCATGGCCATGGCTGCGGCCTTAAGTGGTCGAATGTCTGGTGGCTTGGGCTCGGTGGCGGGTGAATTTCTTGGTCTAAGAACCTCTGGAGAACTCTTTATCGGCATTCTCAAAAGTACGAGCGTTCAGGACGACCTCGTCAATAAATTCAATCTCGTGCAACGGTACGGCACGGAAAGGGAGATCGCCCGCCAAATTCTGGCCAACAGCACCATCATCTCTGCCGACCAACACAGCGGAATCATCACCATTACGGTGACTGACGGGAGCCCACAACTTGCGGCCGCCCTGGCACAAGAATATGTGAATGCATTGAATTCCGTGGTCACCCAGCTGGCAAATTCCTCCGCACGGCGCGAACGAGAATTTCTGGAAGGCAGACTCGCGACCGTCAAGCAAGATCTTCAGGGGGCAGAAAAGGATCTCAGTGAGTTTTCCAGCAAGAACGGTGCGATCGACATCAAGGAACAGGGAAAGGCGATGGTTGAGGCAGCCGCATCGCTAAATGGCGAACTCATCGCAGCCGAGTCGGAACTGCAGGGCATGGAGCAGATCTATACTCCGAAAAACGTGCGCGTTCGTTCTTCAAGGGCGCGAGTTGCTGAACTCCGCAGTCAACTTAACCAACTTGGCGGAAAAGAAGAAGTTGGATCGGACCCACCCAGCGAGGACAACGGCTCGCTTTACCCTTCTCTCCGAAAGCTGCCGCTGCTGGGAGTGTCTTATAGCGATCTCTATCGAGAGACTCGAATACAAGAAGCCATCTTTGAAACGCTTACCCAGGAGTACGAGTTGGCAAAGGTTGCCGAGGCCAAAGAGACGCCCAGCGTAAAGGTTCTCGACCCCGCCGAGATTCCGCCGCATAAGTTTTTTCCTCCCAGGCTGCTTATCATGATTGTCGGAACCTTCCTCTCATTTGGTTTCGGAGTAAGTTGGGTTTTCGGTAAAACGTATTGGGAGGGTATCCATCCGCGGGCTCCGCGAAAGGTTTTTGTCGGGGAGGTTTTCCAAACCGTAAAGGCGAGTATGCCTTGGTCACCGCCGAACGGCTCCTATTTCCAGGCAGCCAGCCACAAAATGTGGGTAAAGCTAGTGAAGAACCATTTGTCTCGAGATCATGTCGGTTAATGCCAGCTGGGACGCTATGGCTTGGCAGCGCGCAGCCCCGGAAGGCGCGGAGCAGCTTTTTTGCGGCGATTTTTGTTTCTCGCCCGCCACAGTTGGTGACTTCTGAAACAGAGCAAGGTGGGAGAACTGGTGGAGGCCACGATACCCGGCAGCAAGAGTCCGGATTCATTTCCGGAAGCACGGGAATCATCTTCGTCTCACAAACTGTGCGCTCGGTTTGCATGGTGCCTCTATGGAGCGCCATTGCCAAATACCTGCCGGACCGGCCGGACTAGGGAAGATACAACTAGCTTATTTGCTGGCGGTGGTCGTTGCCTTGCTGACAAGCATGGGCTTGCCGGTTTCGAATGCCTACCTCATTGGCCGCGGCCTTTTTTCAACGTCCGCGATTCTTTGGCAAAACCTGCTGGAGTCCATCGTTGCTTCCGCTATATCGGTATGCGTGATTCTAATCATGCAGAGCACCTTGCGCCGGATCGTGCCCATAGCGCCGGAACTTCTTCTGGTGACGCTGATGTGGATTTCGCTGCAAACTTTGGTTTCCAATCTCTCGTCAGTTTTGCTGGCTGACCGGAGATTTCGCGCCCAATCCTCGGCAAACTTTTTAAGGGGCAGTGTCGCTCGCTTTTGTTTTAATCGCCTTGAAATTCATGGCGGCCGGGGTTCGGGGCGTGGCCTTCGCCTTAGTCCTGGCCACTTTCGTCGGCGTCATCTATCTGATGATGTTGTTCCGGGTGGAAATCAGGAAGATTTTAATTCCCTCGGCTTCCTTGCTCAGAGAATCGTCGCCCAAGGCTTGAAGGGCTATTTTGGCACGATCCTCCAGTTGTTTACCTACCGTTTCGATGTTTTTGTAGTGGGCCGGTTTTCGGGCGCAGCCGCTCTTGGATATTATGCAATCGCGTATAGCGCTACGGAGTGCCTCTGGCAAATCCCGCAGGCGATTGCAACCGTGCTTATGCCCACCACCGCGAGTTCGGCGGTGGAGAAGCGAACACTCGCACATCCAGTATTTGCCGTGTCTCTATCGCCTTTACCGCCATTGGCGGATTGTTGTTCGGTTTGCTTTTGACATGGCTTTTTACCCCTGGTGTTGGGCCGCCTGATAAGTATTCCGTTCTGCTGGTCTGGGTTCTTTCTTCCGGGTGCGTTAGCTTTCGTGTTACCCAAAGTGGTTGCCGCTGACTTATGCGGGCGAGGCCGTGCTGAATACGCCAGCTACGGTTCCTTTGGCGGGCTGCTGGCCACGGTGATTCTCGATCTCTTACTGATTCCGAGGTTTGGCGCGCTGGCGGCGGCCGCCATTTCCAGCGTGGTCTATCTTGGACAGGCAGTTTACTTCCTGCGCTGCTTCAGTCGCGTATCTGGAGTGCCCCTTCGACAGGTGATCATTCCAACTCGGGACGATATGCGGATTCTTGTTCGTTCATCGAAGCGTGCTGCGCACAGATATCTATGGGGCCCCGGAATGAGCTATTTAAGACCCACAGCCAAAGCGGCGTTCTTAACTCGTGAATGATGCAGCGAAGACGGACCGCAGCCTGCACGTCTTAGTGGTGCCGTCTGCGTTTTAACCTCGGTCTCTCCGTCGATGGAGTCTACGTACGAGATCAGGTACAAATGCTTCACCGCGCGGGCGTCCGTGTCGCCGTCTTATATCCGGAACTGAGGAGTTGGCGCACAATTTCTCGAAAACCTTGGGCGAATTGGTTTCAGACTCGAAGTTACTGCGAGGGCGGAGTGGAGACTTCGCGTATTCACGCCTGGAATATTCCTCGCCTCAAGCTGGGAACTCGCATTTGGCTGGAGATGGTGATGAGATTGGCCAAGACCTATACCAAAGTCCATGGCAAGCCCGATCTTTGCCATGCTCACAATTGTCACTGGGCAGGCCTTTCACGCAAGA
>CAWDPB010000054.1:0-23246 GCA_963804075.1 uncultured Acidobacteriaceae bacterium | reverse complement strand
TTCCAGGATTGGGAGACGCCGCAGTTCAAGCTTATGCGGAATCCGGACGTTACCGTGCGCAGCCGTGGCGTGATGGAGAAGTGCACGTACTGTGTACAGCGCATCAGCGAGCGCCGCATCGACACGGAAACGGCTTCGGTGCGCGAAGGCAAGGAAATCAAGATCGGCGACGAATTGCAGACCGCTTGCCAGCAGTCCTGTCCGGCAAACGCAATCGTCTTTGGAAACTTGAACGACCCGAATAGCCAGGTAAATAAATGGAAGGCCGAGGCGCGGAATTATTCGATGATGGGCGAATTGAACACGCGCCCGCGCACGACGTATCTGGCGGAAATCCGCAATCCGAACCCCGAGTTAGAGGCATAAAGACTGAAAGGCGTAAGAGCTAGAGCATAAGTGGAGCGCAAAGCAGGCATGGCGACTAACCTACAAATCCCCGTGGCAGACAGGCGAGCGCCGGTGATTGAGCCGGGCCATACCTTCTCCACTGTCACCGAGAAGATCAGCAACATCGTGCTGAAACGCCCGATCTCGCTGGGATGGATCTTCGGTTTCCTCATCATGTTCTCGCTGACGAACATGCTGGCGCTGGCGCTCGGCTACCTGTTTATCAAAGGCACCGGGATCTGGGGCATCAACATTCCGGTGGGCTGGGGATTTGCCATCGTCAATTTTGTCTGGTGGATCGGAATCGGCCACGCCGGCACGCTGATCTCCGCCATTTTGTGCCTTCTGCGGCAAAGTTGGCGTAACTCGATCAACCGCTTCGCGGAAGCGATGACGCTTGTTCGCCGTGGCCTGCGCCGGCATTTTCCCGCTTGTCCACACCGGACGTCCGTGGCTCGCCTACTGGCTGTTTCCGTATCCCAACACCATGAATTACTGGCCGAACTTTCGCAGCCCGCTGGTGTGGGACGTGTTCGCGGTTTCGACTTACGGCACTATTTCTCTGGTGTTCTGGTTTACGGACTTATCCCTGATCTGGCGACGCTTGCGCGACCGCGCCAGCATCCCTGGGCGCAAGGCATCTACGGCCTTCTTGCCATGGGATGGCGCGGATCGGCCCGCCACTGGCACCGCTATGAGACGGCCTATCTTTTGCTCGCTGGCCTTTCTACGCCGCTCGTGCTGTCCGTCCACACCGTCGTCAGCTTCGATTTCGCGGTTGGCATCGTTCCCGGGTGGCACACCACTATCTTCCCGCCTTACTTTGTCGCCGGTGCCATTTACTCCGGCTTCGCCATGGTGCTGTTGTCTGGCGATTCCCATTCGCTCTATCTACGGATTGAAAGATTTTATTACTGAGCGTCATCTTGAAATCATGGCCAAAGTCATGCTCGCGACCGGCTTGATTGTCGCGTACGGCTACGGCATGGAAGCGTTCATGGGCTGGTACAGCGGCAATCAGTTCGATTCCTTCCTCCTGTGGAATCGTCTCCATGGGCCTTATCGGTTTTGGTATTTCGCTCTCCTCGCCTGCAACATCGGCATTCCGCAAGTGCTCTGGCTGAAGAAATTCCGTGTCTCCACCGGCTGGCTATGGCTGATCTCATTCGTCGTTCTCGTCGGCATGTGGCTCGAGCGTTTCATTATCGTGGTCGTCAGCCTCTCACGGGATTTCGTGAATTCTTCCTGGGGTCAGTACTATCCCACTAAGTGGGACTGGATGACTTATGTCGGCACCATCGGAATGTTCCTGACGGCGATGTGGCTGTTCGTTCGCGTCCTGCCGATGATTTCGATTTTCGAGTTACGGCAGTTATTGCCAGAGGCACATACGCACGAGCCGGCGGAGGTCAAGAAATGAACGAATCTCCGCCAATCCAATTTACGGGCTGATGGCTGAATTTGATCGGCGCAAGACTTGCTCGACGCCGCGGAAAGAACGCACGGTGCCGGCTATCAGAACGTTGATGCCTACAGCCCGTTTCCAGTAGAAGGCCTGGCCGAGGCCATCGGCTTTCATAAGAATCGCGTGCCCTCGTCGTGCTCATCGGAGGACTTCTCGGCGGACTTTCGGGTTACGCGACTGCAATATTGGGTAGCCGCCATTACTTATCCCGTTAACATCGGCGGGCGGCCGTATCACTCCTGGCCGTCGTTCATCATCGTCACGTTTGAAATGACAATTTTGTTTGCCGGCCTCTCGGCCGTGTTCGGCATGTTGGCGCTTAACGGATTGCCCATGCCGTATCACCCTGTGTTCAACGTGGCCGCAATTCGCCAAAGCGTCGGAGAACAAGTTTTTCCTGGTCGTTTTTTCGAGCGACCCGAAATACGATGCCGCCGGCACGCGCAACTTTCTGCAAGGACTAGTCACCCAGCATGATCGCGGAGGTGCCGAACTAGCATGATGCAAGTTGGCACAATCAAGCGCCGCAAGTTTCTGCCCGCGCTCCTGCTGCTCATCGGCGTGACCGCCGGCTGCCGCCTCGATATGCACATCCAGCCCTATTACCGGCCGCTGGCACAGAGTGATTTCTTCGGCGACAATCGCTCCGCCCGTTTGCCGGTCGAAGGCACGGTGGCGCGCGGCGATTTGCACGAAGACACTTATTTCTACACGGGCAAAATTAACAACGCGCCGGGAGAGTACATGCCGTTTCCCGCTACCGCCGAAGTGCTCGCCGCGGGCGCGAGCGCTTCAATATCAATTGCACGCCGTGCCATGGACGCGTCGGCGATGGCGACGGCTTTATCCCCACGCGCGGATTCCACCGTCCTGCCGTCGTTATCACATCGAGCGTTTGCGCAAGGCGCACATTGGCTACTTTTTCGATGTCATGACCAACGGCTACGGCGCGATGCCCGAATATGGAACGCAAGTCGCGCCGCGTGACCGCTGGTGCATCGCCGCTTATATCCGCGCGCTGCAACTCAGCCAGAATGCGGTCCAGGCCGACATTCCCGAGGGACAGAAATTTCCCTCGCCTCCGCCCCACTTTGGCGACATTGGCAACGGCGCGACGCTGCCGATAGCCGAAACCGCGCCGCCAAGCGAAGGCGCGGAAGCCGGGCAGAAACCCGAAGGCGAACAGAAAAAAGAGGAGCCGAAATGAGCACGGCGACGCTCAACAAGTCGGAACTGATGGCGCCAGCCGTGGCGCAGACCATCCAACAGCGTTCGCTGGTGATTGGTTTGCTGGGCGCAGTCGCAACTGTTGCGGGCGCGTTCCTTGCGCCTGAAAGCTTTTACTCCGCCTATCTCATCGGCTTCATGTTCTGGCTAGGCCTGTCGCTGGGCTGCATGGCAATCGTCATGCTCTATCACCTCGTCGGAGGTAAGTGGGGCACTGTTATCCGCCGCATCCTTGAAGCCGGCATGACCACGCTGCCGCTCATGGCCATCCTCTTTATTCCGATTGTGATGAACTTGCGGCGCATCTACTTCTGGGCGCACCCCGATGAATTGGCGAAAGACCCGAAGATCGCGGAGATCGCGCACAGCTATCTGAACTTCAATGGCATCCTGATCCGCGCCATCGTTTACTTCGCGATCTGGATCGGCATGACTTACTTTCTAAGCAGCTGGTCCTCCGAGCAGGATACTCCCGGAGGCGGCCAGAAAAGCACTCTCCGCTTCCGCGCCCTGAGCAGCCTTGGATTGGTCATCTATTCGTTCACCATTTCGTTCGCCGTCATCGATTGGGTCATGTCGCTGCAGGCGCGCTGGATTTCGACGATCTACGGATTGCTCTTCGTGGCCGGCGAAGCGCTCGCCGCGTTCTGTTTCGCGGTTGTGATCGAGAGCATCCTCAGCAAGCGCAAGCCGATGTCGCAATACCTCACGACGACCGAAGTTCACGATCATGGCAAGCTCATGCTCGCCTTCGTCATGGTGTGGGCCTATTTCAATTTCTCGCAGTGGCTCATCATCTGGGCGGGCAACCTGCCGGAAGAAATTCCCTGGTATGTGCGTCGCATGAATGGCGGCTGGGGCGGCGTTGGCTTGTTCCTGGTCTTCTTTCATTTTGCGCTGCCCTTTATCTTGCTGCTTTCACGCAACCTCAAGAAGAATGTGCATCAGCTGGCGCTGCTTGCCTCCTGGCTCATAGCGATGCGCATTGTCGATATCTTCTGGCACATCGAGCCGGCATTCCACCCGGAGTTTCACTTGAGCTGGGTGCATTTCGCGGTGGTCATCGGCATGGGCGGCCTGTGGATGGCGTACTTCTTCCGCAACCTGAGATCGCGTCCATTGCTGGCTGTTTACGCGCCGCAGACGCTGAAACATTTGGAGCAGTCGCATGGGTAGCCAGACATGGGTGAAGAGATATGAGTGACGAACTGAATCGCGCCCATTCGAATCCGGAAACCTCGTTTGAACGCGAAGACCTAAGCACGCGCGGCGTGTTCGTGTTCATGATCGGCCTTGCCATCACCGGCCTGATCATCTATTTCATTATTGTGGGCATGTACTCGTTTCTCGATAAGTACGAGCACGAGCGGATGTCGACCGCCAGCCCGCTCGCTCCTGGTGCGGACGCGAGCTCACGGTATATCGTGCACGATCCCGCCAAAGGCGACTACGTCACGAAGAAATTTCAGGAAAATGGGGCTCCAATACTTGGAGTGGAATGAGCGCGGCGAGTTCAAGGAGTTTCTGTTGGACCAGGAAGATCAGCTCAACAGCTACGGCTGGGTGGACGAACAAACCGGCGTGGCCCATATTCCAATTGAGCGCGCTATGGATTTGATCGTGGAACGCGGGTTGCCCGTGCTCCCGGCGCACGAACCAGCAGCAAATGCCGTGTCGGCCAAAGCGCCTGCGGCGAATCAGGCGGCCGCGAAAGAGTAGACCGCAGGGAAGGGAAAGGCAGTGTATCGCAAAGGCAGTTTTCTAATTTTGATGCTGGTGTTGACGTCGGGCGCTCTCTTCGCCCAAGCTGGGCGCGGTCCCATGATGGGCGGGATCCTTTCGCCGCCGGTCAATCAGCGTCCGCCGGGACTTCAATTTGTCGGCATTGAGCAGCATCTTAATGCGGAAATTCCGGCTGGCCTCGAATTCCGCGACGAACTCGGCAACCCTGTAAAACTCGACGACTACTTCGGCCATGGCCGTCCCGTGATTTTGAATCTCGGCTACTACCAGTGCCCGATGTTGTGCAGCGAACTGCTCGAAGGTCTGGTCGGTTCGATGAAGGCATTAACGCTCCAGCTTGGCCAGGATTTTGACGTGGTGACACTCAGCTTCGATCCGCGTGAGACCACCGAAATGGCCGCGGCAAAAAAGCGCGACATCATGAAGCGCTATGGCCGCGCCAATTCCGCCAACGGATGGCACTTTCTCACCGGCCAACCGGATCAAATCAAGGCCCTCACCGATGCCGTCGGCTTCCAATATCAGTTCGATCCGAAGACGGGCCAGTACGCGCACGCCACTGCTATCGTTCTGCTCACTCCTGACCGCCATATCGCCGAATATTTCTACGGAGTCGATTTTTCTCCGCGCGATCTGCGGTTCGGGCTGGTGCAGGCCGGGCAAGGCAAGATCGGCAATATTACGGATACCGTATTGCTTTACTGCTATCACTATGATCCCCGCGCCGGCAAATACGGCGCCGTGATTAGCAATGTGCTCAAGATTGGCGGGGCCGCTACTCTCCTCATCGTGGGCGGGTGCGTGTTTGTGATGTACCGCGCCGACCGCAGCGCCGCGCGCAGGGGATTGGGGCAGGCTACTTAATATGTCGAAATTCCTACCATTGTGGCCGGATTCGGCGTCGACCATGTCGGGACAGGTGGATATGCTCTACATCTACCTGTTGCTGGTGGCTGGTGTGATGACCACGCTCATCTTCCTTGCCGTCACCGTTCTGGCCATCAAGTATCGCCGTAAGCCCGGCGTAGAGGCGCATCAGATCGAGGGCTCGACCATTCTGGAAATTACCTGGTCCATCATTCCCTTCGGCGTCATGCTGACGTTCTTCATCTGGGGCGCGGTCATTTTCTTCCAGGAGCGTACGCCTCCCGCCGATTCCACCGAAGTCTACGTCGTTGCCAAGCAATGGATGTGGAAGATCGAGCACATGGAAGGCCAGCGCGAGATCAACGAACTGCACGTGCCCACTGGACAGAACGTCAAGCTGATCATGACCTCGCAAGATGTCATCCACAGCTTTTTCATCCCCGCATTCCGCATCAAGCAGGACGTGCTCCCCGGCCGCTATACCACGCTTTGGTTCAAAGCGACCAAGCCGGGCCGCTATCATCTGTTTTGCGCCGAGTATTGCGGCACCATGCACTCCGGCATGGGCGGCGATATCGTCGTCATGGAGCCGCAGGAATACGCACAGTGGATGGCCGGCGCGGCCGCCCCGCCCTTGCAGGATACGGGCAAGCAGCTGTTCTCATCGCTGGGATGCTCGACCTGTCATCGTTCCGATGTGCAGGGCCGGGGCCCCAATCTCGCCGGCATTTACAACAAACCCGTGCTTCTTGAAGATGGCCGCACCGTGGTCGCCGACGAAAACTATGTTCGCGAATCGATTCTCAACCCGACGGCAAAAATCGTTAGTGGTTTCAAGCCCGTGATGCCGACCTTTCAGGGCATTGTGAGCGAAGAGCAACTGAACGCGCTGGTGGCTTACGTGAAATCGTTAAGCCAGCCGACCACGGGAACGGCGCAGGCCAGCCAGGCTGCGGCGTCCCCCGAACAATCCAGCAACACGCAGCAGGTGCAATAGTATGGCGAGTCATGCAATCCCGGCGAATCAGGCTCCGACCGACGAACTACCTGACCAACGGCCACAGCGTCAAGTCCTGGCTGCTGACCACCGACCATAAGCGGATCGCGATCCTCTATCTGATTTCGATTACGCTCTTCTTTTTCCTCGGCGGCTTTTTCGCCATGCTCATCCGGCTCGAACTGCTGACGCCGCAGGGCGACCTGATGCAGGCCGACACCTATAACAAGGTGTTCACCATGCACGGCATGATCATGGTGTTCTTCTTTCTGATCCCGGTTGTGCCCGCCGTGCTCGGGAAATTTCCTCGTCCCGCTCATGATCGGCGCCAAAGATCTGGCCTTCCCGCGCATCAACCTGCTGAGCTGGTATCTCTACATCATCGCCGGTACGCTCTTCCTGCACTGCATGCTGATCGGTGGCGTCGATACCGGCTGGACGTTCTATACGCCCGTTCAGCACGGTCGGCAGCAACACCAACGTCATCGAGGCCGGACTCGCGGTCTTCATCGCAGGTTTCTCGTCCATCTTCACCGGACTCAATTTCATCGTCACCATCCATCGCATGCGCGCTCCCGGCCTTACCTGGGACCGCCTGCCGCTGTTCATCTGGGCCAACTACGCCACCAGCCTCATCATGGTTCTGGGCACGCCCGTGGTCGCGATCACCATCGTTCTGGTCGCGGTCGAACGCCTCTTCCATCTCGGCATTTTCGATCCTGCGCTTGGCGGAGACCCGCTGCTCTTCCAGCACCTGTTCTGGTTCTACTCGCATCCCGCGGTCTACATCATGATCCTGCCCTCCATGGGCGTGGTCAGCGAACTCATTACCTGCTTCTCGCGCAAGCGCGTCTTCGGATACAAGTTCATCGCCCTGTCGAGCGTCGCCATTGCCGTTCTTGGATTTCTGGTCTGGGCGCACCACATGTTCGTCGCCGGCATCTCGCTCTATGCCGCGATGATCTTTTCGTTTCTGACCTTCTTCATCGGAGTGCCCTCGGCCATCAAAGTCTTCAACTGGACCGCGACGCTCTATAAAGGTTCGATCTACTACGCCACGCCCATGCTCTACGCCTTCGGTTTCATCGGCCTGTTCACCATCGGCGGATTGACCGGCCTATTCCTGGCGAC
Source organism: uncultured Acidobacteriaceae bacterium (assembly GCA_963804075.1). Classification (GTDB taxonomy): domain Bacteria; phylum Acidobacteriota; class Terriglobia; order Terriglobales; family Acidobacteriaceae; genus Acidiflorens. The sequence goes on along the minus strand of CAWDPB010000054.1, from coordinate 15,429 downwards.
GCTCGGCATCGACGTGCACGTCACCGACACTTACTTCGTGGTCGCGCACTTCCACTACGTGATGGTAGGTGGCGTCTTGATGGGGTTTCTGGGCGGCATGCATTTCTGGTGGCCAAAAATCAGCGGCCGCATGTATCCCGAAGGCTGGGCGAAGCTTTCGGCGCTTCTGGTTTTTGTCGGATTTAACCTGACCTTCTTCCCGCAGTTCATTCTTGGCTATGTCGGCATGCCGCGCCGCTACTGGCAGTACCCGCCGGAGTTCCAGGTACTCAACGTGCTTTCCACCGCTGGCTCAAGCGTCCTGGCCGTGGGCTACCTGTTGCCCATGATCTATTTCATGTGGTCGCTGCGCTACGGGCCGATCGCCGATGCGAATCCGTGGAACGCCGCGGGCCTCGAGTGGAAGACGACGTCCCCGCCTCCGACTTTCAATTTCGATGAGACGCCGGTCGTCACCTGGGAAGCCTATAACTACGACGAGATTCCACCCAAGGAGCTGGAGGTTCCCGTTGCCTGATAGTCAAGTGACCGTGGCTGAGCATACCGAAGGGCACAACCCGGCGCTGCGCCATCATTTCGCCGACGAGCAGCAGCAGAAGAACGCCGCCTCACTCGGCATGTGGCTCTTCCTGGTCACGGAAATCATGTTCTTTGGCGGTATGTTCTGCGCCTACCTCGTCTACCGGCTCGCGCATTTCAACGCCTTCGCGGCGGGAAGCCAGCAGCTAAACGTCTGGCTTGGCAGCCGTCAATACCGCTGTTCTGCTCGTAAGTTCGGTCACCGTCGTCCTCGCCGTGAAAGCCGCTCGAAGCTGGAAGCCGCAAGCAACTAGTCTCTTATCTCGTCGTCACCGTGCTGCTTGGACTAACCTTCCTGGGCATCAAAGGCGATTCGAGTACCACGAAAAATTTGAGAAACACCACGTACCGGGAGCGACCTTCCACTTTAACGAGCCATTTGACGATAACGGCAAGCAGATCCCGGTCAATCCGAACGAAGCCCAGCTGTTCTTCTCGCTCTATTTCGCCATGACCGGCATGCACGCCCTGCACATGATCATCGGCTGCGGACTATTCAGCGTGCTCGCCGTTCTTGCCTGGAAGGGGCACTACTCGCCGGAGTACTTCACGCCTATAGAAAACGCGGGCTTGTATTGGCACTTAGTCGACTTGATCTGGATTTATTTATTTCCGCTTTTGTATTTGATAAGCCGGCATAGCTGAAGGTGAGTTCTCAGTTCCCGGTTCTCAGTTAGATCGGGAGCCAAACGGAATTGAGATTTGATAGGCGGAGACTTTGGGACTGAGAGCTGAAGCCGAGAGCTAGGATCTGAGAACCGGGAACTGAGAACTGACATGTCCGAACAGACAGAACACGGAACGCACTCTACCGGCTTCTACATCGCCATCGGCGCCACTCTGATCGTCCTGACGGGCGTCACCGCCGGCGTCGCCTTCATCAACCTGGGGCCTTTCAACCCGGTGGTCGCACTGCTCATCGCCACCATCAAAGCGACGCTCGTCATCCTCTTCTTTATGCACGTGAAAGGCGCCACCGAGAAGCTGACTGCTGCGGTCGTAGTCTCCGGTTTCTTCTTCCTACTGATCCTGCTAACTTTGTCGCTCGCCGACTATCTAACCCGCTCCTGGCGCTGATCTTGTGTGGGCTGATTGTGTAGCAGGGCGCCCCCGCACGCGCAGCTTGCGCATAGTTCTCCACTGACTACTAACCACCGACTACCGCCCACTGTATTCTGCCCTTGCATCCCGCGCCCCGCATCCTCGAAGATATTCTGTACCTGCCTATGTTTCCCGAAGCCGCCGCCCATCTCGACGCCGTCGCCCTCGACGCCGCCCTCCGCCGCCATCTTCGCGGCGAGGTCCGCTTCGATTCCGGCAGCCGCGCCCTCTATGCAACCGACGGCTCCAATTACCGTCAGGTCCCCATTGGCGTCGTCATTCCGCGAGATAAGGAAGATGTCCTAGCCACCGTCGCCCTCTGCCGCGAACATCGTGCACCACTGCTCGCGCGCGGCGGCGGCACTTCGCTTGCCGGACAATGCTGCAACGCCGCCATCATCCTCGACTTCTCGAAGTATATGGCGAAGATCCTTGAGATCGATCCCGACCGCCGTATTGCCCGCGTCGAGCCCGGGGTCGTCCTCGACGATCTCCGCGCTGCCGCCGAGAAGCATCACCTGACCTTCGGCCCCGATCCCGCCACGCACGACCGTTGCACCCTCGGCGGCATGATCGGCAACAACTCCTGCGGCGTGCACTCGATCATGGCCGGCAAAACCGACGACAATATCGAGGCCCTCGAAATCCTCACCTACGACGGCCAGCGGCTGCACGTCGGCGCAACCAGCGAAGAGGATTTCGCCCGCATCCAAAGCGAAGGAGGCCGCCGCGCCCAAATCTACTCCCGCCTCAAGCAGATCGCCGACCGCTACGGCGACCAGGTCCGCCGCCAGTTTCCCAACATCCCGCGCCGCGTCTCCGGATACAACCTCAACCACCTGCTCCCCGAAAACGGCTTTCACGTGGCCCGAGCGCTCGTCGGATCTGAAGGCACCTGCGCCACGATTCTCGAAGCCACATGCCGTCTGGTCGCCAGTCCGCCCGCTCGCGTGCTTGCTGGTCATCGGCTGGCCCGACATTTATCATGTGCGCCGATCACGTTCCTCAAATCATGGCGCACGCGCCCATCGGCCTTGAGGGTTTTGACGACATCATCGTCAACGCCAGCCGCCGCAAAGGCGTGAACCTCGAAGGCCTCGCGCTGCTTCCCGAAGGGAACGCTTGGCTGATGGTCGAGTTCGGAGCGAAGGCGCTGCCCGAAGCCGAAGAGCAGGCGCGTCATTTGATGGAGACCCTGGAGCGCTTGGCCACGCCGCCCGCCATGCGCATGTTTGTCGATTCGCGCGCTGCGCGCCGCATCTGGGACATTCGCGAATCGAGCCTCGGCGTTACCTCGCACGTTCCCGGCGAGCCGCTGCGCTGGGAGGGCTTCGAAGATTCCGCCGTCGCGCCCGAAAAACTCGGCGCTTACCTGCGCGACCTCCGGAAACTCATGCAGGCCTTCCAATACGAAGGCGCATTCTACGGACACTTCGGCCACGCATGCGTGCACACGCGCATGGATTACGATCTCGAATCCGAAGAAGGCGTGCGCAAATTCCGCCAGTTCATGGAAGAGGCTGCCGATCTTGTCGTCCGCTATGGAGGCTCCCTGTCCGGCGAGCATGGAGACGGTCAGGCCCGCGGCGAACTCCTGCCAAAAATGTTCGGCCCCGAACTCATGGAGGCTTTCCGTGAATTCAAGTCGTTGTGGGATCCCGGCTGGAAAATGAATCCCGGCAAGCTCATCGATCCCTATCGCCTTGATGAAAATCTGCGCCTCGGTCCCACTTACGATCCCTGGCAGCCGGAAACGCATTTCAAGTTTCCAGAGGATCACGGCTCGCTCGCCAGTGCCACCATGCGCTGCGTAGGAGTCGGTAAGTGCCGCCGCGACGAAGGCGGCGTGATGTGCCCGAGTTATCGCGTGACTCGCGAAGAAGAACATTCCACCCGCGGCCGCGCACACCTGCTCTGGGAGATGACGAACGGCGATGTGATCCAGGACGGATGGAACAACGAAGCTGTAAAGGAGTCTCTCGACCTCTGCCTGGCTTGCAAAGGATGCAAAAGCGATTGCCCCACCGGAGTCGACGTCGCAACTTACAAAGCCGAATTTCTGTCGCATTATTACGAATCGAATCGCCGTCCGCTGCCCGCGTTCGCCTTCGCAAACATCGACCTGTGCGCCCAAGCCGCCTCGCACGTCCCGGGCCTGGTCAATTTGACAACGCAGCTCCCCGGCCTGCGCACTCTAGCCAGACTAGCCGCCGGAATCCCCGCCCAGCGCCGTATCCCGCCGTTCGCCCCGAAACCTTCCAGGGATGGTGGGAGAAGAGACGTAGCGCCGGCGTCCCGCCGGGTGTCGAGCGGGCGTCTCGCCCGCTCACGCAAGCGAATATCAGCAGCGATCTCGGAGTATCAACGCGGTCGCACTCCGCCGGCGCTACCGTCCTGCTCTGGGCCGACACCTTCAACAATCACTTCCTCCCCTCGACCGCCCGCGCCGCCGCCGAAGTCCTCGAAGCCGCTGGCTTCAACGTCCTGGTCCCACGCGCCCACCTCTGCTGCGGACGCCCGCTCTACGACCTCGGCCTCCTCGACCGCGCCAAGTCCCTCCTGCTCGAAGTGCTGGACGCCCTCTACCAGAGATCGAGCAGCGCACTCCCATCGTCGTTCTTGAGCCGAGCTGCGCCGCCGTCTTCCGCGACGAACTCACCAATCTCTTTCCCAACGACCACCGCGCCACGCGCTCTCCAAGCAAGTTTCGTGCTCAGCGAATTCCTCGAGCAATACGCCAAAGATTTCCCGCCTTCCCAAGCTCGCCCGCAAAGCCCTCGTCCACGGCCACTGCCATCACAAGCCATCATGAAGATGACCGCCGAGGAAGCCGTGCTCCGCCGCATGGGCATCGATTTCACCGCGCCCGCTCCCGGATGCTGCGGCATGGCCGGAGCATTCGGCTTTGAGAAGGAGAAATACGAAATTTCCCGCGCCATCGGCGAACTGGTACTCCTTCCCGCTGTCCGCAGGCGCCCACCGACTGGCTCATCGTCGCCGACGGCTTCAGTTGCCGCGAGCAGATCGCGCAGGAAACCGACCGCCACGCGCTGCATCTCGCCGAAGTCCTGCAGATGGCTCTGCACGAGTCCATGGAAACCCCCGAAGGCTTTCCGCTGTTCGATTCAGCTCCGCGCCACTATCCCGAAGACGCCTGGGTAGCTCCGCACGAAGCCGCAATTCAGAAGTCCATGAAGCGCACAGGCCTGGCCGTCGCAGGGATAGCAGCTGGCGCGGCGCTGCTGTGGACGCTGGCACGAAGGAGATAGCAAACTGCTAGGAGACGAGCGAGTGCGCGAAGCTGTTCCCGAGCTCTTTACTTCACGACGGGAGTTCCCCACCCGTCATATTCACCGTTAAGTGAATTGGCCAATGAGGTGAAGTCCTCGCAGATTTTCTGAAGGGCCGGTAGGTCTGGGATCATCGTCTTAGTGGCATGGCACATCCAAGTCCCGCCCTTGGCAGCCCTCCCTACTTCCACCCGAAAACCCTGATCGCGAATCTTGGAAGCAGCTTGTTCGGCAACGCCCTGCGTTGGAAAATAGAGAAAAAACTCGATGTTGTGTGGTTTCGAAAGGTCTGAACCGGCTTTCTTAAGCTGGGTTAGCACCGATTCATCCGGGCCCGGTTTTTTTGCGCAGCCGAATAGATTCAGGACTGTAGCTAACAGAGCCACGGTTAGTATCCAACCTGCTCGCCGCAAGGGTCTATCCTTATCTTGTCTAATAACTACCGCCCCACGAACTCCACGCGTACTCGGGAGTGCGCAATGCCTATTTCCCATTCGATTCCGCAATAATACGAACCTCATCCGGCGATAGCTCAACGACTCTGCCATCGCGCCCAATATAGAGCGGCAATCCCAGACGCGCGTGCTCGTCAATAACTTCATCGACGGCTTCTTTGAACGCCATCTCTGCACGCTTCTCCAGCGGGAGCCGGAGAATACCTTTTGCAACTCTCTTCACTTTGCACCGTAGCGCTTGATCAGCGCGGAATACACTTCAGGCTTCATTATATGAAGTTTGTCCCGTCTCCCGGCGGCAATTCCTTCAGGTTCCGTTCCTGTGTTGTCGAACAGATACCATGAGTCCGCGAGCGGGCGGTAATCTGCGAAGAAGTTTCTGATCGACCGGCCATATCGCCTGTGCAGCACAGATTGCGGCACATCGTGTCCGCCCTTCAGGACGCGCTCTTTGACTCTCGCCACAGCGACGTCAGCGGTATCGACCCACAAGAAGAAAATATGGACCTTATATCCCCGTTTGCGGAGCTGTCGAATCAACCTCAGATAGCCTTACCTGAGAGCGTTGTCTCAAACGCAAAGGAAACCCGCTGTCGCTCAAAGAAATTGATCTCGCTGAGCATCAGCCTGCCCGCACGAATAGCGGCGCTTTCCGGGGAGAAGGGTGACATCCCTTTGGCAATCAAATCGGCATTGATGAAGTTCTTGCAATTTGCGTACTTCGGAAGGAACTTGGTCGCGAACGTGGTCTTCCCCACGCCATTCGGCCCAGCAATGATGTAGAGGTCCATCCGGCTCCTATCCTAATCCAACGCAAGGACTTCGTCTCCGCTTGCGCCTGTCGCGACGCGCCGCTGTATGTAACCACTTTATTGTCATTGGGTTACACTCCCTCTGCCCATCCCGCCCCTTTTCTGGGACAATAGATAGCAGTGTCGCTCTCCCGCGACGCGCGTTTTGACCCGGCTTTTGGGCCCTTCGTCGCGCCCCTCGGAAGAAAGCTGAACCTATGGACACCGAAAAGAGCACGCTCTTAGCGCCATCGCAGCAGCCGTTGCAGTCGGAGCCATCTCCCGCGCAAGCGACCAGCCAGTTGTCGGTCCAAACTTCGTCCTTCCAGACAATAGACAAAACACTCCAAGGCTCCGTTCTCGTCCTCATCCAGTTCGATGTTTCCGAGGAGATCCGCCTCGACGCACTACGAGACATCTTCGGGGCGCGGCGGCAGGAGGCTAGTTTCAAGCATCCTGCTCCTGGATACGTCCGCTATCAGCGTCCTCCTGTGGTCGAGCGGATTGAGCCGCTGGTGCTCGAAAGCGGCGAGCGCCTCGATGCGCAGATCAAATACTACGATTACGGTGTGCTCAGCGTGGTCTTCGAGCTGCCCTTCACCGGAGACTGGGACAAGCTCGTTCGCCTTGCCAGCCGATGGGTTTGGGACACAGACTTCACCAGCTTTGCGCAGAAGATCGTCAAGCAGAAGCTTGAGCGCGCGCTTCCCGCGCTGGTCAAGCCTTATGAAGAATGGCTAACCGAGGACTACTTCGTCTTCCACGTGCGCGAGGTCGCCGGCAATCCATCGGCCGAGCAGTTACTCGCCAGCGAACGCGGACGCATCGCCCAAATCGTGCGCGGAGAAACCGTTCCGCTCTCCGAGGGCGAGTGCCAGGAAATCCTGCAGTCCTGCATCTCTTACTATCCCAGCGATCTGACCGTGATTGGCTGGAATGCCGCGTTCCTCTACGACAGCCAGACCGGCGCGGAGACTGCGATCCAGCTGCTCGAATACGCCAACTCGCAGCTGCTCGAATTCCGCCACTACGACGAGCTGCTGACGCGCGAGCTGCAAAGCGTCTATGAGTTCATGGACCACAAAACCGGCATCTGGGCACGCTGGCGAACGGCGAAACGCGCGACGCGCCTGCACACCGTGCTGCTCGACGTGGACGAACTCACCGAGCGCGCCGACAACGCCATCAAGTTCCTCAGCGACATGTTCTCCGCGCGCCTCTACAAAGTAGCCGCGTCGAAGATTGGCGTGACTGACTACAAAGACCTGGTCAACCAGAAAGTCCACACCGCCGAAGAACTCTACCGCTTCATGGTGGAGCAGTTCCACCAGAGCCGAGCGTTTGTGCTGGAGCTGATGGTGGTGATCATCCTGATCATCGACCTGATCTGGCTGTTCAAGGGATCGACTCCGATCTAGCAGGTCTCAGGTGTCAGGTCTCAGGCAAAACGAGTTCTCAGGTCTCAGTAAAATCGAAGTGCGTAGGGACGGACGCATTCGTCCGTCCGTGCTGTGGGCTCGGCACTCTGGCGAGATCACTTGTATGGTTGGATTCATCCCCCCCCATTTCTCGATCTTTTAGAATCAATGGTTTGGGAATTGAAATGCCGCTAGATCTTTGAGTTTAAACGACTTACTCGCAAGATATATTGGAATCAATGACTTGGGAAGAGTGGGCTGACCGTCGTCGAAAACGGCTCAAATATTTCTATCGGTCGTTCGTACTGATCCTGACCTTCATTCACATCGTTATCGGGCATCCTGGTCACCGTGAACTTTCTGTTCCCGAGGATCATGGATGGAGCAACTGAAAGGGACTCGATAACAGATCGCACCGTTAATGATTCAGCGCTTGCATGGCCGGTTGCAGCCAGGAGAATAGGAAATTATTCACATCCGGGAATTGCGAGACCAGCAGGCTGATGAGGGGGAAGATGACAAAGGTACCCATCTTGAAATAAAAGTCCAAACCTAGCTCTCCCGGAGTTGTGTCGGTTAGGCGGCTCAAAATTGCGTCCTTGTGCATCTGCCAATACACTAGTCCGACAACCCCGACAACTACGAAAAACAGAATGATCAGCAGCGCGCGCAGGATGACCTTGGGCTCAACCGGATAGAAGCTGATCGAAAGTGGTAACAAAATATACAGGCCGGCAATGGTCACGATGATGGTGCGCATGCGGAGCAGCACCGCGACCACAAAATTGACATAGACGAGTGCCACGAACTGTTCGCGCTTGCGAATCTCCTCTGGAACTGCCGGGTCGGGTGGCGATTTGGGATCGGCATCGAGGAAAAGGCTCGTATTGGCTTCGGTGCCCCAAATCGCCCACAGTATGTCGAGGTTGTTACGGCACTCGACGGCTAGTCTGTCGTATAACTTGGCTACATCACAAAGCAAATCATTTGTCCATTTAAACTCGAACCTCTTGCCGGCGGGACTGGGCGGGCGAGCGGCTGCGATATTGACTCGAATCTTCTGCAGAATGGTTATGCGCTCGGGATCCGGACTGACCTGCGAGGCGGAAAGATTGAGATGCAGCAAGGCCTCCATTTCGCGCGATGACGCACGGTAACCATCCTGTGCGGAGCCCCCCTCCAGGCTCCACAGCCAATTCCAGGAAAAATCTTTGAGCTCTCGAAAGGCCCGGCGCAGCGGCAGCCGGTCGAGTGCCCGCAAGGACTGGCGAAGTTCCATCCAGCAAACCACGAGTCTGGACAACTCGAAAATCAGGACCAAGGCCACCGCGGAGTGGGCGAGAGCAAACACCCAATCGATCCATGGAAATTCCAGTGTTTGTAACGGGTGCGGCCACCTCATGCTTGTTCCCGCGGCCGCTGCGTAGAGAACCACAGACACGACGAGCACAGCTGGAATATAGATGCGTTTGTCGGCGATGAAACTTGGACGAAGGGCGCTCAACAGCGATTGATTCCCCTCCTCGGTCAGGGAGAAGAGACTGGTTGTCCAGCGCGCATCGTTCCCAGCCTTCGGCAGCTGGGGTCTGCGATTTTCGATGGAGGGCAAGCCCTGGAGACTGTGCCAGCCCCACCACAAACCGGCGGCGACGAGCAACAGAGCACAGGGCAGGAGGGATACGCCGGAAGTCGCGTGAATGTAGCGGAAGAAAAATGGGTTCCAGATTGCGGGCTGGCCATCGGCAAAATGCCAGATCATAAAGGCTGCGATCGGCAACGTAATCGCCAGGCCGATATAGGTCAGCTGCAGCCTGGGGTCGGCCTGACGCTTATGGAGGCGATGCCAGAAAAACGCCCCTAGCAACATCCAAACGGCGACAATGGCGACGCGAAGCGCCCAGGCCCAGCAAGGCAGACTCACCCCGGCCCACCAGCCCCACGGCAAAGTCGTTAGCGCTAGAGCGAGCAGCGCCAGGAGGCAGAGCAGCGCCAACAAGCGCATACGCCACAACTCTTTAATGGGAGCAAAGTGGGCGATTGCCTCCGACGACGAAAGCAGGGTTCCGCAGCACAGCAGATAAACAAGAGTGAAGCAAAGCACGCCGGCAAAGCCACCGAGCAAGAGCCAAGACGCGGCCCTGGGAAGATGAAAGGACGGCGACCAGGGTGTGCCCGGCATCGTGGGCAGAGCGCTCGGCGGAATCGCGCTTGGCACGTCGCCAGAATCCACGTCGAGCAAATCCACGGGCCAATAAGCGTCGCGCCCGAGGACCGTGAGCCAGAGGGCCGGGCGCAGTTGATTATTTGCGGGCGGCGCAGTGCCACCGATCATCGGCCAGCCGAACTCGGTGTAAGGGCCTCGAGGAATCTCGTTCGCGCCCGCGCTGGGGCAGTTCTGCGGCTCCGGTAGCAGCGAGAGCATGGCGTTGTACTCCCCGGCAGAATCGCTGCTGGGGAAAATTCGATCGATGTGCTGCTGCTTCTCTCGACACTCGGGTATTGCAACTTGGTCATCGGCTCGCGGCAATAGCGAGTAGGGCGTGATGGCCATGATGCCGTGCAGCAGGTCGTCCTCCACCTCGCGGCGATAGAGAAGATCGGAACCAAACGTGACGACTCTGCCCTCCGGGTAGTCCTGGCGCAAAAAGCGCACCAGAAAAAGTTTGTCGATGGGATCGCTCGCCTTAAGCAAAACAAAGCGCGAATGATGGGCGCGCAAAGCCGTGGTGATAGAAAGCATCACCGACTCTTGGGAAAGAGGATACTGGGCGTGGGCGTAGGTCGGCACGGTATCTTCATCACTGCCGCTGTCCTGGAGATCGAGGGGAAGAGTGGTGCGGGGAGCCGATTTGCCGCCGGTTGCGGTCTCGGGAATGGGTTGGAGTTCGCTTTGATAAGCGGCGCGCAGTTGGGAAATTTCGCGGGGAAACTTGAGGTGCAGTATGTCGCGTCCTTCACGGCCGGTATCCTTGAAACCGCAGACGTGCTGAGAAATGTCCGACCCGCCGCCAGCGCCTCCGAAGACGGTCTCGTCCTCGGAAAGCTCGGCAACATCATTAAGCCGAAAGTGTTGACTCAGCGCGTAGCGCAAGAACTTGCACTCAGCGGCCTCGTCGCTCTCCTGAAAGCTGATGAAGGAGGCTAGGCCGGGCACACTCTGAAACCACTTTGACCAAATTGCGCTTTCGATGGTGCCGCTGTGGACCACGACACCATCCAGGGTCTTTGCCTTCGCGCTCCCCGCCGCCTTGAACTGGATGGGCGGTTGCAAATGGGCCAGCAGATCAACGAGCGAGGGCAGTGATCCGGAAAACGTGGGTCCCAGGATGGACAGCGCGCTTTGATCGTTGACGGAGGAGGCGGCGCCCGCTCCGGCGATGTCACGCATGATCTGGAGTGCTTTGTCGAATTGATGTTTATGGATTCCACCGGTTGGCGTTTCGCCCACAATCCAGACAAAAAGATCCTCGATTTCCTCCTTCGCATGGTTGGTCTTCGGGTTGATCTGCGTGTTGATCTTGCGGAAGATCATCAATCCCGGAAGCTTCTCTTTCTCGCGCTGGTAGTGGTCCCAGGCTAGTTTGGTGGGCAGATCGGCGGGCGGCTCATGGCGTTCCCAATCCCAAGGCATGGCGGAGCGCGAAAAGACATATCCGGCCGACTGCGCTCCCTGCTGAATGGCGTCAATGCTGCGGTCAAAGTAGAGGCTGAGGTGGCTGCGCACGGGATCGGCCACGGTAGCGATTACAAAACGCACTGGCGGCTTCAACCCTTGAGGAATGCCCCACGTGGTGCCGCCTTCCTGTGGATTGCAGCCGTTCGGTTGATTCTTATAGGCATCGAAGAAGTTTCCAAGCCGGGGAGCCTCGTGTGTTCCATAGAAATCAGCGATGGGTCGGATCAGAAAGCAGCGCGGATCGGGAGGAACAGGTAAGTCTCCGTCCTTTGGCGATTGGTTCGCATCCTTCGCGGCAGTCTTGCCCTTGGCATGAGTCGTTGACGATTGCGCTTTCGTGCCCCCAGGCGCGGGACCTTCCTGCCGCGAACCTGAACTACGGGCGAGGAGCGACGCGACGATCAACATTGCCAGTACTCCGCCAGCGCTTCGGTTCATTTTCTACGCCTCCGGGGTTGGATTCTCCGGCTAAAATCGGTTCGCCATTGTGACATGCGTCACACGGAACTGCCTTTCCTAGAAGAACGACAAACGATCCAAAAATCCTTCAGCATTTTTTAGGACTCTCACAGGCGCTTCCCGGCCGGTTGCCGCTACTCGCGTTCGACTCCCCCCCTCTAGACGCAAGAATGCCCGGGATTCTTGCGAATCTCGGGCACTTTGTTGCTTAGAAATCGTTTTCCGGAGGTCGTTTTCCGGGAGACGGTTTTCGCGGGCTAGACGGGAGTGACGTTCTCCGCTTGCAAGCCCTTGGGGCCCTTGGTCACGTCGAACTGGACGGTTTGGCCTTCTTGCAGGCTCTTGAAGCCTCCTGCCTGAATGGCGGAGAAATGCACGAAAACGTCTTCGCCATTTTGACGGCTGATAAAGCCGTAGCCCTTGGCGTCGTTAAACCACTTCACTGTTCCTTGTTCTGCCATTGGTCGTGTTCCTATTCTTTGGTGCCGATTGAAATGCGCTGAGAAGATTCGCCGCTGGTAGAGGAGGTGACGCTGGTTGGCGGTACCGGCCTGCAACTCACTGGGAAGCATACTTAGCGTCTACTTATATAGCACAATTTGAGGAAAAAGGCTCGTGGGATTGTTGAGGTGGCAGAGATCCCCTCGGCTTCGCTCGGGGCCGGCTCTTCGACTACGCAGGCACGCCCGCTTCGCGGTTTTGTCCGCTGCGCTCGGGATGACAACGATGGCGAGCGGGCTTTTCTTGGGCCTGCGTAGTTCGCAGGCGGAGAATCGAGCCCTCATTATGGGTTACGCTATGGATTGTCATGATCGCCTCGCTCACGCTCGAACTCCGCATTGAAGCGGCGCAGTCGCTGAAAGACAAGCGGCAGGTGGTGCGCTCGATGAAAGACAGGCTGCGGGCGTCGTTCAACGTGTCGGTGGCGGAGCTTGATCCTTCGAACCTGTGGAACCAGGCGACGATTGGGGTGGTCGCGATCTCGCATTCGCGCGATTATCTGGATGGCTTGATGAAAACGTGGAGCGCGCAGCCACGCGCATCGCCAATAACCACGGGGCGGAGATTACGGATTCGTTTGTGGAGTTTCTATGAAATACTTCCGCGGCGGAGCGACAAGAACGTCAACGGACTGAAAAGGGGAATGAGTGCTGGAACAATTGCCGCCCAGAACAGGGGCTTCGCGCTGAGTGCGACAGCGGTAGCGTCGATAGCAGCCACCAAGGTAATAAGAATCATCATTCTTATCGCACATGTACGAAGCGGCAATACCTGCATATGAGGCTCCCAGCGCCTACTTTAGCACGATTCCAGGCGTATCGATCAGCGCTTTCGCTCTGGGCGGCGCGCTTTGGGCTTTAGCCGCTCGGCGCTTAATCCTCCGTGCGCGCGAGAGCACAGAGCCAAAGCCCAGCGCCCAAAGCCTGCATCTCTGGTATGCTTAAAAGTTTTCTCCAACCAAATGGAACGCCGTGGACTAAAACATCATCGCGAGCGGTTGAGCGAGGCTCTGCGCGAGGAGATTGAAACCATCCTCGAAGGCGAACTCGCGGACCCGCGCATTGGGCTGGCCACGGTAACGGCGGTGCAAATGGCCGAGGACGCGCGTTCGGCGCACGTGCTCGTCTCTGTTATGGGCGACGATGCGGAGGCCCAGCGCACGCTGGAGGGCCTGGAAGCCGCCAAGAATTTTGTCCGGCGCGAACTGGTTGACCGTTTACGCCTGCGCCGCGCCCCGGAACTTTATTTTCAGATTGACCGTTCGGACCAATTGGAGAGCCGCGTGGACGAGCTTCTGACACGCGCGAAGAAAAGGAATAAAAAAGCAGACGGCAGCCGTTAGTTATTGCCGCTAGTCGTCGGTCTGCGGTCGTTAGTCGTTCGCGATCAGGTCTTAACTTTATTCTAACGACCAACAACTGACGACCAAAGACGTTACTTCCATGCTGGACCGTGTTTTGCAGGCAATTCGCGAGCGCCACCGCTTCGTCGTCACTTCGCACGCGCGGCCCGACGGCGACGGCATCGGTTCGGCTCTGGCCTGCGGCGAGATTCTGCGGGCGATGGGCAAGGACGCCGAGGTCGTGATGTATGACGGCATCCCGCGGATTTATCAGAACCTGCCGTTTGCCAGCCGCGCCATTCATGCCGAGATGGTTCCGGCGAACGATGCTGTCATTCTGCTGGAATGCGACAGCACGCGGCGCGCCATGCTCCAGGGGCTCGATCAGTGCTTTCTCATCAATATCGATCACCACGCCAGTGGGCGCAATTTTGGGCATGTGAACTGGATCGATTCCTCCGTTATGGCGACCGCCGAGCTTGTCTATCGTCTGGCGCGCATGGCCTGCGTGCCTATCGATCGCGACATTGCAACCTGCCTTTACACGGCGCTCATGACTGACACTGGTTCGTTCATGTTCGAGGGAACCGACGAGCACACGTTCACGGTGGCGCGCGAGCTGGTGCTGGCTGGCGCCGATCCCGCGCAATGCGCGCGGCAGATTTACTTTGGACACTCGACAGCCAAGATGCGCCTGCTGGGCGCGGCGCTTTCTCAATCTCCACAGGGAAGGCCCGCTCGCTTGGATCTGGGTGACGCAAGAGCAGATGGAGCGTTTTGGGGCTCGCGAAGAGGATTGCGAGGGACTGGTGAACTATGCGCTTTCGATGGCCGACGTGCAGGTTGCCATTTTCTTTCGCGAGCTTCCCGACCGCCGCTATCGAATCAGCCTGCGCAGTAAAGGCCAGGTGAACGTCTCGACTGTGGCCGAGCAGTTTGGCGGCGGAGGCCACACGTGCGCCAGCGGGTGCTCGCTTGAGGGGCCGCTGGCGATTGCGGTTTCTCGCGTGGTAGAGCGGCTGCGGGCGGAAACAGCCTATGACGAGCTCCGACTGAGTGCGAATGTCAGCCGCAATCCAACTTGCGAATTCGCACGGAAATCCTGTTGCTCGCCTCGTCTTCTGCGGATTTTTATTCTTCTACGGACTCGGCTCGTTCGGTTTGGCGGGAGCCGATGAACCGCGCTATGCCCAAGTTGCGCGAGAAATGCTCAATCGCTCCGATTGGGTTCTGCCCACACTCGACGGCAAGCCTTGGCTCGAAAAACCTCCTCTTTATTATTGGCAGGCGATGCTGTCGTATCGAGTGGCGCGGACGTTTGCGCCCAAGAACCACGATGGCGAGACGGATGTTGCTCGATGGAGTGCGGGCGAAGAGGCGTCGCAGGCAAGGAGCGGCGTCACTGAGTGGACGGCACGATTTCCCAGCGCGCTCGATGCTGCGCTCATGATTGCCGCAATTTATTTTTTCCTGCGGCGATTACGCCCCGGCACGGAATTCGATGGCGCGCTCATCTCCGCGAGTTGCGCTGGCGTGATTGGATTCGCGCACGCCGCAGCCACGGACATGCCTCTGGCTGCGACTTTCACAATCGCTTTGCTCGCGTGGTATGCATGGTACGAAGGCCGGAATCGAGCCGCTCTCGCGGTCTTCTATTTATTCCTCGCGCTCGGAACATTGGCCAAAGGGCCGATTGCGCCGGCGCTGGCCGCTGTCATCGTTCTGCTGTTTGCGGGTTGCAGGCGGGACTGGAACAGCATCGCCCGGACTTTGTGGCTGCCTGGCATTTTGTTGTTCCTGGCTGCGGCGCTGCCGTG
>CAWDPB010000053.1:0-53309 GCA_963804075.1 uncultured Acidobacteriaceae bacterium | reverse complement strand
AAACTTTTTCTATGTTAATGCGTTTCCGCTGGTCGGCGGTGGAAGTTAATAAAATTCCCGAGAATCCCCCTGAACTAACTTGCAATGAAAGCCCCTATCAGTATTCAGATACTTTCCCTTCGTTTGAGCGACAATCGGTGTGCTGTAACTGTAGAAACCTCCTGTAGGATCTTCGACTCCAATCAGGACTGTGTTTCCACAGGCGTGGCTCTCTTTTTAGCGTAGGCTTTGTTGATTTCGTCTCCTATATCCACACCGCCGCTTGTTCCAAGGGAAGAATCCACAATCTGTGTTTCTCCAACATCTGGGTATTCAGATTTCCTTGAATGGTGACAGGCGCAGTTGAAGGAAGCTCCACCGGATTCTGGCTTGGTAAAGGGACGAGCCCCCGATTACTGCGATGATGCAAATAGGGACAAGCTTTTCATGGACATATCTTTCTTCTCAGAAATGTAGCGATTTCCACCCGCCATGGTAATGTGGCGCGCTTCTGGTTCGAATGCCCTCTCCCGCGGTTTCATAGTGCCGTTTTTCCGCGAGCCAATAGGTCGCGCGAACAACTCCGCCCGTTCCTCCGATTCGCAGGACAAGTCAGTCCTTGATAGGTTCCATGAGGAAAGGAGCTGGCAGCACTCGTCGGGACGTCCCTGCCATGGGTGGCGAGGAAGAGCCTGGGACGATATCGTTCGAAACACTTGCGGGCGCCGCTCAGTGCGGCGAACTCCGCGCCTTCGATATCCATCTTGATTGTGTTTGGAGGCGCGACGCCCTTCGGCGATGAGTTGGTCGAGCGTCGCCGTCGCCACGGTCACCGTGCCCGCCGCCGCGAGCTTCCCCATGGCGCGCGTACTTTCGCTTGAAAATGAGGCCGTGCCCGGTCGATCCGAGATCGCCTTTTCGAAAATCTCCACATTCCGGATGCGGTTCATGGCCAGGTGCTTCCGCAGAAATGCGGCATTTTCCGGCAAAGGCTCAAAGGCATAGACCCGCCCGCCGGACCCGCGCGCAACGCGCCCAGCAGCGAATAGAAACCGCCGTTCGCGCCCACGTCGTAGAACACCGATCCCGGTTCGATTTGCGCGGCAATGCGCTTCTGCATTTCCCATTCGTAGCTCCCGCGCCGCAGCCATGGGGGCGCGAGCCGACGATCCACCTCTTGCCGCGCAATGGGCCTTGCAGGACGGGCACGGCAAGATCCGGGGGAATCAGGCGGAAAGGGAAGCGGACAAGCCTCCCCGGGAAGCGATGCCGGCCGGAGGGCGGAGAAGTTGATCATCGTCGATGTCTCTTTATTCTCTAGTCTCTCTTCTGTTTTCTTTTTGCGCGTCCGCAACGAAAGACTCGGCTGCCCTCAGGCCCCTGTGGCCAAGGAAATACTCCGTGCCGCTGTTGAGCTTCCGTGGCGCGGCCCGGCTTCGTGCACAAAACGCTGCATGCGTTGTAAACAGGCGCGCGTAAACCTGCGCTGGCAGGCAAGCCCGGAGCGACTGTTTCAGCGCCTGCCGCGCGCCGCCGCCGTAGGATGCGTGCAGCCGCCTTCTTCGTCCAGCAAGTCCTGGTGGTGGGCGAGAATCTCCAATCCCCTTCACCTGAGGAACGCGGCAATCGACCCGGGCTCCAGAACTGCACGTGGCCGGCCCCGGCGACGGACGGATACGGCTGGCGCAGAGCTTCCGCATGGTGATGTTGACCTTTTCTCGGTGGGAACCTCGACCACAACAAAGCGCGCCACACGGGAGGCTTCCCGCACGCGCCGTAGTGGTTCTTTCACTGCTTGATGACGTGGCTGAAAATAGCCAGATCGAAAGCGCCATCGGGAAATGCCAGCGCTTCCGCTTGCCTATCTGGCGTTTGCGGCAAAGGCCGGGCACGAAGCGCGGACATAGTCGATTGCCGATGGCGACAAATCCGTGCAGAAATAATGCCGCGTGGAAATTCGCGGCATGCAGCCGTCGCAGCATGATGCCGGTGCCGCATCCAGATCGAATGACGCAACCGGGATTCAGGCCGCGGCAGACACGCATAATGTTGTCTGCTTTGCGCTGCGCTCCCAGTTCGCGCCACGCTAGAAAGTCCTGGTCCTGCAGGGCCTCGCGATAGGTCGCAGAGAGCTCTGCTACATAGTTGTTGGTGCTGTGTCTTGGAATCGAGTCGCTTTTTGAGGGTGGCAAGAGGCGCGCGGCCCGATGAACCGGCGAAAAGAGAGCACCAGGGTTCCCGCATAGGGGCTGCTGATAATCACCATCCGGTAGATAGCGCCGCGCAACCCCAGATGGATCACCAGCGGGATGCCCACCGTAAATGTAGCGATTCCGCTTGCCACGTAAGCGGGCGCGAACATGCGCGGTTTTTCGGCCGCCTTCAAAGCCGCATTGGCCGCGTTGCCCGCCCCCATCACCACGGGCACGATTACATACCATCGAAGCAGGGGCGCGACAGCTCGAACTTGGATCCATAGGCTACATGAATCAATCGTGTGTTTGCCAATCCAACGGTCAAGGCAAACGCCAAACCGATAGCCAGAAACATCAACGAGCAACGCCCCCACATGCGCCGCAGCTTGCCCAGTTCGCCGGAGGCGAAAAGCAGCGCCATCTGCGGCAACACCAGCAGTGAGATCGCCGCGAAAACCTGATCTACCGGCAGCGCCAGGTTGTACATGGCGCGCAGGCCGGCGACATCGCTTGTAGCGATGTCGCCGGCCTGCGCGCCATGTACAACCTGGCGCTGCCGGTAGATCAGGTTTTCGCGGCGATCTCACTGCTGGTGTTGCCGCAGATGGCGCTGCTTTTCGCCTCCGGCGAACTGGGCAAGCTGCGGCGCATGTGGGGGCGCTGCTCGTTGATGTTTCTGGCTATCGGTTTGGCGTTTGCCTTGACCGTTGGATTGGCAAACACTCGATTGATTCACGTAGCCTATGGATCCAAGTTCGAGGATGTCGCGCCCCTGCTTCGATGGTATGTAATCGTGCCCGTGGTGATGGGGGCGGGCAACGCGGCCAATGCGGCTTTGAAGGCGGCCGAAAAACCGCGGGCCGTGTTCGCCGCTTACGTGGCAAGCGGAATCGCTACATTTACGGTGGGCATCCCGCTGGTGATCCATCTGGGGTTGCGCGGCGCTATCTACGGGATGGTCGTGTCGGCGGCCAGCTATGCGGGAACCCTGGTCCTATCTTTTCGCCGGTTCATCGGGCCGCGCGCCTCTTGCGCACCGGCCAACTAAAGCGACTCGATTCCAAGACACAGCACCAAGAACAACTATGTGGCAAGACTACGAAGAGACCTATCGCGAGGCCCTGCAGGACCCGGAGTTTCTAGCGTGGCGCGAACTGGGAGCGCAGCGCAAAGCAGACAACATTATGCGTGTCTGCCGCGGCCTCAATCCCGGTTCCGTCATTGAAATTGGATGCGGCACCGGCGCCGTGCTGCGACGGCTGCATGCCGCGAATTTCGCGCGGCATTATTTCTGCACGGATTTGTCGCCATCGGCAATCGACTATGTCCGCGCTTCGTGCCCGGCCTTTGCCGCAAACGCCGCGGTCGGGCAAGCGGAAGCGCTGGCATTTCCCGATGGCGCTTTCGATCTGGCTATTTTGAGCCACGTCATCGAGCACATGGAGGACCCGCTCGGCGCGTTGCGAGAAGCCTCCCGTGTGGCGCGCTTTGTTGTGGTCGAGGTTCCCACCGAGAAGGTAGCGGTCAACATCGTCAGGACGAAGATTCTGCGCCAGCCGTATCCGTCCGTCGCCGGGGCCGGCCACGTGCAGTTCTGGAGCCCAGGGTCGATTGCCGCGTTCCTAGAGGAGGAAGCGGGCCTGGAGATTCTCGTCCACCACCAGGACTTACTGAACGATGAAGGAGGCTGCACACATCCTCACGGTGGCGGGGCGCGGAAGGCGCTGAAGCACTCGCTCCGGGCTTGCCTGCCGGCACCGGTTTACGCGCGCCTGTTTACGACGCATGCGGCGTTTTGTGCACGAGGCCGTGCCGCGCCACGGAAGCTCAACCGGCCGCGCGGAGCATTCCCTTGGCGTCAGGGGCCTGAGGGCAGCCGAGTCTTTTCTTGCGGACGCGCGAAAAAGAGAACAAAAGAGAGACTAGAGAGTAATGAGACAACAACGATGATTAACTTCTCCGCCCTCCGGCCGGAATCGCTTCCGGGGAGGATTGCCCGCTTTCCTTTCCGGCTGATTCCCCCCGATCTTGCCGTGCCTGTCCTGCAAGGTCCGTTGCGCGGCAAGAGGTGGATCGTCGGATCGCATCTGCATGGCTGCTGGCTTGGAAGCTACGAATGGGAAATGCAGAAGCGCATTGCCGGGCAAATCGAACCGGGATCGGTGTTCTACGACGTGGGCGCGAACGTAGGTTTCTATTCGCTGCTGGGCGCGTTGCGCGTGGGTACCGACGGGCGAGTCTATGCCTTTGAGCCTTTGCCGGAGAATGCCGCCTTTCTGCGCAGGCACCTGGCCATGAACCGCATCCGGAATGTGGAGATTTTCGAAACGGCGATCTCCGATCAATCGGGCACGGCCTGGTTTTCGAGCGAAAGTACGCGCGCCATGGGGAAGCTTGCGGCGGCGGGCACTGTGACCGTGGCTACGGCGACGCTCGACGAACTCATCGCCGAAGGGCGCATAGCGCCTCCCAACACAATCAAGATGGATATCGAAGGCGCCGAGTTCGCCGCACTGAACGGCGCCCGCAAGTGTTTCGAACGATATCGTCCCAAGCTCTTTCTCGCCACCCATGGCAGGGGTGTCCACAACCAGTGCTGCCAGCTTCTTTCCTCATGGAATTACGAATGGACTTACCTGTCCCGCGAGTCGGAGGAACGGTCGGAGTTGTTCGCGCAACCTGTTTCGCTGCGGAACAGGCAGGCACTATGACCCCGCGGGAGAGGGCATTCGACACGGGAGCACGCCACGCTTCCATGGCGGGTGGAAATCGCTACCGTTCTTGAGGAGAAAGATATGTCCATGAAGAAGCATGCCCTATTTGCGTTGATCGCAGTCATCAGCTTGCTCGTCCCTTTACCAAGCCAGAATCCAGTGGTATTTCCTTCAACTGCGCCTGTCACCATTCAAGGAAATCTGAATACCCAGATGTTGGAGAACACACAGATTGTGGATTCTTCCCTTGGACGCGGCGGTGTGGATATAGGAGACGAAATCAACAAAGCCTACGCTGCCTGCCCAGCCGCGCCTAGTATCTGCACAGTCCTGATTGGAGTCAATCCTACAGGAGGTTTCTACAGTTACAGCACACCGATTGTCGCTCAAACGAAGGGAAAGTATCTGAAGTTAGTAAATCTAGGGGCTTGCGTTCCAGTTAGTTCAGGGGGATTCTCGGGAAACTGTCTTAACTACACGCCGACCAGCGGAAACGCGTTGACGTTGGACTACTACGACACAACGGCAACGGACCCGCCATCGGGCCACGGCCTTTACGGCGTGATCATCATAAACAATAATTGCTCTACCACACTCGGTTGCGGTGGCTCTGCCAATGGGATCGTTATCGGCTCGACAAACGGTGGCGCAAGCAACGCGGAGTTCGAGAACTCCGGCGCGGCGGGGTTTGGAGGGACGGGGTACGTTGCTACTAACAATAGCGGCCCAAACGCAAACTGGATAAATCCCTATTTCAAATCCAATCGTGTCGCGATGCAGCATGGCTCGCTCGCCGAGCGCTTCACGGGAGGCGAGATTTCCGGGAATGGATGTATCGAACTGGCGGCAACGAACCAAACGCCCGAATTGTATTTCACCAATACCGACACTTTCGGAAATACTGGCGGGGGCTGTGCCGCAGCGTTCGATTATACGAACGTCGGTGCGTCTCCGGGCTTTTTGAGCCTTAGCAACGTCCACTTGGAAAACACCCAAGCTAACAATGCGCACTACGTTTCAGGGAATGTGACGTTTAGCGCCAGCGGCGGGGTTGCTGAAGACGACAATTCCACGGGCACCGCAGACTGGATGTTTTCGCTCTCCGGCGCTGGGGCCTTCGCCAGCACTTCGGGGTTGACCTTCAAATCGCCGCGAGCATACACCAATGTGCTCTTGATGGGTGCAAACAGCCGCGCGGATGTGAGAGCGATCAACGGCAGCCCGGGGTATCTGACCTGCGGAACGTTCTTTGGCGGGTCGGCAGCCGGCAAGGTAACGTCTTTGATCTCGGCCCTCAATTCGGGCACTAACTCTACATGTGCACTCAACATAGAGGGGGGCCTGTCGGTAGGCTCCGGATCCGCTATGACCAGTTCAGGCGCTGGGGGAACGATGGCGGCCGTCATCGCTAGCGGCACTTCAACGCTCGGTTCGACTGCGATTGCATCGGGCGCATGCACAACAACCGTCGTAACGTCGGCTACAGGAGTAGCCGCAACGGATGCTATTTCCTGGAGCTATGCAAGCTTCAGCGCCCCCTCAACAAACGGCCGCCTAATTCTCAATGCGTTCCCCACGGCCAACAACGTGAACTTCTCTCTTTGCAATCCATCTGCTGGCAGCATCACGCCGAGCGGGCTGACGGTGAACTGGCGGGTTGTGCGATGAGCCTCTCGCCGGAGCCGGGCTCCTGGTCGCATCGCCCGCTGCTTGTGCTCGGAGTATCCGTGTTCGTTGGACTATACGCCTGGTCCTACGTTCATTTTGTGTCGGAGTCGTACAGCAGCTACGGCTTCGACCATCAGCCGGTTCCAGATTTCTACCTCGCGCTGGCTTGGATTCTCGCGATCCTTCCCAGCTTATGGATGCCGATCAAGTTGCGGCGGGGATCGCAGCTGGGATACTGGGTCCTCTATCTCACGGTCGTCATTCCTTCGATGTTCATCCCGCTGTTCGCGGGACTGAACAAGCCGGACGAAATCGTCCCGCTGATGTTGACGATGTGCGCGGGAACCGCAGTGTTGGGCGCGGGCTATTTGTGTCCACTTCACCGGTTCCGGGCTCCGAAAATATCCCCGAAAGCGTTCTCGACGGGGTTCGGCATTCTCGCCCTGACGACCACGCTGGCGATCCTTGTTTCCTTCTGGGGCAATATGCACCTGGTTTCGTTTGATGAGATTTACGATCTCCGCGATAACGCGCAGGATATGGGCGGCTCGTTCCTGAACTACGCCCTCATGTGGTCTTACGGCGCCGTCTATCCCTTCCTGATCGGCTGGGGCCTCTACCATAGGAAGTGGGTCCTCTTCCTGACGGGCTGCCTCGGCCAGGTGCTCGTCTACTCCTGCTTCGGCACCAAAGCGTCCTTGTTGTTGATCGTCTTTATTGCCGGCATATATCTGCTCTTCCGGCGTGGGCGCGGGCCATTCGCTTTGAAGCTTGTCTGGGGAGTGGCGGCAATGCTCCTTGTGCTGATTGTGGTTTTTCTCGCCGAGGGCGAGGAACCGGATCTCGCCACGCAGATGCTAATGTTCTTGGTGATGTTCCGTTCGTTCGGGTTATCGGGCCTTTTGACCGGGCAGTACTATAACTTTTTCCGTCACAACCCGCACACGCTCTTTTCTCACCTCAAGGTTGTCAACTGGCTGGTCTATTATCCATTCCATTACCCTCTTGGAACGGAGATCGGCTACTACTACTACGGGGCGCTGGTCGACACGACGGCTCACTTTTGGGCGACGGACGGAATCGCCGCTCTTGGCCTGCCGGGAATCTTGGTCGCGTCGGCCCTTTGCGCGTTTCTGTTCTGGTTCATCGATTCCGCGGGGGCGCGTCACGATCCCCGCTTCGTCGGCCTTGTTACTTTCTATGGCACCTACAGCCTCGCCAATCTCTCATTGTTCACAACCTTTCTGTCCGGAGGTCTGGGGCTTCTAACCCTGGTGCTTTATGCCTTGCCGGCGATTGGCCCGGAGCCGGCCCGAGAGGCCTTTCCAAAAACTACCGCGCCCTCTGGCCTGGAGTCAGGCCCGACGCGAAGCCCCGCGTGCTCGTGATTCGGTACGGTCGTTTTTCTTGCAGGACCTGTATGCGCATCGTTCTGATCTCCGAAGTCTTCGCCCGCAATATGGGCTATCTCGAAAATATCCTGCCGAAGTATCTGGCGCGGCTGGGGGCCGAGGTCGATGTGATCGCGTCCTCGCTCGCCCCCAATTACCGCCAGGACCCGCGCCAGGAAACCTACAGGAATTTTCAGGACGCAATCTGCCCCGGCTCGGTCGAAACGATCGATGGATTTCGCCTGCACGTCGTCGGGCACACTCGCACTCTCGGGCACGTTCGTTTGCTTGGGCTGGACGGGAAACTGGGCGAGCTACGGCCTCACATCGTGCAGACCATGACACCGATCGGATGGATTGCCGTCGATGCCGCGATTAACCGGATGCGCCTGGGCTACCGGCTTTTTTCCGGCTGCCACTATCACGCATCGGTGTTTCCTCTGGCGCAAAGGCAAACAGGGCCGTTTGCGCCCGAACGTTTGCGGTGTCTGGCCGAACGTGGAGCGCACGGCCGGGCCGCGAGCTGGTGCACCGAGAAGTGCTACGCCATCGCACCCGACTGCGCCGAGGTCGCGGCGCGCTTTTTTGGCGTGCCGCGCCACAAGCTCGAAATCTGCCCCCTGGGCGTGGATACGGAGATGTTCCACCCGATCGCAAGCCGGGAGGAGACGGAGGCACGGAGCGAATTGCGGCGCCGGCTCGGCTTCCGGGAAAACGATATTGTCTGCGTGTATTCGGGGCGTTTCACACCGGACAAGAATCCGCTGCTTCTGGCGCGCGCGGTCGCGGAACTGAACTGGGCCGGCGAACCGTTTCGCGGATTATTTGTCGGCCATGGCAACGAGGGCGAGGAGATCGCGCGCTGCGCCGGGTGCGTGGTTCATCCTTTCGTCCCAGTTGGGGGGCTGGCCGCGTTCTATCGCGCCTCCGATATTGCGGTCTGGCCGGCACAGGAAAGCATGTCGATGCTCGACGCGGCAGCCTGCGGCCGGCCGGTCATCGCCAACGACCGCATGGGCGATGCCGAACGCCTGACGGGCTGCGGTCTCCAATACCGGCTGGGAGATGCCGGGGATCTGGCGGAAAAAATCCGTTCGCTGCGCAGCGCGGCGGTGCGCGAGGGGCTGGGATCGCGGGGCGCATGGCGGATGCAGGAAGAGTACAGCTGGGAAGCGATAGCGGCGCGGCGCATGGCGGACTATTCCGCCGCCCTCGCGGGCAAAAAAGTTTCAGCGGCCACAATGTATCTGCCGCGCGTGGCGGCGCAGGAAAGCCTGGCCGCATGGCAAACGCAGCGGGAGGGGCAGCAGGATGGTTCACGAACATGATCGCCAATCGGCTGGCCGCTCCCGTCCGGCTGCTGAAGAGAAAGTGGCGCGCGGCGCGCGGCCAGGACCTCTTCTTCGCTCCGGAAATACGGCGCGCAACCGCAACTCTCGGCAGTGAGCGGTCGGCGTGGACATTCTGCCCCAGCTTTCTTGACCGGGGAAGTGTGGTGTACTCGATGGGCGTTGGCGAAGATATTTCCTTCGACCGCGGGCTGATCGAACGGCTGGGGGTGACGGTGCACGCGTTCGATCCTACGCCGCGCGCGATTGCCTGGGCCGATGCGCAACTCTTGCCCGGACAATTTGTGTTTCATCCTTATGGCGTTGCTGCCGAAGACGGCCTGCGCGGATTTCATCCGCCACGAGATCCTGGCCACGTGTCGCACACTCTGCTCGACCGTAACGCGTCGGCGAACGCAATCGAAGTGCCGGTCCGGAGGCTGTCCACGATCATGCGCGAACTCGGACACGCCGCGATTGATCTGCTGAAGATGGACATCGAAGGCGCCGAATATGAGGTCGTCGCCGACCTGATTGCGAGCGGAGCGGATGTCCGCCAGTTGCTGGTCGAATTCCATCACCGCTGGCCGGAAGTCGGGATTGCCCGGACGAAGCGTGCCCTCCGTGGCCTGAATGCGGCCGGCTACAGGGTTTTCAGCGTCTCCGCCTCGGGCGAGGAATATGGATTCCTTAAATCGACGGACAGTTGAGCCGGCCGGCTCGCGCGCTCGCGATGGACTCGCCACTGCCGCAATGGATGGAAGCCAGAAGATGAGGTTTGTCGGCTGGGAAGAATCCGCGAAGCGAAGACTCGTCAATTGCGATGAGTGGCTTGCCGCCGCGTGTCTTTCCCTGATGCCGGATCGTCCGGGACTTTTGATTTTCGCGTTTCACGGGTTGTTCGAATCCGCCGAGGAGATAGCCGGGAACGCCGCCGACCCGCAACAGGCCATTACGGCCAGCATGTTTCGCGGCTTCGTCGAGCACTTCGTGAACAACGGATACCGCTTCGTTTCCGCCGCCGAGACCGCCACCGGGCTCGATCCGGCCGCAAAGTACGCCATGATCAGCTTCGACGACGGCTACGCAAATAATCGGCGCGCTCTTCCCACGATGGAAGAATTCCAGGTTCCCGCCCTCTTCTCGATTTCAGTCAACCACGTGCGTACGGGAAAACCCTTCTGGTGGGACGTCTTATATCGCGAGGCGCGCAAGCGCGGCTGGGAGGACGCACGGCTTGATGGCGTGCGCGTGTCACTCAAGCGCCTGCGCACTTGTGAAATCGAGCAGCGGCTGGTTGCCGCGTTCGGAGAGAAGGCTTTTCAAACCGTTTCTGTCACCGACCGGCCCTTTACGACGGACGAACTCGCCGAGTTCGCGCGCCATCCTCTGGTTGAGATCGGAAATCACACCCGCGACCACGCCATTCTGACGAACTATCCGGTCATAGACGCATGCGACGAGATTGGGCAGGCGCAGGATTGGCTGCGCGAGATCGCCGGCAAGACCCCGCAGGTAATCGCGTATCCGAATGGAAATGTGTCACAGCCGGTTTTGCGCGCGGTTCAGGATGCCGACATTTCTCTCGGTCTGACTGGGCAACCAGGCCGAAATTCGATCGTCTGCACGCGTAGCGGCATGAGTGCGTTGCTGCTCAAGCGGCACACGCTCTGGGGATGCGGCGACATCGGGATGCAGTGCCGCGTGGCTCGATCTCCCTTCTCGCTGCACGCTGCGGCCGCAGCGGTTCGTTCGAAGATAGCTGGCCACGCGTAACGATCCCTAATTAACGACCTTAGATACGACCATGACCGGCTCCGGCAACAGCTTGCGCATTTTGCAGGTACATGACTCGTATGCGCCCGGGTGGGGCGGCGAGGATACGGTCCTCGAATTGGAGCGGCACATGCTTTGCGATCGCGGGCATGCGGTCGAGCAGTTCCGCACTTCCCATGCTGCGCTGAAGAATATGTCGGTGGTCCGGCAGATGCTGGCCGTGCCTGGCTTTTTCTGGTCGCGGAGCGCCTATCGGGCGCTTCAAGAAAAGATTGGTGACTTCCAGCCTGCGGTTGTCCATGTTCACAATTCCTTCCCGCAGCTCAGTCCCAGCGTGTTCTGGGCCGCACACCGGGCGGGTGTACCGGTGATTCAAACCTTGCACAATTTTCGTCATGTGTGCGCCGGGGCGACACTGCTGCGCGACGGCAAGACCTGCGAACGGTGCGTGGGACGTCCGCCCTGGGCGGCTGTGCGTTATGGCTGCTATGGCGCGAGCCGGGCACGGACAGCTGTTGTGGTTGCGGTCAACTGGCTGCATTCGCAACTGGGCACCTACCGGCGTGTGAACACGTTCGTCGTTTTGAACGACTTCAACCGCGAAGTTTTCCGGCGAGCGAACTTCTCCGTGGCCCGGATGGCCACGAAGGCAAATTTCGTGCCGCTCCCGCCGCCTACAAGCGGCGACGCTCGAAACCAGCAAGCCGTCTTTGTCGGAGCGATCAGCCAAGGCAAGGGTGTGCCGCTGCTGCTCGAAGCCTGGGATCGAAACCGGCTCGCGCAATGGAAACTCGTGCTGATTGGCGATGGCCCGGAGCGCGAAGCGCTCGAACCCCAGTGGGCCCACCGGCCAGACATCGAGTGGTGCGGGAAACTCGAGCGCCGCGAAGTTCTAAAGCGCGTGGCGGCCAGCCGCTGGCTGGTGTTTCCGTCGCTCGCGTACGAGAACTGCCCGATGGTGGTGCTCGAAGCCCTGTCGGCGGGGACTCCGGTGATTGCCGCCGATCATCCCAGTCTGCGGGGGATGATTCGCAACGGATCGGAGGGGCTGCTATTTCGCCCCGGGTCGCCGGAAGCCCTCGCTTTGGCGCTTGAAACCGGTCTGGGCTCCACGCATGAAACCTGGGCAGTGCATTCGAGCGCCGCCCGCCAGGCGCATGCGGAGCGTTATAGCGAAGAGGAAAACTACCGGCAATCTGATTTCGATCTACCAGAGCGCGATCGCGGGCCGGGCCGCCTGCGCCCGCACGGTCGAAACGCGGCTGGCCGCGAAAACCTCCTGAAGTTGGAATTGCCGGGCTTACGGCCCAATTCAGAAACTCCAATCACAAATTTCAATTCCCACAAGAAATGAGGACCTCCATGAACGGAAATATGAACGGAAACATGCGAATTCTTGTCACCGGCGCCGGAGGATTTATCGGCCACCACCTTGTAAAACGGCTGCGCGCCGAAGGCCACTGGGTGCGCGGCGTGGATCTTAAATATCCGGAGTATGAATCGAGCGCCGCCAGCGAGTTCGAGCTGCTCGACCTGCGCAAGTTCGACAACTGCCTGCTGGCCACGCGCGGCCGCATCGACGAGGTATATAACCTGGCCGCCGATATGGGCGGAATCGGGTTCATCACCGCCTACCACGCCGAGATCGCGCGCAACAACATTCTGATCAACGCGCACATGCTCGAAGCCAGCCGCTTGCAGGACGTTTCGAAATTCCTGTTTTCCTCCTCGGCCTGCGTGTATCCGCAAAACAAGCAGTCGGAGACCGACGTGGCCCCGTTGCGCGAGGAAGACGCCTTTCCGGCCGATCCCGAGCCCGGTTATGGCTGGGAAAAGCTCTATACCGAGATGCTCTGCCGCTATTTCCGCGAGGACTACGGGCTTGAAACCCGCATCGTGCGCTTTCACAACGTGTACGGCCCGCTCGGCACCTACGAAGGCGGCCGCGAAAAAGCCCCGGCCGCGTTGTGCCGGAAGATCGCTCTCGGGGACGATGGGGAAACCATTGAAGTGTGGGGCGACGGGGAACAGACGCGGTCGTTCATGTATGTCGACGATTGTGTCGAAGGCCTGGAGCGCCTGATGGCCTCGAATTACTGCGAGCCCCTGAACCTTGGAAACGACCGGCTGATCACAATCAACGCTCTCGCCGATCTGGTGGCCACGGTGGCGGGCAAGGGAATCTCGAAGAAGCACGACACCTCGAAACCGCAGGGCGTGCGAGGGCGCAACAGCAACAACTGCATGATTCGCCGGGTGCTGGGATGGGAACCGTTGATCTCTCTGGAAGAGGGTCTGGCGGTGACCTACTCGTGGATTGAGCAGGAACTGGAGAAGGCGGGCCGCCTGCACAAAAAGAAAATGGCTCACGTCTGAAGAGTGGCACTTCGCGGCTTACTTCGAACTCTCCAAGAGCCAACCTTATGCGAATTCTGATCTTAGGAATCAACTACTTCCCCGAACGTACGTCCGTGTCGCCGTTCACGACCGGCCTGAGCGAACACCTTGCGGCGCAGGGCCATACAGTTCGCGTGGTGACGGCGTTTCCCTACTACCCGGAGTGGCGCATCCAGGACGAATACCGGGGACGGATCACGCAACTCGAAACGCGCCGCGGAGTCGAGATCCGGCGCGTGCTCCATTTCATCCCCTGGCGCGCGAGTTCGCTGGTGCAGCGCCTGGTGCACGACTTCTCCTTCACGCTCGCCGCGCTGATTGCGGGACTGGCGGCGGGCGAGTGCGACATCGTCTATTGTTCGTGCCCGCCACCCGCGCTCGCGCTAGCAGCCTTTGCCATCAGCCGAATCCGAAGCGTTCCCTATTCGATTAAGCTGACCGATCTCGCTTCCGATGCGGCGCTGGCCACGGGAATTCTGCGCGAAGGAACGCTTGTGCGCTCGGCCCGCGTGATCGAGCGTTTTGCGTACCGGCATGCGCGCGCGGTGGTCTGCCTGTGCGAGGTGTTTCGCGAGCGGCTGGCCCGCGAGGGGCTGCCGGCAGCGCAGCTGGCGGTCATTCCAGACTGGGGAGATACGGAAGCCGTGTGTCCAGTGCCGGGGGACGGTTCGTTCCGGCACGCCTATGGAATCGGAAGCGAGCAGTTTGTCGTTCTGCACACCGGCAACATGGGAAAGAAACAGGATCTCCTGAACGTGGTGCGCGCGGCCGAACGCACACGGTCCGACCCGAACCTGTTGTGGGTGATCGTCGGCGAAGGCGAAGAGCGGCCGATCATCGAGATCGCAGGCAAGCAGCTCCCCAACCTCCGCCTGTTGCCCTTACAACCGGCAGCGGGACTTTGCCAGATGTATGCCGACGCTGACGTTCTCGTGCTCAACCAGAAAACCGCGGTGAAAGATGCCGTCATCCCATCGAAGCTGCTGACCTACATGGCGGCAGGCAAGCCCGTTTTATGCGCCGCCAACGCCGGAAGCGAAGCGGCGCGGCTGATCGGCGAAGCGCAGTGCGGACTGAGCGTTGCGCCCGAAAATCCCGAGGCTCTGGCCGAAGGAGCGCTCGGGCTGCGGGCGGATGCGACGCTGCGGCGGACGATGGGAATAAATGGGCGCGCCTATGCGGTCCGTAACTTCGAAAAAGCTCGCGTGCTAAGTCTGTACGACGACTTCTTCGCAAGCCTACTCCATCGCCCGCTAGTGCGAGCTGCCGCTGCCGCCGCCGATTGAACCGGCGAGCGGATTGGATCAGAACGGCACCCAAAAAATCTCGGAGGCGACCGACTCGGCCCCACGTACCTTTGTGCCCATCTTGCGCTGGGCCGTTCCGCGGCGTTGTCGATAGCTACCTCAAGCTCCAAGAGCACCGCCGAGAACATCAGCCCGGGCGGTCTCCAGAAATCGGTGTCAATCGCAGAGAACACTGGCCCAAAGGAGGGCCGCGACTTCCGTGTTTCTTTCCTTACGGCTCTATCGAATGATCTTGACGGTTTCCACGTATCTTCTGCCCTGTGCCGCTTTTGAAGGGGGATACCAGGCGTGGTTGTTTCTTTGGGGGTACTGGGGAAGGCCGGCAAGTTATCCTCGCGGAGGCCATCTGGGACTGCTGTTGCTTTGTTCGTTCGTCTGGGCATTCATGAGCGAACACTACTCGGTCACCAGCGTGGACGAACTCTTGCGGGAACGGACGGGGGCCAAGGCGGCGCTTTCAGCCCTGGTGGCGACGAGTGCCGTGTTCCTGGCGATTCTGTTTTTCAGCCGCGAGGGTGAATTCCCTCGCGGCCTGTTCTTGTGCGGTATTGCAGCGTTGTTCACCCTCACGCTCCTGATGCGCTCGATGCTGCGCGCAATCTGCCGCAAGCGGAGAGTATGGGGGAAGCCGACGAAGATCCTGATCGTTGGCGCCGACATCTTCGCGCAACAAAGCGCCGAATGTCTCCAGAGTCTTTCGCTCGCTCCCTGCCAGATCGCGGGGTATGTGGCGCTGCCGGGGCAGGTCGCCGCGCCGCAGGCATCTCCGCTCTACCGGCTCGATCAGATCGCGGGACTGAACGCCGCAAATGGCTTTGAGGAGGCGATCATCGCCATCCATCCGCTGGAGTTCTCGCGCGTGCCGGAGGTGGTCGAGGCACTGGAAAAACTATGCCTGCCGGCACGGGCCATCGTGGACCTTGGCGAGGGCGTGACGGCCCGCCAGAAGATGGTGCAATTGGGCCGACTTCAGGTGCTGGACCTGACCTCGACCCCGGCCGACCTGCTGCACTATGCGGTTCTCAAGCGGGCGTTCGATATCGCCTTTTCCGCGCTTGTGCTCTTGCTCGCCGCGCCACTCTTCGGACTGATTGCGGTTCTGATCAAGCTCACATCCCCGGGCCCGGTCTTTTTCACGCAGGAGCGCATCGGACTGAACGGACAAACATTTCGCATGTATAAGTTCAGGACCATGCACGTCTCGCTGCAAGCTGTGAGCGATACGGTCTGGACGACGTCGAACGATCCGCGAAGAACCCGGCTGGGCGAGGTGCTGCGCCGCACCAGCATGGACGAGCTTCCCCAGTTCATCAATGTTCTCAAGGGAGAGATGAGCGTGGTCGGCCCGCGGCCCGAGCGGCCATTTTTCGTGGACAAGTTCCTGGGAGAAGTGCGCCGCTACAATCATCGCCACTCGCTTAAAGTGGGAATCACCGGATGGGCGCAGGTCTGCGGATGGCGCGGTGACACGTCCATCGAGAAGCGGATCGAACACGATCTCTACTATCTGCAGAACTGGACGTTCTCATTCGATCTGCAAATTCTCGCCATGACGCTTTTCTCGGCACTGACCAACAAGAACGCTTACTGACGCTTTCGGGATTACGGGAATTCTGGGCGAGGCCAAGGTGGGCTCGCAACCGCCGGCTGGGAGCCGGCGGTACGGCCGTAGACAATTTGCCGGGAGCAGCGGATTCACCGCATCTCCCGGCAAATTTGTTTTGTGAGGGTTCTTCGTGAGCGCCGTCTTATTCAGCGCAGGAATCGCGGCACGAACCGCACACTTCAATTGCGATCGAGAGTTTCGTCGATTGCAATCTTCCCGCCTTTTTCCACGGTGACGATCTTGTGTACCGGCTTAAATCCGGTCAACGTAATGTCCACCACGTAGTTCCCAGGTCCGACAGCAACTTCTACCGGCGACAATTTGTCGAGCACGCGCTGGTTGATCGCGACCTGCGCTCCTTTGGGCTGCGTGTGAACGTTCACCGTGCCCATACCCGCCGTGCTTTCTCCTCCGAAAATTCTCTTGAGCTTATTCACCGTGCGAAGTTCATCGGCATTCCCCAGCGGCCTCAACGCCGCTGAATACTGAAAGTTCTGCCCCGGCACAAGATCCGCTGACGTCGTCTCCTCCAGAAATCCCGTCTTCTTTAGCAGTACAGTATGCGCGCCCTTCTCCACCGAGAACTGGGCAGGCGTAACTTTTCCAGTCAGCCTTCCATCCAGCATGATTTCGGCCCTTGGCGGAGCGCTGTTCACGATCAGAATCGCATTGACGGGAGCGAGATGGATCACAACCGACGAACGAGCTCCGGAAGCGATCTCGACGGACCGGATCTCGCTCGTGTACCCGCTCTTGGCGACCGACAGAATATGCGTTCCAGGAGTCAGTCCGGTCAGTCCGAAAGGCGTTACCCAGGAAGGGTCGCTTTTCCCATCCACCTGAAAGGCCGCGCCCTGCGGCGTGGAGTCGACGAATGCTTGTCCCGGGATCACTGTCGGTTCAGAAGCGGGAAGCGGGGCCGGCTGATTTTTCGCATGGTGCCGCTCATGCGGAGAGGCCGCGATCGCCAAGTGAGCTGCGAACTGCGGCGGCGCGGAATGAACCGCTGGGGAGGCCGGCCATGAAAGAGGGGCCTGCGAGTTATTAGTCGTGACTTTGACCGGACGCGGCGCCGCGGTCGAGTTGTCATCCTCCGAGCGCACATGCAGAAATATTGCGAGTGCGATCACCAGAATCACGGCAGCCGCCGCCAGTATCGAGAACAAGATCAGGCGCGGCGGAATCGTGGCAATCTCCCTGATTGCTTTTTTCGCAACCTGCCGCGGCTGGATTTTCGATTCTTCGTTGGATTTTGGTTTGGGATAGATCTGGCGCACGCTCGCCGCCGAGGCTTCGGGAAATGGCAACGGCGCGAAGAGAGACTCGTTCAGCGGTGGAAGTTCGTCCAGGCCGGAAAAAGTAGACCGCGGAATGCTCGGCGCGTCGCCCGCCATTAGCGGATCCACTGTTATCCGGGGTGCATCAGTCGCCGGCTTTTCGTCGAGCGTGGTTTCGAGAAGCACGGGATCGCGCATGCCATAGCTGGAGTCTTGTTGCGCTCCCGAAATACTTTCCGCATCTTCAGGCTGCTCACCACCGGAAGTCACTGGCAAATGGAAAGTGGCTGCGAATGGGGACTGCTCGGAGGTGCTGGCGCCTCCCGACCAGGCTCCCGCAGAGGCCGCAGCCGCCCGCGCCGCCGGAGGCTTTGCTGAATCTGGCGGGGGCTGAACGTCCTCCTCTGCCTTCGCTGGCCCAATCTCCGTGGTGAACTTGGCGAAAGCGGCAGCTCGCTCCGCAGGATCGAATTGCATGGTATTCGGCGACGAAGTCTTCTTGGGTTCGGGAGCCGCCGTCTTTTCGACGCCCTCCTTGCACGTCTCCAGATCTTCCATTAATGCCCGCGCCGTCTGGTAGCGCGCGGCGGGATCCTTGGCGAGCGCTTTCATGATTACCGCGCTTACGCCAGGGTGCGCCTTTCGGTTCACCGACTGCGGCGCAGCCGGCATTTCGTTTTCAATCTGGCCAAGCAGCGCGACCGGATCTTCGGCACCGAAAGCTTTCCGCCCCGCCACCATCTCGTAGAGAATTGCGCCGAAGGTAAACAGATTCGACCGCTGATCGATTGCCTCTCCGCGAATCTGTTCAGGCGAGCAATACGGCATCAGAGGCCCCAGACCGTTTCCCATTTCCGCCCGGATCAGGCCCATCGACGAAATGCCGTAGCCCAGCACCTTGACCAGCCCATCCCACTGCACCATGATCTTGGCCGGTTCGAGCGACGAGTGCGCCACACCCAACTTGTCAGCGGCGCCGAGAGCGGCACACACCTGGCGTGACATATCGAGCAGATCCCAGATCGAAAACCCTTCTTTGCGCGCCAGCATGGTGGCAATGCTGTTGCCCTGTACATATTCCATGGAAGCGCAGAACTGGCCCTCGATTTCGCCCGCCCCATAGAGCGCCGCAATGTTCTGGCTCGCTAGTTCGCGGCTGCGCTCGCCTTCCGCGATCAAGGCGCGCACAAAGGTCTTTGCCTGACTGCCGAGCGGCCCCAGACTCTGCGTCTTCAGCGCGACGGTCTGGTTCGCTTTGCAATCCAGAGCTTTGTAGATGACAGAGGTTTCCGATTGCGAGATTTCGCTCTGGATTTCAAATCGGCCGAACATCATTGCCATTGCAGTCGCCTCGCGGGGACAAATCGTGCCCGCTGGTTGGAGTGGTGGCTGAAAACGACGAGAAAAACCACCTACAGGATAGCTTTGCCAGCCCGACGATGAGAGTTACGAAGGTACCGCTGGAGGGCTTACGTCCTGGGACTTTTGAATGTTCTTTGTGTGGGCTGCGCCGGCGCGTGAACGTCGCAGAAAGGAGTCAAAATGAGCGGAATGAGAATGCCCGATATGCCCCAAAGGTTACGCGTCGCGCACAGGCTTGTGACGCGGCGTCTGGAAAAGGGCCGGCTTCACTGCCAAATCTTCTCTAGGCCGGGATGCTGGCTCTCATTGCATTCGCCGTTTGGCCCGAATCGCTGACCCATTCCCACACTCGGCGGCCGCGCTCATTGGTCAGGCTGCGAGCCTCACCATACTCCACGAGCCGGTTCAGCACTGTCGTTACCGATGCCAGCGGATCTTTGTGCCTCGAAAGAACTGCCGGGGCCTCGCGTTCCAATTCCGCGCACACCTCGCGTGCCCCCAATGGCCGCCGCACTTCCATCAGCACCCGGCGGCACGCTTTTGTAAATCCGGGCTGCCGTCCATTCGGCTTGCGGTTGATCAATTCCAGCAAATCCTGACCCAAAGCATCTTCACCAAACAAATTCGCCAGACCCGCGATCGTCTGTTTGACGGTTCCGATGCGCTTCATGATCTCCACCCGCTGCTCGAGCAGTTGCAGCAACTCATCATGCGCCGCCTTTATGACCTGATGCACCGGAGCTTCGCGTCCGGAGGCGTCCATTTCGAGCAGGCTATGATGGCCATCTTTCCCTATTTCCATGCATTCCTCCGTACAACAGGCGGAGCTACCGCTCCCACTGACACCGTTCCCACTAGCTTAGATACGCGCCCGATACCGGCCGGGTTCCGCGGAAATACGGCTCCACGTCATTCGACCGCGCGTTTCAGGATGCGCATCCACGAAAACACGACATCTATCTGTTGTTAGACGCCCTGGGGGAAGAAAGGGAAGCACGCACGCAACTCACCATTCGTGACGGTTTTCAGGGATGCCAATCCGCGAACGAGCGCCGCTAGTGGAGGATGAGCGGCAGCAAGCGAACAGAGGCTGACCGGCGGAGGGCTGCTTCTGGATACCGTCGGCTGGGTACCGACGACGGGGTACTCCATCTGTCTACGGGCGACTGGGCACCGGTGCCGACGTTATCCCATCACTGTTGTGTGCTCGGGCTTGACCTTGTAGAGCACCCGCACTTCGCCGGGCTTGCCATAGGGATATTTGTCCGCACCGAGGTATTTCTTTGCCATTTTGTCGATGTGCTTATCCGCGCCCTCTTCGGTGATCTCCACGACGGTGCCGCGAATCTCGAGATATCGATAGGGATTGTCGGGGTCGATGATCGCGAGCGCCACGCGCGGATCGCGCCGCACGTTCTTATCCTTCTGCCGGCCGCGCGCGGAGTTGAAAATCACGTGCTCGCCGTCGAAGTCACACCATACCGGCGTAACCTGCGGCCGGCCGTCGGGCATCAGCGTTCCAAGGCTGGCAAACGCGCGCTTCTGAAAAAGGTCGCGGTATTTTTCCGGAATCACGCTCGACATGGCACGGGTCTCCTCGTGGCGAATTCGCCTTCCCGATTATATTCGTTCGCCGTTCGGATTGACGTTCCCTGACGTTCGGCGAGGCGGCCTGACCTGCTTTCGTTGGCTCATCTTCTCCCTACCATCCGCTACAATGTAGGGCTCTAAAAGAGTTCGGGGACATTGGGAGTCCACCTGCGGAGGTAGCCTCGCAACTGTTCCGTCTTAATCTCTAGTAAAGTAGTCGTCTTTATGGAGGACTGCCTTCTATGACCTTCTCTGCCAAAAGAAATCCGCTTGCGGATTGTCGATATCGCGGCTGCTTGCTTGCGATCTGCCTGTTGATGTTGGTTTGTGCGCAGTCGCTTCACGCGCGATCCCCGGCCTCGCAAGCTCCGCCAACCGTCGTCTTCATGACCGACTTCGGCGTCGTGGATGACTCGGTGGCTCTTTGCAAAGGTGTCATGTATGGCATCGCGCCCAACCTTCGCATCGTGGACCTTACGCACCAGGTCATTGCCTTTTCCATCGCGGATGGCGCACGCTTCCTCTTCGGCGCGAGCCCGTACTTTCCCGCGGGCACGGTCTTCGTCGGAGTCGTCGATCCCACTGTCGGGAGCGCCCGCAAGGCAATCGTGGTGAAGTCGAAGCGCGGCCAATTTTTCGTGGTTCCCGACAACGGCCTGATCACCATGGTCGCCAACCGCGACGGCGTTGAGAGCAGCCGTGAAATCATCAATCCCGACTGGATGATCGGCGCCAAGGTTTCTTCCACATTCCACGGCCGGGATATCTTCTCTCCGGTCGGTGCCCACCTTGCCCGAGGTGACGATTGGACCCAGGTTGGCCCCGAGTTCAAGCAGTTGGTTCGGCTCGACCTTCATCCGGCTGTTGTCGACGATCGCGGATTGACCGGCGAGGTAATCGCGCTCGACGGCCCATTTGGCAATCTCGTCACCAATATCGGCGCTGAAGACTTTCTCAAGCTTGGCTACCAGCGCGGCGATTCGCTGAAGGTGACGATCGGGGGCCGTGAAATTCAAATGCCTTTCGTCAAGACCTTTGCAGACGTGCCGCTCAAGCAGCCATTGCTTTACATCGACTCGCGCGGGCGTGCCAGCTTCGCCGTTAACCAGAGCAGTTTTGCGGCTGCCTACAACATTCAGCCGCCACAGCCGATTTTCATCCCGCGCAAGGGGCATTAAATGAAATCACTTCATTTTGGAGGGGATCAATCTTATGCGCCATCTCAAAATCCGGCTTCTAGTTGTTATCGTCGTTCTGGCAGTCCTGTTGCTCAGCCATGCGTTCGCGCAGAGCTTCCGCGGATCCATCCGAGGCACGGTCACCGACCAAAGTGGCGGGGTATTGCCCAATACTAAGGTCACAGCCAAAAACATTGCCACCGGCCTGCAGCGTGAAGCCAATACCGGTCCCGATGGCGGGTACGTAATCGCCGAGCTACCGGCGGGCGAATACACGGTCACGGCACAAGCTGCGCAGCTTTCGCCTGCCGCGCAGAAAGTGGAGGTCAATGTCGGTGTCGACACCACGGCCAACTTCGATCTCACCGGCATACAAAAAGTCACACAGCAGATCGTGGTCACGGCTGAAAATGTTCCGCTCGTAGAAACCAGCCGCGACGTGCTCGGCCAGATCGTCGAGCGCCAGCTCGTCAATGAACTCCCGCTTAACGGCCGAGACTTCGGCAAACTGGTTGCCCTTGTACCGGGCACTACTGTTGATCCCTCGGGAGTCGCCGGCACCGAGAGCGGGTTCGGACAGTTCAACATCAACGGGAACCGCGACCGTTCCAACAACTACACTCTCGACGGCACCGACAACAACGACCCGTTCTTCAACAACTCCGCGCTCAACCAAACTGGCATTGGCGGTGCGCCAGCGTCGCTGCTCCCCGTCGAGGCCATTCAGGAATTCAACCTGCAATCGCAGTTCGCCGCCGAATACGGCCGCAACAGCGGATCGGTTGTCAACATCATCACGCGATCGGGCACCAACCAGCTTCATGGGTCTGCCTATGGGTTCCTGCGCAACAGCGGATTCGATGCCCGCAATTTCTTCGACACCGAATCCCACAAATCGGTTTTCCAGAACAGCAGTTTCGGCGCCTCATTAGGCGGGCCGATCGTTAAGGACAAGACTTTTTTCTTCGGCACCTACGAAGGCGAGCGCGAAAACGTCGGCTCTGATTTTTTGTTGCAAGTGCCAACGCAATCCGAGATCTCCCAAGCCCGCACGATTGCCCAGGGTATCAACCCCGGTGGCATCATCAACCCCGGCCTCGATGCCGTTCTCTCGTTTTACCCTCAAAGCAACGTCAACCAGATTCCCAGCGTGGTGCAAGATACGAACAACGGCGATTATCTGATTGCAAAGGTTGACCACAGCATTTCCAATAACGAGCTTCTCACCGGACGCTACGCCTTCGCGCGCAACTATCAAGTGTTCCCATTCGGATCCCCCGGGGATATGGGACAGGCTCGCGGCTGGCCGCGTTCGCACAAACGTCGCCGACGCGCGTTCAGGTTCTCTCGCTCAGCCTGCTTTCCACTCTGTCGTCTTCTCGCATCAACGAAGTCCGCTTCGGCTACAGCCGCTACACCACTTCTTTCAGTTCGCTCAATGCCAACTGGAATCCCGCGAGCCACGGCCTCAACTTCGGCACCAGTAAGCTTGGCCTGCCCGAATTCGACTTCACGGGAATTGAGAACCTGGGCGCCATTGGGTACAGCGTGCCGCGCGGACGCACCAGCCAGAGCTTCCAGATCCTGGACAATTTCACCTGGATCGTCGGCAAGCATACGTGGAAATTCGGCGGCGAGTTCCGGCGCGCGTCCATCAGCAGCTTCAACGACAATCTGGAGCGCGGTATCTATCAGTTCACGGCCGGCGTGGGATTAAGCACTGATCCCATCGTCGACTCTCTCGCTGATTTCTACACTGGAGGAATCGCCGACACGTCCGACTGCTGCTCGTCCGAATCGGTCGACACCGGCAACACCCAGCGCACTACGCGCAATAACGGCTTCAGTTTCTTCGCGCAGGACGACTATCGCCTGGCACGCAAATTCACTCTCAACTATGGGCTGCGGTGGGAATATTTTGGCCCTCTTAGCGAAGCCAATAACCTGCTTTCCAATTACAACCCGGCTGACGGCAACCTTGACATGGTGGGTACTAACGGCCTCAACAGCCTTTACAACCGCGACTTGCACGACTTCGGTCCGCGTATCGGCTTTGCCTGGAACGCGCTACCCGATACCGTCGTTCGCGCCGGTTATGGCATTTACTACGATTATGTGCCGCAGGACATCCTCATCGCCAATTACACCAACTCCGCTGGCGTCGCCACCAATCCCGTCGGACCCAAAGCGGTTCTGCCCATGAACTTCAACCCTAACGCCTTCATCGGAGTTGATACGGTTGACCCCATTGAAACCGTCGCCACTAGCGGCCCTTACGATATCTTTCTCGTGCCGCGCAACTTCCATACTCCGTATGTTCAGAATTTCAACCTCAACGTGCAGCAGCAATTGGGTTCACACGCGTCGTTTGAAATCGGCTATGTCGGCAGCAAAGGTACCAAACTTGTTCGCCTTACAGATCTCAACGAGCCCGATGCCAATGACGACCGCCCCAATCCGAACTTCAATGCCATGGACGAACTCGGGCCTCTCAGTTCATCAAACTACAACTCGTTGCAGACAACGTTTCGCCTGGCGAACAATCATCGCGTCTCCGGCTTTGTCACCTATAACTTCTCCAAATCGCTCGACGATGCCTCAGATGGCATCGACTTCGCCCCCGGCGTGGCTTTCCCGCAGGATCCTTCCAACCTGAGAGCTGAACATGGACCATCGACGTTCGATACCAAGCACCGCTTCACCGGCGCCGTGAACTACGACGTCCGCCCGTTTCGCTCGCTCGGCAAGTTCGGCTCGGGATGGCAACTCAACTGGATTGCCAGCCTACAGAGCGGACGCCCCATCCCAATCGATCTTTCGAGCGACACCAGCGGACGCTACTACTACAATCAGCGACCCAACATTATTCCTGGCGCGAACCCCATCATTAGCAACTGGAACGCAACTACGGGCTATCTAAACCTGAACGCGTTTGTGCAGCCCGCTTACGGAACGTTCGGTGATCTTGGCCGGGATGCGATCTACGGCCCGGGCTACAAGAATCTTGATTTCTCAATTACAAAAAACACGCAAATGACTGAACGTGTGAATTTGCAGTTGCGTGCGGAGTTCTTCAACATCCTCAATCATCCGAATTTCGCGCAGCCGACGCACACGCTCGTCCCTGGATTTGTCGACAACGGAACACCTGGGAATCCCGATATTGTCCCGAATCCAGAAACGCCCTCGGGCGGCGGACTCACCCAAACCCCGGATGCTGCCCAAACCAACCCCGGCCTCGGCGGCGGCGGGCCGCGCGTTGTCCAACTGGCGTTGAAGGTGGTTTTCTAAAGCAAGGAAGGATGTGGCAGGTTCGCGCTGATTATAGCTCTGCGGTCACTCGCGGCAGCACCGCGCGCAGCAGCGCGATGAACTGGCCCATCACGCGGCGGCCTGTTGCGAGAACCTCTTCGTGGTCGAGCGGCTGGTCGGTCGTTCCGGCAGCCATGTTGGTGACGCAAGAAATGGCGAGCAGCTCAATTCCCATGTGCCGCGCTGCGATCGCCTCCGGCACCGTGGACATACCGACCAAGTCCGCGCCGATGGTGCGCAGAAAACGTATCTCCGCCGGCGTTTCATAACTTGGACCAGCCAGTGCGGCATAAACGCCTTCGTGGGGCTGGATCGAAAGCTTCCTGGCTTCTTCGAGCGCGATCTCACGGAAACGCTTCGAATATGTGTAGCTCATGTCCGGAAACCGATGGCCGAAGCGCTCGTCATTCGCGCCGGTTAGAGGATTCTGTCCCTGCAGATTGATGTGGTCGTGAAGCATGACCAGCGCGCCTTGGCCGTATGCGGTATTGATTCCGCCCGCAGCATTGGTGAGGATGAGCGCGCGGATGCCCATGCGGCCGAGCACGCGCGTCGGGAACGCGACTTCGGCCGCCGAATAGCCTTCGTAGAGATGCGCGCGTCCCTGCATCACGGCCACTGGCACGTCGCCCGACTTGCCAATCACAAGTTGTCCGGCATGTCCGATCGCCGTCGAAAGCGGGAAGGACAAAATCTGCTCGTAGGGGATGCGGACAGCTTCGATCAGGTCATCGGCGAAGGCACCAAGCCCCGAGCCGAGCACCAGCCCGATTTTCGGACGCAGCGCGGTTTGCGAAAGAACGAACGCGGCGGCGGATTCAGCGCGAGCGAAGAGGTCGGGAGTCATTTGTTATTACTACACCGATTGTCACTCCGAGGAGCCGAAGGCGACGAGGAATCTGCATTCTTGTCAGCGCACGAAATGCAGATTCCTCGATCACTCGCTCCGCTCGGAATGACAATACCTTAAGGAGCCCAGCGAGAGAGTAAGCTCAGAACTTCTTCTCAAACTCCGCAAACGCCCGCTCCAACTGCCACTGCACCCGGGCGCGCTCACTGCGATCCAGTCTTGCCGTGCAGGCGGAACTGAGGCTGCCGGAATCGCGAAGTGGGACCGTACATGGGGGCCCATACCGCTCGGTTGGAGAATCGTCCCAGAGATCTTGCCCCGGAATGAAGCTGTGTTCCAAACTCGCGCGCGCCATGCGCTTCAACTCGCCATACGTCAGGTTCTGATCTTCGACCGCGCGCAGGTATTCATGCGTCATGTCGCTGCGCGAAACGCCTTCATCGTCGGTCGCGAGTGCCACCGGAACTCCATATTTGATGTAAATCGGCAGCGGATGACGATCTCCGCTCACACCCAGAATCGTGTCATTCGAGGTCAGGCAAATCTCAACCAGTACATGCTTCTTCGCCATCTCATGCAGCAGATCGATTGGCTCGTTTTCACTCATCACCGCAACTCCGTGGCCGATGCGCTCGGCGCCAGCGCGCTCAATCGACTCGCGAATATGGAACCGCAACCCTTCCGGTGGAACAAGACCCATCGCCAGTTCGTCCGCGTGCAGCGAGACATGTGCAGAAGGATAGAACTTGTGCAGCGCCTCAATGATCCGCATGTGCAGATCGAAGTCATGCATGGGGACGTAATAGTCCTCAGGCATAACGAGGTTGAAGCCTACAAAGCGCGGATCGGCTTTCGCCAGTTCGAACCCGAGAAGGATTTGCGCAAACACCTGCTC
Source organism: uncultured Acidobacteriaceae bacterium (assembly GCA_963804075.1). Classification (GTDB taxonomy): domain Bacteria; phylum Acidobacteriota; class Terriglobia; order Terriglobales; family Acidobacteriaceae; genus Acidiflorens. Next base: position 26,484 of record CAWDPB010000053.1, on the reverse strand, counting down.
GCGCGGCAATCCGCGCAAAACTTGATACAGATAATGGATCGTGACTCCGCATCCTGCGCTTGCCTGCGGCGTCCCGCAATGCAGCACTTCTTTTTGGCGCGCTTCGTTCGCGTCGGTCTGCGCCCGCACGGAAGCCACGACCTCGTTCATGCCTCCGGCAAGCAGCTTGTCGCGAAGCTTGGCGAAATCCGAGTCTGGTCCGAGTTCCGTCCCGAGAACCTTCGTGCCCAGAATCGCCGCCTGCCCGCCATCCGCCGTGTTCATCAGCTCCACGTATTGCAGGTGATCGGCGGCTGCCCTCGCAGCCACTTCGGCAAATGCATCGCCCGTATGCTTTTCAAGCGCCGGACCGAACTTGTTGAAGGTCTCAAAGAAGTGGTCATGGCCCGACTCAACTTCTTTATGCCAGTTGCGCATCGACCATGCATCGACAAGCTGGTCATAGAGAATATGATCCTGATAAGCGCAGCGCACCGACGGTTTGGGCTGCGACGGCTCGCAGGTATCGCACGAAGCGTGAATCAGCTTCGACGTGCTGCGCTCCACGCACAGTGCGCTTTCCGCCGCCCAGTCGATCATGCTCTCAGCATAGATCGCTCCCGATAGATGCACATGCAGGTCGCCGCCCTTGGGCATTTGCTGCAAAAACGCCAGCAACAATCCTGGCTGATGTCGCACCGATTCCATGTACTTCGCTGCCTTTTCCCCTGGGGATTGGGCGGAGCAGAATGCCGCGAGAACCCATATCGCAGCAGCGAGTCGAATAAGTCGCATCGCCAAACCACCTCCAATCGGGAAGCCAGCATTGTAAATGGAAGCCGCGTCAGCCGTGCAGAAAGAAGCAAACCCTGCAATGGGCTTGATCTTCGCGGGATTTGCACAGTCCGGGACGGCGGCAAGGTTCGGCCTTTCGCGGATCTAACTCTGTGCAACACACGAAAAGCAGCATAAATGCTGGGGATTGTCGGATTCTGATTCGCGGACTGCACAATTTTCGCTTCACCCGCCTGTGGACAGGCTGCACACGACTGATAAAACGAGGCTTAGAATCCGGCGAATTCCATTGACGATAAAAGCAATCATGTTAAAAACATAATCGTTCTTTGACACGTTCTGAAGTTTTCCCGGTTGGTGCAAGGTCCGGGGCTCAAGCGAAGTCACTCCGAAAGCCGCAAGGCCGGTACGAGAGGGCAAGCAAGGGTCTATAGCTGAGCGCTGGTTGAGGCGAACAGGAACGAACGTCGAAGGCAAGATAGAGTCCCGAGGCGTTGGACTGATTTATCCGGTTGGCGGTGAGCCCGGAGCCCGAGCAAGATCGGCCTGCAATCCACCCGCAAGGGAGTTGTGGGAATAAGGTCAGCAAGGGTCTAAACGCGAGCTACTGGCCGAGACGAAAAAGCTCAACATCCCCTCGGGACTCTCTATTTGTGTGATCGTGTAAAGACGGACGCTCTCGTCCGTCCAAGCCGAGCAAAGCTCGGCAGCCGCTGACAGCTCTCAGTTGTCAGCTCGAGATACTCGTCTTTCCACCATCTCGTTTCGGTTCCGTGTTTCGCATAAGACTCAACGCGAGCAGGGTATGAAAGACACGATCAGCCACGTACCGGTTGAATGCACTTGGCGCAAGAAGACCGTGCGCGAGGTCGTTCCTCAGATTCATGCCTCTCTTGTCTACGTAAACCACTTCCAAGTATCGCCATAGGTTTTCGGTCAGAGCGGTGCGCATCTGTTCGTCGCGGAGAACGTCATTCATGTTCTTTGCATCCATAATGCCTGGTTGGCCCCTGACGGTCTTGAGAGTGGGCGTCCCCATCTTGCCTAGGAAGTTCCGGAGAATGTCCTCGACCCGAGGAACGAGCGCGTGAATCGCCTTAACGAAATCTTCCTGCTCATAGGCGAGCAGTCCATCTCGAAGCAGGCCGTTTCGGCTTCCTGCAAATAGCGGCGACTGGCACAAGAAGTCGAGGACGTTGTCGGTTGTTGGAGCGTATCGCTCCCTAAGCTTCGCAAGGGCGTGGGCTAAGAACGGCTGATAGAAACCAACTGTTTCTGCCAACTGTTTGTGCAGCCTGCCGTCAGGGTCCTCATCCAACGAATTGATTCTGGCAGTGGTGTGGCCGTCACTGGCAATGATGCTAATTGGGATTATGCTTAATAGGGGAGCATCGGTACGCAACTGCTCCAGTAGCTTTCTCGCATCATTGACTTTTGGAATGAAATAGTCGGCGATCCGACCAAAAGCAGCGCTCAAGTTGTCGCCACCAATCAGTTGCTCAATAAATTTCTCGATCTCTCCTGGCTTGATGTCAACCTTGACTGAATACTGTTTCAGGTCATCGCCGATGTCCTTGCCCTTTTCCTCCGACATCAACTGGAGATCCTCCGCCTCGGGCTTCAGGCCTTCTTGCTCGTAGCGCTCGATCACCGGCTGCAACCAGGCCATCGCCATCATGGGGTTGGCCTGCCCAGCCAAATACTTGAATGCGTTTCCATACGCTTTGACAACGCGGTCAACGTTGGGTTTGTCGTTGCGTCGGTGGTAGTGCCGCGCAAGTCTTTCCGCGGCAGCCTCGGCACCCCATGGGTCGAGTGTCGCATGGACGCCAGTCTCCGAGGATGTGGTATCCGACGTCTTGGACAGCATCGCTTCTAGGTTCGCGATGATACGGGATTCTTGCTCTGGGCTAATGAATTTATGGCCGTACAGATAGTCAAATAGAAAGAGCCACGTCCCGACGAATTGAGGTTGTGCAACTCTTTCGTAGAACTCAAACATAAACTCCACAACGCGCTTGATACGATCCGGGTCATTTATCGATAGCGAGAGATCCAGTGCCCGCCGCAACCACTGGATGCCACAAATCTCCATTGAATAGAGCTTCCCATCGGCCGCCTTCTTGTACGAGTCGATGGCAATACGCGCGTATTCTGGGTCTGGCCTCTGCCCTGTGATTGCGCGCTTCAAGTCCCAAACAAGGTCGGAGTTCTAGCTCGCATCACGGGATTGGCGCAAGTTCTGGCCCGTTCTTCCCAGTGAGCCACCGTGCCATCGTCGAGGTCTTTGATGTCGGGCGAAAATAAGGCAGTGCCATCTTCCTTTTTGGCCGACATCATAGGTGCGAAATAAGTGCCCCAGACACTTTCTTTATTCCGACTTTCGAAGAAGAGAAAAGCCGACCATTCCACGATGAAACCTTTCAGATCCTCATCGTTTAGTTTGCCTTGGCCCTTGAGGGCCGCGCGCAACGAATCAGCGATCTCTACTTCCATGTAAGGATCTGTACGGCGCTCGAAACTCGATAGTATGTTTTCTACCCAATCTGGAATCTTCATATAGCCTTGTCCTATGCTGTCATCCATTATATTCGTTTTTTATTCTCCTTTCTGTGGCAGCCAGGCTATCGACTTCGAGCGCGCGAGCACTATATTCAATGCTAATGTAATGCTATAATCGCATCATGATCGATGTCACCCAAGACATTCATTCCCTGACCACTTTCAAGCGCAATACTACGGGCCTGATGAAGCAAATGAAGAAAACAGGGCGTCCGCTAGTGCTCACCGTGAAGGGCAAAGCCGAGGCTGTGGTGATTGATGCCAAGGCCTATCAGGAAGTGGCCAGTCAACTGGATGCCGTGGCCAGCATTCGCCGCGGCCTTGCGCAAGCCCGCAAAGGCCAGGGCCGGCCAGCGGACGATGTGTTCGATGACTTGGAACGAGAAGACGCGCACAAATAGATGAGCTACCGCGTCATCATTACGCCCGCCGCAGAAATTGATCTCCAGACAGCCTATCGTTATATCCGCCGCTATGCGCCCCGCGCGGCCCGCGAATGGATCCGGCGTGCACGCCAAGCCGCAAGAACTCTAGCGCACCATCCCGAACGGTGCCCCATGGCTCCCGAGAACGCGTCATTCAATCAGCCCATCCGCGAACTGTTCTTCGGATCGGGCACCCGGGGAACCTATCGTTTTCTCTTCGTTGTTTTCGAAGAAGAGAAGTCAGTTTACGTACTGCACGTTCGGCATGGATCGATGCTGCCGCTGTCGCCCGGAGAGTGAGGGCTTCGCTTTAGACACAAAACCGTAGGCGAATCAGCTCGAGTACGGCAACGCTCGCCGGTGGCTCACTCACGCCATCCTTATTCATCACATCCGTGCTGTATCCGCCATCACCGCCACCATTCCAAATGCCATGCGAGAATCGTTCTCAGATCGTGGGAGCGAAGCGTGTGCCCGTCTCCAGAGGCGGCGCGCGAACTTCTGCAAAGAACCCGTGTCGAACACGCTCTTTGAAAAATCGGTCAGCTGAACTTCCAAATAGGCTCTAACTCCTTATTTTGGAACACTTTGCGTGTAACGCATTTAGAATGAATACTTTAACCTAAAGTCATGGGGGGGGAAGGGGCGCACATTTACATGAAAAGCGGTCGAATTGACGACTTGCTAATACTAGCAACTATCTCTTTATCATATACTTGCGATAGACTTCCCTGCCGCTGAGATCTCGCGGGCGGGGGCGCCCTCGCGGTGTCCTAGCATTCCGTTATGTCATGCTGTTCTCTTACATTCTATGCTGTTTTTTGCTATGCTAGAATGACATCCGCAGTGGAGACTCACAGATGAGGGATGCAGACAGAATCCGGATTTACGGCCAAGAAAAGTATGTTTTGCCAGCACGTCAACGGAAGGAGAAACGTTTTTCGATCAGAGTCGGCGACGTTGTTCGTGAGCTAAAGCTGAATGGGCGCACGCCCGCAGTCTGCAGCGCCCTGAAAACCGGTGAGTTTCTCGAAAAGAACGACTTGAAGTTAGTGGACACAAGCGGTCCCAAGTCCGGGCAAAGTACGACCGTCGTTTATACCTACGAATTCTCCGGCGCAGGCCAGTCATCGCCTCAGCCGGAGGATTCCTGGAGCCGTTTGCGGGGTGCCTTGAAAGATGTCTTCGCCGAACTCGGCGGCGGTGAAGCCTATCTTCGCGCTGAGCGCAGCAACTTCCATTCGACGAAGGAGCGTGAGTGAGCCGAGTCTATTGGGACACGATGCTCTTCATCTACTGGCTGGAAGATCATCCAGAGTACGCGGGAAGAGTTGACGCGATTCGCTCTCGAATGGAACAGCGCCACGACCAATTGATTACCGGCGCATTTACCTTCGGCGAGGTGTTAGCAGGTTCCTATCGCAAAGGCACTTCGCAACTGGCGGACCAGTCGCGTCGCTTATTGCGGAGCGTGGTAGCAGAGGTGGTACCATTTACGCTCGAAACTGCCGACCGCTATGCGCGCATCCGAGGGACACCCGGCATTACGCCGGCGGATGCCATCCATCTGGCGTCCGCTGCTCAGGCCGGCACCGACCTCTTCCTGACCAACGACAAAAGACTGCTCGGAAGAATCGTGCCAGGAATTAAATTCATTGCTTCGCTCGACACACAATTGCTTTGAGGCCTCGCAGGCCGAACCGTCAACTTCTCGCGGGCGGGGGCGCCCGCGCCACACACTCATCAAGAAAACCTACAGCGGGATGTTCCCGTGCTTCTTGGGTGGGTTCTTGTCGCGCTTGGTCTCTAGCATCTCCAGTGCCTGGATCAGCTTCTTGCGCGTTTCTCTGGGCTGGATCACTGCATCCAGGAAGCCGCGGTCGGCGGCTATGTAGGGGTTGGCGAAGCGGTCGCGGAATTCTTCGATCTTTTCCTGTCGCAGTTTCTCGCGCTCGGAGCCATTGCCGCCATTTTTCGCGGCGTCGAGTTCGCGCTTGTAGACGATATCGACCGCGCCTTCCGGTCCCATGACGGCGATCTCGGCGCTCGGCCAGGCGTAGTTCACATCCGTGCGAATGTGCTTCGACGCCATAACGCAATACGCGCCTCCATAGGCTTTGCGGGTGATGACCGTAACCTTGGGCACGGTGGCTTCGGCGAAGGCATAGAGCAGCTTGGCTCCGTGCTTGATGATGCCGCCGTACTCCTGCTGCGTGCCGGGGAGGAAGCCGGGAACGTCTTCAAACGTGACCAGCGGGATGTTGAAGCAATCGCAGAAGCGCACGAAGCGCGCGCCTTTGACCGAGGCGTTGATGTCGAGTGTTCCGGCCAGCATCGCGGGTTGGTTGGCGACGACGCCGACAGACTTCCCGTTCAGGCGCGCAAATCCGACGACGATGTTTTTCGCGTAGTGCTCGTGGATCTCGAAGAAGTAGCCGTCGTCGACGACGGTGTGAATGATGTCCTTCATGTCGTACGGGATGTTGGACTCGTTGGGGATGAGCGTATCGAGCTTCGCGTCGAGGCGGTCGATGGGGTCGGTGCAGGGCTTGCGGGGCGGGTCCTCGAGATTGTTCGAGGGAATGAAGCTGAGCAGCTCGCGCACCATGGAAAGGCACTCGGCATCGTCGCGGCAGAGGAAATGCGCCACGCCGGAGGTTTCGTTGTGCGTGTGGGCTCCGCCGAGCTGGTCTTTGGTGACCTCTTCGTGCGTGACGGTCTTGATCACGTCGGGGCCGGTGATGAACATGTAGGAGGTCTGGTCGACCATCAGGATGAAATCGGTGATGGCGGGCGAGTAGACGGCGCCGCCGGCGCAGGGGCCCATGATGGCGGAAATCTGCGGCACGACGCCGCTGTAAAGCGTGTTGCGCAGGAAAATATCGGCGTAGCCGGCGAGCGACATCACGCCTTCCTGAATGCGCGCGCCGCCGGAATCGTTGAGGCCGATGACGGGCGCGCCCATCTTGGCGGCGAGGTCCATGATCTTGACGATCTTGAGGGCGTTGGTTTCGGAAAGCGAGCCGCCGAAGACGGTGAAATCCTGCGCGAAGACGAAGACGAGGCGGCCTTCGACGCGGCCGTAGCCGGTGATGAAGCCGTCGCCGTAAACCTTTTGATCGTCCATGCCGAAATCGTGGCAGCGGTGCGTGACGCAGCTTGTCGGTTTCTTCGAATGTGCCTTCGTCGAGCAGGAATTCGATGCGCTCGCGGGCGCGACATCTTGCCCTCTTTGTGCTGGCGTTCGCGGCGCTTGGCGCCTCCGCCTTCTTCGGCTAGTTGGTCGCGTTTTTTGAGTTCGGCAATTTTTTCTTCGAGTTTCATAGCGAGACATTATAGGCGAGGCGCGTGAACCCGCACGTGTGACGCGTGTCAGGTTTGAGTGTGACGGATAACTCCTTGGTTCTCAATCAGATGCGCTGAACGAAGTAATGAAAACAGAAAGGCGTACCTTCAAGATATCCACCTCCATCCCTCGACCGTTCTTTCATAGTAGTTTCACGGCTGCCGTTGACGGCTGGGCTGTGGGGCGTTCAAACTGCATGACCAGCAAGGGGATTGGGCATGCTTCCAGCGGCCTTCCGGGGCTACATCAACTTTTGGTTCGAACCCGAAATTGGAGGCAACATGTGCGTTCTTCGCGGATGCACGTGCGAGTGCTCCGTTTCTATTCGACCAAGCTTGGCGATTTGTCAGGCCAAGACCGATTACGCCTATGTGGCGAAACTTCTCAGAAATACGAAGTCTACTCATCAACACCACCAAGAAGACGGTGTCGAGACGATTCCGGTGGGTACCTCTCCCGGGCGTGGCGGTGATCAGGCTGGAACGTTGGCCTACTCTACGAATCACGATGTCGAACATGTCTCCGTTATCACACGAGCACGACGCGGTGACTGCACGATTCGGTGGGAAATTAACCCTTGGGCGTGGCATTCATGCTCGAATGGAAAAGAACTGCGTATGTCGCTAAACGACCTGTCCAACTCTGGGTGTCGGTACGATACGGCGACCAAGAAAGTCACGGCGACGATCCGGTTTAGAATAGTCCGTACGGGAATTTACAAAGTTAGACCGCTATGGAAGCTTTTGTGTATGTGCCGAATGCACATCGGGCTCGGTGTCGGCGGGATTTCAACGCTCACAACACGTGGTTGCCACAGTGACGGTGGCAACTCGCCGATATCTGCTCGGCGAAGTTTCGCCGGACAGTACGACCGTATATGTTCCGAGTCAGGGAACGGGGACGATCTCTGTCATCAGAACGGCGGACAACACCGTTACTAATACCATCACCGTCGATGGCGCGTGGGGCTCCGCGGTGAGTCCGGACGGGCACTGGGTCGTACGCGAGCGATTCCACGTATGGATCGCAGAACCTGGTCTCGGTGATCGATACGAGCGCGCAGAAGGTGACAAAGACGATCGTTGTGGGACAGAACCCCAATCAGGTGTCTTTCTCACAAGACAGTGCATTTGCTTATGTTGCTAGCGGCGGAACAAGCGGGACGAATACCGTCGATGTGATCAACACGTCGACGCAGGCTGTAGTAGGTTCGTCGATCAGCGTTGGCAACACTCCCGTTGGTGTTGCGGTGATGGGGACGATGAAGGTCACTACGGTAGTGGGCGGATATGTTGGAGACGGCGGCGCAGCGACGAACGCCGCGCTTTTCGGACCGTATGACTCGGTGGAGGACAGCTCAGGGAACGTTTATATCAGTGATTTTCTGGGCAACCGGATACGGAAGGTGGATGCCACGACGGGGAACATCTCGACCTACGCGGGAACGGGCATTTGGGGTTACAACGGGGAGAACGTAAGAGCCGCAGAGGCGTTGATCGATCCGAATGGCATTGTTCTGGATGCAGCCGGAGAAATTGTGTTCGCGGGCGACGACGCGCGGATTCGCAAGATCAGTGTGGCAGGCATTGTGACAACGATCGCGGGCGATGGGGTTTTTGGTTATACGGGCGATGGAGGACCGGCGATCAAAGCGGCGATTGGGCAACCGTTCAAGCTGGCCTACGATGCGGCCAAGCAGAACCTCTATTTCTCTCAGGTAGGGAATTGCGTGGTGCGGAAGATCGATTCGACCGGGACGATTACGACGGTCGCGGGCAATGGAACGTGCGGTTTTGGCGGCGACGGCAAAGCGGCGACTTCAGCGGAGCTGAATTTGCCTCGCGGAGTCGCGCTCGACAGCAACGGGAACTTGTACATCGGAGATACAAACGACTGCCGCGTTCGGAAGGTGACTGCTGCCAGCGGTAAGATCAGTACGTTTGCCGGCAACGGGACTTGCGGTTTTAGCGGGGATGGCGGGAAGGCGACGAGTGCAGCGGTGGGAGGGTCAACCGGTCTGGCGGTTGAGAACGGAGTACTCTACATCGCGAACGGCGGCAGCTCCCGAGTTCGGGCGGTGAATCTTTCGACGCAGATCATCACCACGTATGCCGGTTCTTCCTTTGGCTTCGGCGGCGACGGCGGTCCGCTGCTCTCGGCGCTGTTCAGTGGACCAGAGTCTTTGGATTTCAGTTCCGCAGGCAATCCTTTTTTTGCCGACTCGCTGAATGCCAGAGTGCGGACGGCCGCCAGCGGCACGGTCAGCACGTTTGCTGGCGGGTTTATTGCAGACGGCAACAAGGCCACGGATGCGGCGCTGGTGTTTCCCGAGGCGCTGGCGATCAACAAGTCGGGCAACATATACATCGCCGACTTTACGGGCAACCGTGTGCGGAAGGTGAGCGGTGGGACTATCACAACGCTGGCCGGAACCGACATCAGTGGATACTCGGGCGATGGTGGCGCGGCTACTTCGGCGCTGTTGAATGCTCCGCAGGGCGTGGCCGTCGATTCTCTGGGCAATGTTTACATTGCCGACACCGATAACGGCGTGATTCGCAAAGTAGCGGGGGGCACGATTACGACCTTTGCGACCAATGCAAACTTTAGCTATCTGCTACAGATGGCAACGGACAGCGCAAACAATGTTTATGTGGCGGACGGTGGCGCGTGCGTGGTGTGGAAGATTACACCGTCGGGCACGGTGACGGTGGCGGCGGGAGTAGTGAATGTATGCAACTACAACAGCGACGGAATTCCGGCGACGACCGCCTACCTGAATGGGCCTTACGGAGTCGCGTTCGACGGTGCTGGCGACCTTTATATTGCGGACAATAACAATGCGCGGCTGCGAGAAGTGAACACCTCGGGGACGATCAGCACAATCGCAGGGAATGGAACGTGCGGTTACACGGGAGACGGCGGGTTGGCTACGGCGGCGGAGGTGTGTCCGAATTCGGTCGCGGTGGACAAGGCTGGCAATATCTATATGGCGGATTTCAGTTTTGAAAAAATCCGGAAGATCAGCGGCGGGATCATTACCACGTACGCTGGGTCGGGATTCGGCTTCAACGGGGATGGATTTTGGCCGCTCTACACGGGTATGGATGACCCGGTGGCGGTGGCCGTGGATTCGAAAGGCGTGGTGTACGAGCTGGATGATTGGGATCATCGAGTGAGACAGATCAAGTAAGAAGGCACAGAGTCTGCGTCTTATCCTCCGGCATTTGGCCTGCTAACGCTGGGCGGAGCGATTGCTGGGGATGAAGACGGCGGTTAGCTGGTCTTGGTAGATCAATGTGAAACGGGGATCGGTGGTCAGGAGTTGGGCGAGGGGCAGTCTTTTTTCCAGGAGTACGACGCCAGCCTCACTTAAATAAGGATCGGTGGAATAGGATTCGCGGCCATTTTCGGAGTCGAAGAAGAGGCCATCAAGATCGTCGCCGTAGAGATCGTTGCGGCCGTCGATGGCGACGGGATAATCGGGCATATACCAGATGAGGAATCCCCCCCAGTCAAGGTTGTTATAGAGCGGTCCGGGCTGCGGATTGCGGCGCAGGAAGTTGACGGCATTCACGGGATAGATGTTGCTGATGGCGCGATCCAGGCCGCGCTCGGTGAAATCCGTGTTACGCGCAAATAGTACGAGCGCGAAGGCGACGAAAGCAGCAACACCAACGCGTTCGGGCCAGGTCAGGAGCGGGCCGCGCGCGCCGTCAGTGCCAGACATGTCTTCGGATGAACCAGCGGCCGGAAAATCGGCTAACGCGGCGGCGGCGGGAATGCAGATGAACCAGGAGTCGCGCATGGTGCGGTAGGCGACGACGGTGGCAATGGTGAGCAGGGCGAATTTGAAGAGGTCGATTCTCTTGCGCCATCCGAGGGCGAAGAAGCCGGCGCAGGTAAGAAGAAGCTGCACGTAGTGGCTGACGCCGCGAAAGTTGATGGGCTGGAGTTCGCGGATTATCAGGTAGGGGACCTTGGCCTTCGAGTATTCGTAGACGACCGGGAAAAGGTGATAGGAGTAAGGTCCGATGCAGCTGGCTAGAACGCAGGCGGCGGAAATGGCTACGAGCGGCCCGGCGGGCAAGGTGGGGGGAAGAACGAACCCGGGAGCGATTTGCCAGTGTGCGGCGAGGCGCTGCGCAATGTTGACGGAGACGAAGAGGCCGACCAAAAAGAGTCCGTAGATAAATTGGATGTGGAGATTGGCCCACAACAAGAACAAAGGCGGCAGCCAGTAGAGCGGCTGGATGCGGCCTGCACGGTTGGCCTCGAGCAGAAGCGCGAGGACGATGGTGAAGAACGTCATCGAAAAGAAGACGGGGCGCGGCATGATGTAGTAGAGAAATGCCGAGCAGGCGATGGCGGCGATGAGACAGGATCGCCAGAAATTGCCCGAGAGGCGAAGAGCCATCCAGAAGATGCTGTAAGCAACGGCGAGAGTGAGAAGGACTCCGTAGATGCCGATGCCGACGAGGCCGAACCAGCGATAGGCGTAGGAGAGAAGGACTTCGTATCCCCAGCTGTAGGCGACCCAGGGGCGGCCGGCGGCGGTGCGGGAGAGAATGCCGATGTGAGGGACGGCAGCGTGCTCGACGATCCAGTCGCCGACTTTGAGGTGCCACCAGATGTCGAGGTCGAGGACACAGAACTTAAGCTGCAACGAATGGCCAGCGGCAATCGCGAGCAGAACCGCAAGGGCCAGCAACTGCACGATGCGTTGCTGCAACAAGGCGCGAAGTTCGGCGGACGTGCTCATTCCGAGGTCCTAGGATTACACACCATAACATGGGGGCGCGAGCCGTAATGTGATCGGCGTTACCTTGTATGTAGCTGTCGCTAGGTGGGGCAGGGACGGTACACTAGCTGGCTTATGGCAGACAAAACAGCAGTCATTATTGGGGCGGGACCGGCTGGGCTCACGGCTGCGCATGAACTGGTGACGCGGGCGGGGATTCGTCCCATTGTGCTGGAACGCAGCGAGTATATGGGAGGGATATCGCGGACGATCCGGTACAAGGGAAACCGGATGGACATCGGCGGGCACCGTTTCTTCTCCAAGAGCGACCGGGTGATGAATTGGTGGTTGGCGCAGATGCCGATGGAGCAAGGCGACGAGGCGGAGCGCATCGATTTGCGAATGCTCACGCGGTCGCGCAAGTCGCGGATTTATTTTCTTCGGCAGTTTTTCAGTTATCCGATCCAGCTGACTGCGGACACGCTGCGCAAGCTCGGTGCGCGGCAAACGGTGCGCATCGGATGCAGCTACGTTTACCGGACGATGTTCCCGATCAAGCCGGTGAGGAATCTTGAAGAGTTTTTTATTAACCGGTTCGGACGGGAACTTTATCTGACGTTCTTCAAGTCGTATACGGAGAAAGTTTGGGGTGTGCCGTGCGACAAGATCAGCGCGGAGTGGGGAGCGCAGCGGATCAAGGGGCTGTCGATCCGAAAAGCGCTCGCGCACTTTGTGAAACAGGCTGTGGGAAGCGGGAAGTCGGAGATCGCGCAGAAGGAGACGGAGACGTCGCTGATTGAGCGGTTTTTGTATCCGAAGTTTGGGCCTGGGCAGATGTGGGAGGAGGTTGCGAGAAAAGTGCTCGCAGCGGGCGGGGAAATCGTCACGGGAATTGAGGTAGACAGGGTGGAAACGCGCGATGGGCGCGTGGTGGCGGTGACGGGGAAGACTGCAAACAACGAGGAGCGGCGGTTTGCGGGGGACTATTTTTTCTCGACCACATCGGTGCAGGAACTGGCGCGAGCAATGGGCGAAGCGATTCCGGGGCCGGTGCGCGAGATTGCGGATGGATTGCAGTATCGCGACTTCATTACTGTGGGCCTGCTGCTGAAGAAGCTGAGGATCCGCGAGCCGGGCGATCTGACGAACAAGCTGATCAGCGACAACTGGATTTATATACAGGAGCCGGATGTGCTGATTGGGCGCTTGCAGGTGTTCAACAACTGGAGTCCTTATCTGGTGGGCGATCAGCGGAATGTGTGGCTGGGCGCGGAATATTTTTGCCAGGAAGGCGACGAACTGTGGAAACGGACGGACGAAGAGATGACACGGCTGGCGGCGGAAGAACTGGACAAGATCGGGATCATCGACAAGAACGATCTGCTGGACGCAACGGTGGCACGGATGCCGAAGACGTATCCGGCATATTTTGGATTGTACGAGCGGTTCAACGAAGTACGGAAATGTATGGACGGGTTCGAGAACTTGTTTCTGGTGGGGCGGAACGGGATGCACAAGTACAACAATCAGGATCACTCGATGCTGACGGCGATGACGGCGGTGGACAACATTGTGGCGGGCGTGACTGACAAGAGCAATATCTGGGCGGTGAACACGGAAGAGGAGTATCACGAGACGAAGAAGTGAGGCCGTGCGCCGATTTTGCCGCAGCGGCTAAAGCCGGCGGCAAGGGGACAGTGTTATCGCAGCGCTGAAGCGCTACGCCACCCAAAATCGTTATTGCACGGTCAGGCTGGCGGTAGTGATCGTGAATGGGTTTGGTTGTGCTGCCGTTGTTCCTTGAATTTTGATGGTGTAGGTCGTCGAGCCGGACGAAGACGACGAGTTTCCTCCGCACGCAATCAGCGCGAGCAGGAAGATTCCCGCAAATGCCAGACATATCCAGCGAGCATCGTGGCTCGTTGCGGCGTCGGGTTTGCCGAGAGGGGCGAGGGCGCCCGTTTCTCCAACTTTTCCATTTCCCTTTGCGATTTTACGCTTTGATCCCAGCAGCAAGATTCCTGCCAGGGGGATGAAGGCGACGTAGATATGTGTCGCTAAGAAGCGTCGTGACTGCGGTCCGAAGAAGGGGCGCGCGTTGTTTTGCAATGATGCGGAGCTGGAGGGCACGGTCACGGCCAGCGAGAACGGAACTGAGCTGCCGCCGGGGGTGATGGTTGCCGGCGTGAAAAGGCAGGTCGCACCCGATGGCAGCGAGCTTTGCGCACACGAGAGCGTGATGGGCTGGTGCGGGTTGCCGGTGTTTGCGTTCAGAGACAGCGAGTAGGTTGCGGTGCCTCCCGGGGAAACTGTTTGCGGCGGAGGCGGCGTTGCGGAGGGCGCCCAGGCAAAAAGGCAGCGAGGCGGCGGCAGCGATCAACTGAGTGCCGCGCCGCGCGCCCATGTGGCGGGCCATGAGGCCGGTGAGTACGACGGCAGCGGCTTGGGCGGCGGCTGCGAAAAAGCGGAATCCGGTGAGCGAGGTTCCAAAGAGAATCAGCGACAGCCGTCCGAAGAAAGGAGTGACGGGCGGGTAAGCGACATAGCCCCAGGCCAGATGACGCGCATCGTCGAGGGTTGCGAGTTCGTCGCGATGGAAGCCGTATTGGCCTCCGGTGATCAGATGTACCAGGACGGTGGCTGTAGCCAGATAGATGATAAGGATGGCGACGTCGCCGGACCATCGGGAATGCGCCAAGGACAGCACGCCAGGGGCCGCGGCGGTATTCGTGGGAGCTTGGCTGGCGTTGCGGGCGGTCGGTGCCATGGGAAAGATGTTAGCGGAAAGCGGGGACGGTGGCGATTGACGGGAGAAATGCCAGGTGAGTAGTTGATTATTTGGCGCTTCGCTCCACATGACGCGTGTGGCATAGTAGGTTCAGTAAGGGGTGTTCTTATGGATCATGAAAAGCTGCAAACGGGACGGCTTTGGGGATATGTGGCTGGCATTGCCCTGGTCGCAATTGTGGTGGCTTGGAAGTACTTCGTCCGCTAGGACGAAGGCGCTCCGGAATTTGCGGGAGAAGTCATTTGCGCGCCCGGATGTTCATCGGCGGGTAAAAGCCACCGCCGATGACCCCGCAGTTACAGTGCGGCTAGAAGCCGCACCCTTTCACAACACATCAAAATCGGCTAGAGTCCCAGGAAATTTTCCACGATTTGTTTGCCGGCGGCAGTCAGGACGCTTTCGGGATGGAACTGCACACCCTCGACGGGGAACTTGCGGTGGCGGAGGCCCATGATGACGCGCGTGCCATCTCGATCGCGGGTCCAGGCGCTGACTTCGAGATCGGGCGGCAGGCTCTGTTCGGCGACGATGAGCGAGTGATAGCGAGTTGCGGTCAGCGGGGAGGAAATTCCGCGAAAAATGGTCTGGCCGTCGTGTTCGACCAAGCTGGTCTTGCCGTGCATGAGTGTTTTTGCGCGCACAACCTGGCCGCCAAAAGCCGCGCCGATGGCTTGATGTCCAAGACAGACGCCGAGCAACGGGACCTTGCCGGCGAAGTGGCGAATCAGATCGATGCTAATGCCGGCGTCCTGGGGCGTGCAGGGACCGGGAGAAACCAGGATACGATCGGGGTTGAGCGAAGCGATTTGGCCGACCGTTAGTTCATCGTTACGGCGTACCTCGACCTTGGCGCCGAACTCCCCCAGATATTGCACGAGGTTGTAGGTAAAAGAGTCGTAGTTGTCGAGGACGAATACCACGAGGTTATTCTACGGCCTTCCGATGAGGGGCGCGGGAGCCGCGCGGCAAATGAAGCGAAAAAATCAGTCACGGGGGTGGTGGTCAGGCGGCAATAACTTGACGGCGAAGCCTTGACATGAAGGTTCGTTCCCGCCATATTTAACGGTCAGTTCCGGGAGGTTCGATGGCTGAGGCTCCAGAGAAAGAGAAGCGGTCAACGCGGCGTTTCCCGCTGCGTTTGCCTGTAAATGTACGCTACGGGGAAACCAGCAGGAACATACGGGCCAAACGAAGGATGTGAGCGCGCGCGGAATCTGCTTTTTTGTCGAGTCCGGCATCCAGGCCGGTTCGCCAATCGACTTCACGCTGACGCTGCCGCCGGAGATCACGCTGAGCGAGAGCATACGGGTGCATTGCAAGGGACGCGTGGTTCGCGTGGAAGGCGGCATGCCCACGGGCAAGATGGCGGTTGCGGCCGTCATTGAGGAATACGAATTCCTCACCGAAAAGGCCGCCGAGGAAAATCAGTAGTCATTGGCGTACCCGGAATTTCCCTCATCGATCGAAACAGGCTGCGCAAGAGGTTGAGGAATGCAGATTCCTCGCCGTCCTCAGCGCGCAAGCGCGGCTCTGACGACCCGGAGTGACAGAATAAAGGGTTTTAGCGTTGAAACTGGAAGCCGCACCCTTCGCAGCCGGTAAAGCATCCCTTCAAAGGTCTCAAGTTGATTTTCCGCAGGTTTGTTGGCGGAGGCCTTCGCTGAGATGCGTTTTGCTGAACAGGCCCGGGGGTATCCCTACGTGCCCCCTCTCCGTGGGCGCGAGTGGACACTCGGTGGTATGTTGGAAGTCAAAGGCCGAGCCTGCTGTGAAATCCGCTTCTCAAACCTTCCGTTGCCGCGCGATTGATGTTTGCGCGATTTGCTTGGCGATGCTTGCGTTTGGCGCGGGGCCGCTTCCTGCGCAAATGTCTCCGAAGCCCACGGCGAGTTCGGCTGCGGTCGCGGGGAAGGCCGCTGCCGTCAAGAGTTTCCGTGTCATTCAGGAGGCTGACGGGCCCGCAGTAGAGATTCTCTCTACGCTGCCGCTCATTCCAGAGATTTCGGTCATCGAAAATCCGGCGCGGCTGGTGATCGACTTGCCGCATGCGCGGATCGATATGGCGCAGAAGCGGATCGAAGTAGGGGCGGACCAGATCACTGCGTTGCGCGCCAGCCAGTTTCAGCAAGCGCCGCCCGTGGCTCGGATCGTGGTGGATCTGGAAGCGCCGCGATCCTTTTCATGGCAGGCAGCGGGCAATCGCCTGGTCATTCACCTGGGAAAGAATCCGAGCGCGGAGAGCAGTTCGCCATTTGAGCCAGCCACGACTCCTACGCTTACGCCGGCGCCGAAGCCGGTGATCAAAGCGGCGCGGGCCGCTGGGCCACTGGCGATTTCGGCCAATGCGGCGAGTGTCGGTTCGTCATTCACCGCTGGGGCGGACACGGCGGTGCTCAGCTTATCGAGTGGCGGCGAGTTACGTGTATGTCCTGGGACGACTGTCTCAATCATTGCGTCGAAAGACAAACACAACCTGCTGCTGGGCATGAATACAGGGGCGATCGAGGCGCACCTATATCTGGATGCTTCGACTGATCTGGTGATGACGCCGGATTTTCGCATTGCGCTCGATGGTCCGGGGGAGTTCGATTTCGCGTTCAGCGCGGACAGGCACGGGGACACGTGCGTGCGCGCGCTGCCGGGAAACACGGGGGCCGTGACTGCGACGGAGCTGCTGGGCGATCACAGCTATCAGGTCAAAGCGACGGATGGGTTGGTGTTCCGCGCGGGGCGGCTGGACCGCATGGATGCGAATGTGCCGCTCGAATGCGGGTGTCCTCCGCCGCAACAGAATGTCGAACGCGCCGGGAATGAGCTGCCAACGCAAAGCGCGAGCGCGAGAGGAGAGCGTCCGCGGGCGAGTTCAGATTCGATGCAGGGCGGGGAGGGTGCAGCCCAGGCCGCGCCGATGCCGGGAGTTCCAGCCAATGAGGGCCGCCAGACGGCGAGCGATCTACGCGTCCAGGTGACCGCGCCGCTTGTGTTCAATGCGAAGGAACCTCCGCCGAAGCCCGCCGAGGACGCGAGCGCTGTGCCGCAGGCATCAAAGCCCGCTACCGACCTGAGGGTGGAGCTGGATTCGACGGCAGTGGTATCACCTCCGCCGACGGGCGAGAACACGGCACCGAGTTCGCCGTCACCACAGGAACATCATGGATTACTGAGCCGGATTAAGGGGTTCTTTGCCAAGGTATTTCACTGAGGCGCGACCCTGGCGTTCTGTTCGATGGCGGTTGATGGGGACAAGATATCCGAGGGCATGATCTCGCGCTATGCTCCCGATGACACGGGCGGAAGGGACAAGAGGGCTTCACGAATGCGCTGCCAGGTAACTCCCAGCGTTTCGGGCAGCACGCGGGTCTCACCGATCACGCTGGCGAAATTGGCATCGGCGATCCAGCGCGGCAGGATATGCATGTGGATGTGTCCGACGACGCCTGCGCCGGCGGCTTTGCCGATGTTCATGCCGAGATTGAGGCCGTCAGGGCGATAAAGGGAGCGCAGGACGGATTCCATGCGCTGGGTAAGGGCCATCATCTCGGCGGCGGCGGCGGGGGGGAGTTTCTGCAGCGCGTCGAGGTGAGCGTAAGGGACGATCATGACGTGGCCGTTGGTGTAGGGATAAGTGTTCAGAATGATGAAGCAATGAGTGCCGCGGTGGACGATGCGAGCCTGCTCGTCGGTCTGTTGGGGGGCGTCGCAGAAGATGCAAGTAGTTGCGCGGTCAGCGCCGCTCACATAGGCGTAGCGCCAGGGAGTCCAGAGGTAATCCATGTGGGGGAGGGTAGCAGAAACCAGCCGCTAGCAGGGAGCTATCCGCTGTGTGACACCCTGGTAAATTCTTCGGCTTGGGGTCATGGAGGGTTTGACCTAATGGGGGGCGGTTGCTATAGTCGAAGAGTCCCTAATGGACGCGGGTTCGTTTCGACGTTCCGGCAGCTGGGATTGTAACTAGGGCCGTCCGCCAGGACGACCTCAACGCAACCTTTGACCACGCCAGCAGTCCGTTACACAGCGTCCCGCAATCGTCACGCACACGTGCGTGGCACAGAGGCTATGACTTTGTTCGACGACACTACCAGCCACACTGATTCTCCCACTCAAACCATGACAACTGAACATGATCTCCATTCCGGCGGCTCGGCGGTAGCAGATGCGCCCGAGCCCACAACCATTGCCCCTGCGGAAGAGCAAGTTTCCGCCCATGACGCTCCGACGGCGGAAGTTCCGGCGGCAGTAGATTCCGATCAAACGCCCGAGGCGGCAAGTCCTGCCCCGGCGGCGGCCGAAGCCGCAAGCCCGACGACACACGACACCGCAGCTTCCGCCGGCAGCGACGACTTTGCCTCGGCGCTTGAGACTTTTACGAGCGAGACCGAAGAGGCTATTGGCGACGACCATGTCATCAAAGGTACGGTGGTCAAGCTGACCGCGACCCAGGTGGTGGTCGACATTGAAAAAGCAGGGCTCATATCCTCATCGGTCCCTCCCCGGCTGCAACGTCGAGAAGGAGAAGACAGGTCGAAACGCAGCAGGCAAGAAACATCGGGAAACGGCTCAACCGCTACTCCTCCTTTTGTATAGCATAATCACCGACAACAGTATTCAGGATTTTCACTTCAATGGATTGAAGCAACCACGCCGGCTCTTCCGAAGGGGTCAGATGAACCAAAAAAGCGCCATGTGGCGCTTTTTGTGCTATACATGAGAATCTGTTTCTTCCCCTTCATTGGCCGAGCGGTCACCTTTTTTGCAGTCTTTACAGGCGCATCTTCCGATCGCGAAAGGCGCTTCCTAGGAGCACACCCTACCAGGCGGTCCGATCCTTGGCGGGCAGATCGCGCCCCAGATATGCGTTTCCCACCTCTTTGTTGTCTTTGACCTCGTCCAGCCCCCTGCCGATGATTGTTCGCCCCCGCGACAGAGAGGATTGATCAAAAGCACTCGGCTCCGAAAAGGCCAACGGGAAGCTTTGATCCCGCCCTTCGGAGGGGATGCCGGGGCCACGAGACTGAATACTCCGGAGAGAAAAAGGGGGTCGCTTTCGTTCCCCACATCGTCCCTCGATGTGACAGCGATACGGTAAACCCCCGGTTGTCTTGGGAATTCCGGCCATTCATCCGGGATAACCAACTCAGTCGTCTTTCCGGCGACCGGTTTGAAAATCATGCCGGCCGTATCCTCCCACGAGAACCTGGGGGGATCAACGACTTTGTTATCTGTGCCGACGTACACCACATAGCCCGTGGCCCCGGGGACGGGCTCCCACCAAATACGCTTTTTCCGGATCAGCGGCATCTTTTGCTCCTTTGGACTTCATTGCGCCTCGCCCGGCTAAACCTCGGTTACGGAGTCGAAGGTTCCGAACTCGTTTCTCTCGCACTGTTGATTCCTGCCATCGAGGGTCCACTCTCCGTCGACGACAAACTTGTACCGGTATCTGCCGGGCCGCAGTTTCACCAATTTCTCCCAATAGCCGTTCTCGCGGCGAACAAGCTTGTTGTCGTCACTCACTCCCCAATCGTTGAAGTCCCCAACCACATGGATGTCTTTGGCTGCCGGCGCTTCGATAATGAACGTCACTTCCCTCCCATCGGGTCCCGGCGATCTTTCCGTCTCTCCTTTGCCGGACAAATCAGCGCGCCGTTCCTCAAGAATCCGGCCTGAGACCGATGACGCACCAGGCGCTTCGGCCTTCCAAGCTCCATCGAGCCTAACTATCTCATCGGAAAGCGCCGCGTAATCCTCGGCGCCGGTCGATGTTTTATCGAAATCCATGACCGAGACACCTTCGGAGACTGCCCGTTTGAGGGCAACATTGTGTCGTATGATGGTCTTGAGCATCCGGTCTGCAAAGAAAGTCTCTATTTCATCGAGTATGCGTTGCGAATCCCCTCGTGCGTTTGTCGAACAGGGTAGCCAGGGCACTCACACGGGGGACGTGTCCGATCTTCGCCTCGACCAACTCAATCATCCCCAAGAGCTTTCCGACGCCCATAAGGGTGAAGGGGCTCATGTCGATGGGGATGATGACCCAGTCGGCCGCCCTCAAGGCGTTAAAGGTGAGGAATCCGAGGCTCGGCGGACAGTCGATGAGGATGTAATCGTATCTTGACCGGCGTGGGGACAATACCCCGTACAGTTCCGAGGCCGCACCCTTTTTGTCCGTGAGCCCTGTTCAAGGTTGGAGAGATGGATACTCGACGGCACCATGTCGAGATTCGGGGAGACGCTGACTTTACAGCTCTCGAAAGAGCGTTTCTTTTCAGGATTGTCGGTCAGAACGTTGTAGATGAACCTGTCGGGCGGCTGATTGTCCGTCCGTAGCGCAAAAGAGGCATGAGCCTGAGGGTCCAAATCGACCAGAAGGACCTTCCTTCCGAGAGCACCCAGAGCGACGCTCAGATTGACCGCGGTCGTGGTCTTACCGCAACCCCCTTTTTGATTTGCTATCGTGATCGTCTTCATACATCGCCTCCCCCCACCATTCTGGGTTGTGCAGCTCGCGCCTCGGCACGTCCAGGAGTGGAAATGCTTCGCCGATCTCCAAGATGATCGCTACCGACATGAACCGGCCGCTATTGGAAGCCATGCAATGTACTTATCAAGACACGCCGATGTTGCCGTTGTCAAGCGAAAATTTCTGACTTATGCACTTGACAAATGTATAAGTTTTCATATATATTGACATCTGAATATATTAATGTTTACATGTATTGTGGGAATCGTGAAGTAAGGGAATTTTGATAGACATGGTTTTGGTGAACATGCTACATATGAAAAGATGGCATGGTTCAAGAAAATCTATGAGCATTTCGAATTGCCGGGACTTGTGGGCCTGTTCGCTTTTATTTCACTGGGCTTTATGGCGTTAAACCAGCACTATACTCTTTTCGGATATTCCGTTGTGGGTTTCGGAGTACTCTCTGTCCTTCTTGCTTGCTACAATACGCATAGAAATAAATCCATTGAACTGCTCGATAGATACGAGGAAAGATTCTTCATAAAAATGAAAGAGGAGAGAAAACTTGCCGCTCAATATTTATTAGGGCAAAAGAGGGGTAGTGCTCATTTCAAATACGTAATAGATTTTCTTGATTCACCAGTAGCAAGCAAGACCGTCAAGCGACAAGTTGATGTTGATGGAGTATATGAGTATTTTTCTCACTGGATACAGTTGTACTGGCAGGCAGGAAAAGAAATCATTCAAACCTACCATGAAGATGACCCGGGAGCTTGGCCGTCAATAAAGACTCTTTATGACATGATGGTTGATCTTGACAAGAAAAAATTGAAAGATCGTTACAACCCCTGGACTCCCGAACGACTTAAGAGTGCTCTAGAAGATGAAGCAAGTCTATAGCCTATTCTTTTCGTTTTTGCTTCGTCGGTCCCCCCTGCTTTGTAATGTCTTTGATTTCGTAGGCCCGGACCTGGGCATATCAACAGTAGGCTTCACCTTGAGAAGAGCGGCGAGGACGTCATCTTCTTGGATTTTTTTCTTTGGCTTTTCCATGGCAGGACTCCTTTCTTTTTACGGACTGGGCGTCGGTATTTCCACATTTATGGGTAAATGCTCAACCCATGCTTGGCCATTAGTTCGTATGACGATTCGATATGCTTCTACCTGTCCGGTATAAGTGTCGAGAATCCAAACAGCAAAACTGCTCATAAAGGGTTCGCTAGCTGCTTGGATAGCAACATAACGCGCATTGGGCGGGTAAGACATTGAAGGTGTTGTCGGATTTTTGGAGATGAAGCGTAGCTTGTGCCCAAGCTGTAGAGCCTGCCAAAAATACTCCAATCAAAATGACGACTATAAGTGATACTATAGGATCTCGTTTTTTCATGGTAATCACCTCAATCCATAAAATTCTCTGCCAATTCTGTAAGTGCTTTTCGTCTCCATAGTTGCTGAAAATGCTTATGATCAAATATGCCTTTAATTGGCTCAAATCCATTTTTGAATGGCGGTCCGCTAACTCTTCGGCGCGTTGCCCAAGCAATAACATCGGCGGCTTGTAAGGCAGATACCTTTTCATCATTATAAAAGCCATAAGAACCTATGCGCCAATTCAACTTTTTTTTGTGCGTAACATATGCTTGATGAGCAGCATCAATGTCCGCTCTTTTTTCGTTTCCTTCGTCTAATAAATATGCCATATCTTCATAGTATCGCTCGTTTTTAGGACACCATAGTTTTCGTAAGCGCATAATAGAAAGCAGAATCCATATTCGCTAAATTTTTTCCTGACTTCATCTTGGATTCTCGCTTCGTACGTCAATTTGCTAATAGTGGCCGCTACACTATATTTTTTGTAACGATTAATCACCTCGGCTACATCTGTGAATAAATCAAATTTTTCGTGAGGAGTTAAGTCTTTATCCTTTCCATCCTTCCCAAATTCTTTCATATGTAAAGAAGGGACCGAGCTACCTGGATAGGGTTTGATTTTGTGTCGTATCAATAAATCTCCCCATTCGGGATCAAAAGAAACAAACGAATCTCTATCTAAAACAATACCACCGACTACGGCATCAGGGTTTTTGGCATCGATCCCGCTTTCATCAAGATAACATCTCATA
Source organism: uncultured Acidobacteriaceae bacterium (assembly GCA_963804075.1). Lineage (GTDB taxonomy): Bacteria > Acidobacteriota > Terriglobia > Terriglobales > Acidobacteriaceae > Acidiflorens. The sequence goes on along the minus strand of CAWDPB010000053.1, from coordinate 3,262 downwards.
AAGAAGGTTTCTATATGGGTTATTTGAATGATGCATGGTAAACCACAATTCCTCTAAAAATCGCCTGCGGGAAGCTTGCATCGGCGCACCTATAGTGGTATAGTTTATTTGCGCCGAATTGTTCTCGAAGAAACCCTACTGTGAATAGGGAATCTTCAAGTTAGCAAGCTATCTGTATCTCTACCCTAAGTCAGTCCTCCTTTTTTCCATTGATCGGTGTCTTAAGCATGAGTCGCTTTCCGCCTGTAGCCTTCAAGACACCTATGGTGCGCTCCATGTCTGGAAGCTTCCGCACGTTGTAGCGCCAGTCAAACTCTCTCAAATATTGCCCGGTGTACTTCTTGTCCCAATGATGATAGATGCCGATATTTCCGCGCTTCAAGATCGAGAAGTATCCTTCCACAGTGTTAGTGGTGATCTTCTCTCCGTTCTCCATGCGCACATACTCTTTCTCGGTATGGTTCACTTGAGAGAGTTTGCGCTTACCCCCTGCACTTTTCAGCGTGTTAGAAGTATCAGTCATAACGTGCGCGTTCTCTGCAATCATCTCGTGAACGATCGGCTTTATGTTCTTTGCAGTAACCTTCTGTACATGAAAGGATCGAACGTTGCCACCGCGTTGCAGTACGGCAACAACGGCCGCTTTGTTCTCTACATGACTGAGCCGATCTTTTGGCCGCTCTCCAGGTTTAGTCACAGAAGAACCAGCACGCAGCTTGCCGCCTATGTAAGTTTCGTCCATTTCCACGATTCCGTCGAATAACCCTTTGACCGGCTCTTGCGTTAGCGCCCAGCGAATGCGGTGTGCCATGAACCACGCAGAACGATAGCTGCCGATTTCGAGATTACGCATTAGCTGGTGCGCGCTCACTCCTTTCTTTGAGGATAGCATAAGGTGGATTGCCAACAGCCACTTGTGAAGTGGAATATGTGAGTCTTCAAAGATTGTACCTACCGTGACCGTGAACTGTTTGTCACAGACGCGGCAAAACCACAAACCTTTCCGGGCAGGGCTCTTAGAGCCGCCTTGAGGTTGAATTCTCGAAGCCTTATCAGCTTGTCCACAATGCGGGCAGACCGGACCATCAGGCCACCGGATCATTTCAAGATGCTCTCGTGCTGCCTCTTCGGTTTTGTATTGGGGTGCCAGCAATCCTGTGTTTTCCATTGTGCTTTAGCCTCTGATCATAATATACTACGGTTCTCAACATTTGTCAAGTGCATAATCCACGAAAATTTCTCGAAGCCGCGAGTCGTATTTTTGAGCGCCTCGAGCCCGTGCCGCCTGCGTCGTTTGCGGAAAGAGTGCTCGACACGATCGGAAGGAACAAGGCGATCGTCATCGAGCCCCTTGGCCGGACCATTTTGGTGGATGGACTTACGCGCCAATTCACTCTGTCACAGCCTCTGGCCAACGCCTTCGACCGTGTTATACTGCATGAATGATTGGTCCGGTAAAGCCTGCCCGGTACGTTTGAGAATGGTGGCCTCGATCCGGTCCCGCAACCCTCATCGGTGATGAGGAGAGGGGGCTTGTTGCGGTGCCAAGAGGGGCACAAAATACGAAAAGGGGTGTGCTTATGGTGAAGTATGTGGTATAACCGTTGCGCTGCTGCTCATTGCCCTGTCGTTTGGCGTCGTACGAGCGGACGATCCGCACGCGATGACAAAAAGCGGCTCCTTTCCCTCCTGGGAGCCCACGTAGTCATCATCGATGTGCGCACGAATTATGACTGGAGTGAGAGTAAAGTGAAGATCAAAGGGGCCGTGAAGGAAGAAGGTATGAAGTTGGCTCCTGGATGAACAAATACCCCAAGGATAAGACGATTGTCCTCTATTGCGCCTGAGTGAACGATTCTACGAGTGTCAGTTTGACACAGGCATACTGAAGGCGGGCTACGAGAAAGTTTACTATCTGAAGGGCACGACGCCGCGGGGTGCCTGGGAGGACTGGGTCAAGGCCAAGTATCCGACAGACCCGAAATGTTTTCCCCACGGGTTGCCCGGTCGTCTTTGGACGGCCGGGCAACCCGTGATTCTTTCCCCTACCACACAGGATCCAGCTTCGCGCACCACTTCTCCGGTAACTTGCGCCCGAGAGACACCCAATGGCGGCTGCGCCTGGTTGAAAAAAAGATTACCGCCGACAGCACCAGCATGCCCGGGTCGAGAATGATGCTCCACGACGACATGGCGGATCCGATCGCCCCGAAACAACCGCATTCCACATCCGTCCCCCGGGAGAGCAGGATGACCTTGGTAATAAAGAAAGAAATGCTCAGCAATGCGACGCCGAGAGCGGACAGGCGGGTCAATACGCGACAGCAGGCCGAACCCGCAGGCGAGTTCAATGAAGGGGAGGGCCCACCCGAAGCCTATCGCCAGCGGTCCCGGCAGTATATCGAGATTGTATACCATAGCGACCGAGTAGTGTTCGATATTCACCAGCTTCCCGAACGATGAGACAAAAAAGGTCACGGCCAGAACCAAGCGGAAGACAAGTATCAGGTATCGATTTTCGAAGACCTTGTTTCGAATAGTGCCGCCTGCATCGACGGCCAGTTGTTCTTCTCTTATGGTACACCTCCCATGAACGATCGAAGCACGCGCCGGTAGAAACCATGCATCCCCCTTCGTTAACTCTTAAGCATAATGCCTGCATGGCGCAGCAGATCGAACTGATCCAGAAGCTCCGGATGCACGGTCAATTCGCGTTCCAGTGCCGGCGGCAAACGGTTTTCGATCAGTTCGCCCAGTTGTTGCAGCAGCAGTTGCGTGCGCGCGGTTTGCTCCGGCGTCTGCCGGCCCAGCGTAAAAATCTCCTCAAACTGATCGAACGCCAGCACAGGCACAACCGGCCGTCCATGGGGATTGAGGAACTGAGTTTCCGGCCGGTGCAGATACTGCCAGAGTCCGTCGCCCGGCAGAATCTCGCTCGCGCTCACCTCGTGGTCCACGCATTCGCAGATGAGCGCATGCCACACCTGATCGATGAGCACCGGTGCCGTCGCATCCAGATTCAGGCGCAGGTACACCGGCAAATATCCGGCACGCCGAAGATTCGGAAATACGCCAGCATTCAGCAGCGATGATTTTCCCAACCCCGACTGGCCGAAGAGCACTGTAAGAGGCTCGCGCTCGATCAACCGGAACAGCTCGTCCGTCTCGGCTTCGCGGCCGTGAAAGTACATGCGCGAGTCTTCGCCGAACGGCAGTAATCCCGGCCACGGGCGTTCAGCATCGATCGTCGGCAACGACCAGT
>CAWDPB010000052.1:0-5433 GCA_963804075.1 uncultured Acidobacteriaceae bacterium | reverse complement strand
ATGCGCCAGCGGCGCCAGACGATGCGAAGGCTGGCCATCACCGGAATCGAAAGATACACGCCGAGTACGCCCGCGATTTCCGCGCCGGCGAGAACGCCGAACAAGGCGGCGAGCGGATGCAACTCGACGCTCGCGCCCATGATGCGGGGAGAAATGACGTAATCCTGCACCATTCTCCAGAGCCCGAGAAACAAAATCAGAAATGGCCAATGGGTGTAACCGGTCAGGATCGCGACGGCGACGATCACGACGCCGGTTACCAGAGGTCCGACGACCGGAATAAATTCCAACGCGCCGCCGACGGTGCCGAGCATCAGCGCATAGGGCACACGCATGATTCCCAGGAAAGATGAGTAGGCGACAAAGGAAAGAGCGGCGAGCGTGAGTTGGGCGCGGATAAATTGTGCGAGCATTTCATTCAGATCGTGCAGGACATCCTGCAGGAACTCGCGCTGCGTGCGCGATTGCACCAGGGAAACGAGAACGCCGTGAAAGTTCTCTCCATCGCGCAGGAAGAAAATCGCAAGAATGGGTACGAGAAACAGCACCCAAACTTCCTGCAAGGCCTCGGCGAGGCGAACGCCAGCGCGCTGCGCAAAATCGAAAAGTTCGTCGCGGTGTGTGGTGAGGAAGGACTGGATGCGGGATTGGGTGGCTTCGCTCCATCCGTGCTGCTTGCTGATACGAGCGAGGAGCTGGCCGATCTGACCCGAGACTTGGCCGCTGCTTGCCCTTTCCATCAATCCAGGCAGACTTTCTCCAAGCCGGGCGCTTTGGCGGCTGATCCGCGGACCGGCGAAAAGAATAAAGAGCGCCAGAGCGACGACTAAAAGGAAGTAAATGGCCGCGATGGCGCGCGGACGGCTGCGGACTATTTTCTGCACACGTGCCACCGCCGGATCAATCAGATAGGCAAAGAGGATGGCAAACAGGAAAAGAATAAGAGTGCGCCGCGCAGTGTAAAGAAAGCCAAGGCCTAACGCAAATAGCGAGACCGTCAGCAAGACGCGCGATGTTCGTGAGTCGAAGATCGTCACAAGTGATCCAGCACCAATGTGTTCCGGAGGAAGTCCCACCCCACTTTATCGCACCACGGTCGTAGTTGGATAAGCGAACCACATCGGACGGTGACCTTGGGCACATGGCGGACGGCCCATTGGCGCATCATCTCAATCGCGAATGACCTCAGTATTGTCGCCTTCGATCAGGATGCGCACCACCTTGAATTGATCGTCGAGCCATAACTGCCATGCGCCAGCCTCAGTCTTGAGTTCGATCTTGTTGAATTCCTGCTGGTTGCCTTTGTAGGCGATTTTTTCCCGGCCAAGGTACTCCGCGCTGAGAGGCGCAGAGGCGTGCTGGCGTGGGTCCAGCGTGCCGAACTGCGCTCTTTGTTTCAGAGGGCACTGCACCTGTCCTTTCTCCTGCTTGCAGCTGCCGGCCAGGAACTTCCAGACCAGTATCTCGCGATGCACGAAGAAATAATCGTCGAGGATGCTGGTAGAAGGTGGGAGCAGGTATGGCTGTTCCTGGTCTTTGGTTTGCGGCCCAGTGTTCCACTTCTGGCTGAGGAATTGATCGTTGGGGACGACGACCGAACTGGCGCGCTCAGGACTCAACTCTTTCCATTCGTAGCGGCGGATGTCGCCGGTGGGGGTCAGATGCAATTCGGAGGATTGAACCGCCGCTGGGTTCTTAGGATCGTTTTCGGTCTTGAATTCCGACTTGATCGCGCTTCCGCTCCGGTCCTGCGTGACGGAGAACGTTTCCGTGCCGACGCGGTGACCACTCATGAAGACGCCGAATGAACCCGAGTCGACAGATTTTTCGGATTGCTCCTTTTCCGTCTCGTTCCCGTTCGGTTTGGGGCTAGGGACCGCCGATGCGGCTAGACATGCGAGCAGTGCGATGATGGCAAACGCAATGAGCCGGTAAAACTGCTTCACGATGATTCTCCTATTCTAAAGACATCGTAGACGACGAATCGGGCGGTGCCGAACTTTGTGGTCACGGAGAGTGCGAATCGGAGGATTCGGGTATTTCTTCAAGCTGGAGCGCGCTCTCGATCTCCGAGCAAATCGAAGCTGGTTCCTTGCCATGAGTTTCAATCGTGATCGACGCTAGGCGGTAAAACGGAAGGCGTTCCTCATATAGACCAGCGAACTGTGCTCGGTTCTTCATCAAGGGCCGTTCGACACCGTCACATTGGCAGCGCCGCCAAAGTTCGTCGACCGGGGCTTCGAGAAAGACGGTGGGCCAATGCCGTAGCATCGCGCGATTGTTTTCTTCCACAAATGCGCCGCCGCCCAATGCAACCACGCGATTGTGGCGCGAGTGGCGGCTGAGCAGATCATGCAACGCGGCGGTCTCAGCCAGTCGAAAAACGGGCTCGTCGTTTACACGAAAGATCTCTGGGACTGTGCGCTGCTCGCGTCGTTCAATTTCACAGTCGAGATCGACGAAGTCCCAGCCCAGGCGGCGGCCGAGTTCCTGACCGACCGTGTTCTTCCCGGACCCCATGAATCCTACAAGAAACACAGACCGCGCTCCCATGGCACTCCGCAAAGTGAGGTAACAGCCGCAATGCTCGTCGCCCCACTCAAAATCTGCCAAAGCCATCTGGTGATAGCTTGAAAGCAAGGCTCCCCGCAGCGTTTAAAGGCGTGTGTTTACGCAAGGGGCCTTGCGAGATAGCTCCAATTATTTTCAGCGTTGCTTGAGGCGGATTTTACCACTGAATGAGCGGAGGACCACCGCGGAACCAGCCTTCCCGACGGTACCAAAGAAAGCACGTCCTTCCTCAAAGGACAACGGAGTGTGACGGGGTTGAAGAGGGAAGTCGTGGCGAACCTTGCCCAGCATGGAGTGGGCGCTGAAGTCCGCAGACGTGTTGGCCGGAACGATGGCCGTGATGTCGCCGGTATGAGTCGTGAACTTGTAATCGCCACCCGAGCCGAAGTCTCCGTCGTAGAAAATCTTGCCGCTGCCGGAATTGGCCTTGACGAGAGGCCCGGTCACCGACTTCATGGTGACGTTGCCGCTAATGGAGGAGATTTCAACATGGCCGTCGCGAACATCCGTGAGCGTGATGGGCCCGCGCATGGTATTGACGTGTACGTGCGCGTTACTCACATCGTGGACGTCGATAACAGCGTCGGTTCCTTCCAGGCTCAGATCTCCATGGAGGCGTTCCGCCGAAAGCGGGCCGGTCGAAGAACGAAGGCTAAGGGTTGCGTCCTGCGGGACTAGAAGTTCATAGTCGATTCGACCGGTCTGCTGATCGGCGCCCGGGAAAAGATGAGAAAAAACTTGGATACGATTGCCGCTCTGCTGATTATCGACTTCCGCTTTGTCCGACTGAAGCGTGGCCTTTACGACTACTTCATTAGTCGTGCCGGGTTTTACCGTAATTGACCCGTATTGCGTATCCACGGAAACATTGCTGGCGGTGCCGACGGTGTAGTGAAACTCCTTCTTGGTCTCGGCAATCGCAGCCGAGACTAGACAGGCGACCACCACCACGGTTACAACCCTGCTGCGCGGAAGACTCTCCATAAAAACGCCCCTTGGGTTCGGCTGTGCCGAAAACCCTATTCCTATTGAACACGATCCAATGCCATTTGGTACAACATGGTTTTCTGTTGGTAGACCTCTAACAGGTGTTGACGTGCGTCCTCGTCTCCAGGATGCCGCTGAATGTATTGCTGGGTCTCGCGAATCTCGGCATTGACCGCGCGCAATTGGTTCTCATACGTCGTGCGCATGCCGGGAGCCCCTTCGGAAACCTGGCTTAGGAAGCGTTGATCCTCAGCGCTGGCGGGAGGCTCTGTCTCTCGTTCGGTGCGGATGTCCTGCGCGACCTGCGGATTGTCTGCTGGCTTTTGCCTAAGGTGGGAAACGGAACTTGCTGTCGCGTTAGACGCTTGAATCTGAGGCAGATGGCCTGAAGGTGTCGTCGAGTCTGTGGACTGCGAGTCTGTTATCAACTTGCCGATTGCGGCAGTTGCGGTGCTTGCGATCCAGTGCCTATTTGGGTGTTCTGTGCGGTTGGCTGCTGGGAGACCTGCGCGGGTTCGGTTTGCTTGTGGGTCAACTGGTAAGCGCCGACAGCAATGACGGCTGCAGCGACAGGCGCAAGCCACCAGGCATTCCATCGACGTCCTGGCGCAGGCACCAGCACCGGTCGGCCTGGAACTGTCTCCGCGTCGCGGATAATTCCTTCGGCCCGCAACTGATTTGCGATCTGGACCCACACTCGAGCGGGCGGTTCGTCGCTTTCGGGCAGGTCGCGGGCTTCGCTAACAATCAGGTTCAGATCTGCCACAAGTTCGGCGCAGACCGGGCAGGACTTCAAATGCGCCTGAAACTCGGCGTCTTCGCTGCCGTCCATAATGTCGGGCAGGGCTTGCTGTACATCGGTACACGTCATACGAACTCTCTCCCCGATAAGCGAAACTTTAAATTATCCGGTCTTGGCCTTTTCGGCTCTCATGGACTTCAGATAATCGCGCAGCTTCAAACGCGCTTTATGGAGCTGCGACTTGCTGTTGCCAATTGAACAACCCACGATCTGGGCGATTTCGTTGTGTTCGAAACCCTCCACATCGTGGAGAACAAAAACCGTCTTGTATCCCGGCGGAAGCTTGTCGATGGCACGCTTGAGATGCATGCGCTCGATTGCGCCGCTCAGCTTCACATCGACCGCGCCAAATTCCTTGCGTGGCGCTTCGTCTTCCGATTCCAGGGTTTCCTCGAGCGAAACCGAAGGCAGCGCCTTCTTGCGAAGCTGCATCAGCACAACATTGACCGTCATGCGGTGCAGCCAGGTTGAGAAAGCGGACTCGCCGCGAAATGTGTCGATTTTCCGGAATAGCTGAAGAAATGCTTCCTGGGCCAGATCTTCGGCCTGCGAAGGATTGGACACCATGCGCAAACATAGCGAGTAGACTCGGCGCTTGTGCAGTTGATACAGGATTTCGAATGCCGCTTCGTCACCCTGTTTCGCCCGCTCAATCGCTTCTGCTTCGGTGAGCTTTGGCTTTAGGTCGGTCAAGTCGCCTTTTCCGGCCGCTACTCGATTCAGATGCGGCATTGTAGTAGGTTCGTTGTACGGACTTGCACTATAGAAAGCGGCTCCTGGCACTCACCGCTAAAAATCCAGAATACCAAAAACTGTAGAGAGCCGAAGCGGGAACCATTTAGTTGGTGTTCAGCGCCTCTGTGCGCAGATCCCCTTAGTAACCAGCGAGACCTGTCATATCACGATCCGCGAGCTAAGACGCACTGGCAGTGATCGTTTCCAGCCCGTGTCCATGAGGTCCGGTTTCGCGCTCGTGGAGCAGGAAAGCGAAAAGCATGCCCAAAAAGCCGGGGACGGAAAAGATACACATTCCCAGGCAGTAGTCCGCGTTGTTATTTAGGCTGACTGTTTAT
>CAWDPB010000051.1:0-45098 GCA_963804075.1 uncultured Acidobacteriaceae bacterium | reverse complement strand
GTATCTCTCGTTTTATAAATGCGTGGTGTCCTCGCTGCAGGTCTGGTCTTTGGCATACCTTCGGGCACTGGGGCCGAGTTCGCGGGCCGGGTGATAGAGACGCCCCGTCCACGCGCCCAGCCACGCGAAGGAGCCGATGCGCCGTTCATCTTCTTCTGTTCGTTCCTTCGCGCGAACCAGCGGGTTTTCGGCACCGGCGACGACCGGAGGATCCTGTGCGTCCAATCAGCTCAAGCATGCCGAGCGCGGCCGCGCGACTTCTTCCCCAGTGATGCGTCTCCGGTAGCCACGGCGATGCCGAGCACCTGAGTCTGTGGCGACCGAATGAGCAGGAGAATCGACTGCTGGTCGGTGCCGCCCGGGCCGGCCGCCGTCTTCCTACGATGATGACCTTGCGCTTCTCTTCGTGCTCGCGAAAGAGACGAGCACGATACGACAGCAACGCTCCACTTTGCGATGACCCTTATTCCCGTCTTCACTTCACTGACCTCCTACACATGACCGCGATGCGGCGTGCCATTGTATAGCCGAGTCGTCAGCCATGTCATCAAGCTCACGGTATATCATCGACTCGGACTTTACTCTCTGCTTCTTAGGACCTTGTCGCGCTGGCCGATCGCTTCACTCCGAAGGTCACAACCTTCTTCACTTCGCGTTGATTTGTCGTCTGCATCCTCGCTGGCGGCCAACAAGCCGCAGCGGCGTGCGCCACTCCGAGTGGTGAATACGGAACCACAGTCGCAATCCACCGCCAGCAAGGGAAATGACGCCGCCCAAGGGATCGTCAACGAAACCGATTCACGAGCCCGCTGCGGACGGGCGGTGCTGCGCGGTTTGGTGCGCGATTCCGCGGGAAGGCCGGCCGCCGATGCCTATGTTTTTCTCGATCACGCCACTCAAGTACCGGGGCACTGCGGGCACGCCTACTTAGGCAGTCGAAACGCTCAGGGTCCACCAGCAGGAAAAGGAGCCTACCGCTTCTCGGACTAGTTGCTCACACATTCTGCGAGCGCAACGAAGCGCAAGCGAACTGGAGCGGCGCGGACGCGCGTGAAAGTGGGGCGGGACGAGACAAAGACTGGGGTGGATCTGGAATTCCTGTCTCCCAAATTGAACCGCCGACGCGAAAACCGACTGACCCTCTCCGCACTCAAGTTAATGGCCGAGAGCACTGAAGCGGTTACTCTTTTCTCGGGAAAACACCCAAGGCGAAGTCCACGATGAGCGGGACTCCGGAGTCTCCGCCTGCCGCGCCGAGCTCGCTTTAGAACTTAAGCTTCAGGGCAAACCGGGCCGACCCGCCAACCGAACGGGTCATGCAACAACCCGGTCTCACCACGCCGAAAGTGGAAGGCGTGCTCAAATCCTGCTCACTGACGCCCGCGAAGCCTGAAAGATAGAAATTCGGCTGATCGACAAAGTACCGTCGTACAGCTTGGGCCCGGAACTGCAAGCTCATGCCCTCGCGAACGAAATGGCGATGTTTTTAATTAGCGAGAGGTTGGCGTTAAAGAAGCGGCTGCTCCGTAGATGGGTGCGCGCGCGGCGGTTCCGAGTTCGCCAGCAGGAGCGTGGACAAAGGCACAGGGATGAACGAGTATTGGAGCGTATGCACGACGCGCGGGCCTCTGGAGTCGGGTTCGCCGCAACCTGGCCACCCACATTGGGGTTACCGGATTTTTTGAATTTTCACGCTCAGATCTGTAAAGGAAGAGCTGGATTCATTGGCACTGTCGACTACGAAAAGTGGGAAGCCCGATGTGGCTCGGATGATGAAATCCGTTTCCCAGGTTGCCGAAGATGGGGATCACCGGTCCGCTCCAATTTGCGCCGAACGCCTTCCCCTTGCCAAAAGGCAGGTCATAGAGAAGGCTGCCTGTAAAACTGTCATTGAGATTGAAGTTGCGAAGCACCCTAATTTGAGCTTCTTCGTTCCCGGGAGTAGGCCAGTAAATCGCTCCAAACGTTAGTGCCAAGGCCATCGGGCATGCGGGAATCGAAGTTGCGGGACCAGGTGTAGCCAATGAGCGCGTAAATGCCATGCGGATGCTTTCTTGGGTCTCCGCCTTTACCTCGAGCGAGTCGTAGCGCGCAGAGCAGACGCCGTGCTCGTTACGGTCCATGACGTTGCCTTGGAGAGAATGGCAAGTTTGTGATCCCGCAGCCAAGCGCGTAGCCTAGCCCCGGGGAGAAGCGGAGGGCGAGGTGAGATTTTCGTTCACCTGGCTGACCAGAATGTGAGTGCTGCGCGTTCCCACTGACCCTAGTAGCTAACACGATATTACCGAGGGATCTCTGTTGCTCAATATTGAGGTTGTACTGCTGCACCGTTCCCCTGTTTGAAATTGCGGTTCTGAGATTGAAATTTGTTCCAAAGTAGTTGCCAATAGGCTGCGGCGCAAGCAACAACCGGAGACCGTATCAGCAAGGGTGCATCCACCGCTCACAGCGGTGCTATAGTGATCGGCAGGGCCCGTATAGATCGGATTCGTAGAAGAACGGCCAGTTCTGCCACAGGCCTCGTCCACCTTGGTTCCAGGTGAACTTCTCGTGGTAAAATAGCATAGCCGGCCCGAACCACGTAGATCTTGCCGTCCCATGGGTTTCCATGCCAATCCAATGCGAGGTTTGAGCGCGGTCTTGTTCGCAACCGAATCCCACGCGGCTGCTCACCGGCCATGCAGATACTACAACCGCTTTGTATGTTACCTGTGGGAAGATAGAATCTTCGTTCTCGCCAAATCGAAGTTCGATTGACTGATTCGCAACTTCCGTTTTCCGGGTAACAAAGGCCCACGCGAGGCCAAGATTGAGCTGTCAGGTTGGGTCTGACTCGCCGAATCGTCCTGCACGAACGGGCGAAACAGCTTCCAGCGGCGACCGGTTTCAGCGCCTAGGAAAGCTCGATCGTGAGCTGCGAAACTGTACCCCCCGATCGGCCAGAGAATCTCCAGCTGCTCCCTCCGCCATAGAAGTTATATCCGTCTTTATAGCATTGGTAAGCACGTTCATCTGATTGGCACGGAACGTTAAGCCCCACGCGAATCTGTGTCTGCCCCGAATCATGTCGAACGTGTCCCATGCGGAGTGTCTTGGTTCCGCCCTGATAAGGAGCATAGGGCGCGATCGCCCACGGAGTAGTAACTGCTCAATCGATTCGACGTCTAGACCACAGCTGAGGCATTCCTTGTTGGATTCGATCGAGACCCGAGGGAACGCCGGGAGCATGGGGGACAATGGTGTCGAGATCGGCGCCTGGGATCCCGATACCGGGCCCTAACAGGTTGGTCGCCTCGCAACTGCCAGTGCCGAAGGAAAGTATGTGATTGAAAATCCGGTCAAAGCCAAAGCTGAAACTGGTTGATCGTCCGGGAGGAGACGACATGCGTCTCTCGGAAATCATCAACTTGCTGCTGTGATTCGAGATGTTCTGCGTGCTCCGAAAGGATTTTGCTCCGCGAAACCGGGCTCTCCGCCCGGACCCCCCCCCCCCTAACCGCCCCCGGCGCGGGCGAACACGGAATCTTTGTTTGAAGAGCTTTGCCACGATCCGCATGTTCACACTCCCCCCCCCAGCCTGCGTACGGGAACCAACGCGTAGTCGAGCCCAACAACGCCCCGAACATTGGCAACCGGATAAAGATTCACCAGCGCTCGTCCGATCCCCTCCGGCTGGCCGTTTGCGTTGAGCAGGTTGGTGGGATTGATGATGGCCTGTGTTTTTATGTTGCAGGGATTCGAAGAGCGCCCGGCCTCCATCTCCTAACACCTGGGGCGGGGTACTCGCATGAGGAAGACAATAGAAGCCGGCTCCTGAGTAAGGATTAACAAGATCTGTTCGGAACCCATACGGGTTGTTCGGACCCCGTGGCGCCAAGTTGAAAGGGTCCATCGTAAAGTCGTCGTTCATCATGGCGTGTGTGGGGACGCATTCCAGTGGAAGGCAAATCCCGCCATGCGCTGCCTCTTCGCCTGATAATGAGGAAGAAGAACGTCTTGTTCTTCTGAATTGGGCCACCTACTGGAACCGCCAAACTGGTTGAGATTAAACTTCGGCGTGGAATTGGCGAAATGCACTTTCGCATCGAGTATCGTGTTCCGGAAGAACTCGAACAGCGACCCGTGAAACTCATTCGAGCCCGACTTGGTAGTCACCAATACGGTGGGTCCGGGACGTTCTCCGGATCCGGCGGAATAATTGTAAGTCAGCACCTTCGTTTCCTGGATGCCGTCTATTTCGGAGAAAATTCCGATGTGCCCTTCGTCGAGCTGATTGTTATCGTCCCCGTTGAGGAGCCAGTCCTCTCGCGCGATCCTCCAACGGAAAGAGAGACCGAGTCGCGCGTGGCCGCCTCGCCGCCGGCGGTGCTCGTGAAGAAGCTGATCGGGCTGGTCGATCGCGTCGTGCCGGGTGTGAGCGTCGCCAGTGGCACGAAAGCTGCGGCCATTGAGCGGAAGGTCGGATACCTCTTCGGAGGTAATGACCTGGCCGAGAGTTGGGTTCGCGGTTTCGACGGCGACCTGGGTAGCACTAACCTCGACGACCCGCCGACCGAGGCCGTTTTCAGGGAAAAATCACTTCGCGCTGCTTTTCCTCTGAGGCGGAGATCGCTTGTGGTCTCGGGAAGCCTGGCGCTTTGACCTCAATGGTGCAAACCCTGACCGGCAACAAGGGGACGAGGGAGTGGCTGGAGCTCGTTTTGGCATCACGAACGGAGGCCGGTACCTTGCGATGTGATCTTGACACCTGGCCCCCCTTTTGGCGACGGTTCCGGAGAACCTTCCGGTCGCCTGACCGATAAAGAAATGGACAGAAGCTAAGAACGAAGGCAGGCGAGGACCGCGAGCAGCAGTTTTTTCGGAAACATAATTTTTCCTCTTGTGATTTTTTCGTTATGGTTCCACACCTTCACATCATCAACTGCGCAACTGCTAAGGATTCATCTGATCATTGCTGAATAAAAAAGTATGCCCAACTGATTTTGGGCTTGGAGATTTGTTGTTTGAAAATCCGCCATCTAAACGGATCAGGCGGTGCAAAGTCAAGGCCTTTGTGTAAGTTGAAGCTGCCGCGGGAGAATTGACTTTTCCATAGCGACTTATGTCATCGCGGATAAACTTGTTTTGTTACTGCGGGTGCTCTGGAGACAGTTCAGTCGTTGGCCTTGGCGACCAGGGAGATTCCCAGACAATAGAAAACAAACATCAGGGCAAGGTACATCTTGGCCTTGCCAGGTGCGCCCTCAAACTCTCCCCAGGTGAAGACTCCCCAGAGCGTGGTGACCATGGGGACCCCACCGGCCGATGGCGTAGGAGATCCCTCCGGCGGGAAGCCGGCGGCCACCAAATTGAACACCATAACGGTGCTCACAGGAAGTCCCGCCGAAGAAACCGAGGGCATGAGCTGATGCGGGAGCGTGAAAAAATCCGGCGAAACTGACTGGCTCGCCGACGAGCGGGTGCTTCATGACGCGTACCATGCCGCATGAAGTCGACGGCCAGATGATCCGCACGCTCGGTCCTTACGCGGCGCATCTTTCTCACATTCGGCGCGCTGCTCTCCTGTTTTGTCTGGAATATCTACTTCATGAAGCACCCGCTCGTCGGCGAGCCAGTCAGTTTCGCCGGATTTTTTCACGCTCCCGCATCAGCTCATGCCCTCGGTTTACTCGGCGGACTCATCTGGGGCACCGGTATGGTGTTCAATTTGGTGGCCGCCCACTTCACGGGAGTCGCCATCTCCTACGCCATCGGCCAGTCGGCTCCCATGGTCGCCGCGCTCTGGGGAGTCTTCGCCTGGAAAGAGTTTGAGGGCGCACCTGGCAAGGCCAAGATGTACCTTGCCCTGATGTTTGTTTTCTATTGTCTGGGAATTGTCCTGGTCGCCAAGGCCAACGACTGAAGGTACCCAGACACCGCAGTAACAAAACAAGAATATCCGCGATGACATAAGTCGCTATGGAAAAGTGAATTCTCCCGCGATCACGGCAGGCTTCAACTTACACAAAGGCCTTGACTTTGCACCGCCTGATCCGTTTAGATGGCGGTTTCAAACAAGCGAAATCTCCGGGGCCGATCGTTGGGCATACTTTTATTCAGCAATGATCAGATGAATCCTTAGCAGTTGCGCAGTTGATGATGTGAACGGCCTGGAGCGTAACGAAAAAATCACAAGAGGAAAAATTATGTTTACGAAAAAACTGCTGATCGCGGTCCTCACCTGCTTCGTTCTTAGCTTCTGTCCATTTCTTTATGGTCAGGCGACCGGAAGTTTCTCCGGAACCGTCGCCGACAAGACTGGCTCCGTCATCGTAGGAGCCAGTGTCAAGATCACATCGCAAGGTACCGGCCTCGTTCGTGATGCCAAGACCGACGACTCCGGCCACTACCTCGTCCCCTTGTTGCCGGTCGGGTTTTACACCATTCACATCGAAGCGCAGGGCTTCCAGACCACCGAGCAAAAGGATCTCCGCCTGCAGGTCGATGAGCAGCGCGAAGTAGATTTTTCCCTGAACCCGGCCTCGGTCAGCCAGTCCGTCGAGGTTAGTGCTACCCAGGTCGCCGTCGAAACCGCGAACCCAACTCTCGGCCAGGTCATTACCTCCGAAGAGGTATCCGACCTTCCGCTCAATGGCCGCAGCTTCGTGCAGCTGGCGACGCTCACACCCGGCACGACGCAATCGACCAGCCCAATCAGCTTCTTCACGAGCGCCGCCAGCAGCGAGGCGGCCACGCGCGGCTCGTTCTCTCTTTCCGTTGGAGGATCGCGCGAGCAAAGCACCGACTGGCTCCTCGACGGCAACGATAACAATCAGCTCGACGAAGGCGGCATCGGAATTTTCTCCGAAATAGACGGCATCCAGGAATTCAAGGTGCTGACTTACAATTATTCCGCCGAATACGGAGAACGTGCCGGACCCACCGTATTGGTGACTACCAAGTCGGGCTCGAATCAGTTTCACGGGTCGCTGTTCGAGTTCTTCCGGAACACGATACTCGATGCGAAAGTGCCGTTCGCCAATTCCACGCCGAAGTTTAATCTCAACCAGTTTGGCGGGTCCGTAGGTGGCCCAATTCAGAAGAACAAGACGTTCTTCTTCCTCGATTATCAGGCGAAGAGGCAGCGCATCGGCATTCCGTTCACTGGAATCGTGCCCACACAGGCCATGATGAACGACGACTTTACGATGGACCCTTTCAACTTGGCGCCACGGGGTCCGAACAACCCGTATGGGTTCAACAATCTTGTTAATCCTTACTCAGGAGCCGGCTTCTATTGTCTTCCTAATACGAGTACCCCCGCCCCGGTGTTAGGAGATGGAAGCCAGGCGCCCACTTCGAATCCCTGCAACATAATTCCACAGGCCATCATCAATCCCACCAACCTGCTCAACGCAAACGGCCAGCCGGAGGGGATCGGACAAGCGCTGGTGAATCTTTATCCGGTTGCCAATGTTCAGGGCGTTGTTGGGCTCAACTACGCGCTGGTTCCCGTACGCAGGCTGAATGAAGGCACTGGCGACATCCGGATCGATCACAACTTTTCAAACAAAGATTCCGTGTTCGCCCGCGCCAGCTACGATCAGGCCAATTCCTTCGTGCCGGGCGGAGCCCCCGGTTTCGCGGAGCAAAATCCTTTCGGGAGCACGCAGAACATCTCGAATCACGGGCGCAACGCCATGATTTCCGAGACGCATGTCGTCTCCTCCCGGACGATCAACCAGTTCAGCTTTGGCTTTAACCGGATTTTCAATCACATACTTTCCTTCGGCACTGGCAGTTGCGAGGCGACCAACCTGTTAGGGCCCGGTATCGGGATCCCAGGCGCCAATCTCGACACCATCTGCCATGCTCCCGGCGTTCCCTCGGGTCTCGATCAATCCAACAAGGAATGCGTCAGCTGTGGTCTGACTTCGAATCAATTGAGCAGTTACTACTCCGTGGGCGATCGCGCCTATGCTCCTTATCAGGGCGGAACCAACGTCTATTCCGCATGGGACACGTTCGACATGATTCGGGGCAAGCACGACATTCGCGTGGGCTTAACGTTCCGTGCCAATCAGATGAACGTGCTTACCAATGCCTATCAAGACGGATATAACTTCTATGGCGGAGGAGCCACTGGAGATTCTCTGGCCGATCTGCTCCTGGGACAGTACAGTTTCGCAGCTCACGATCAGACGTTCCTAGGCGCTGAAACCGGTCGCCGCTGGAAGCTGTTTCGCCCGTTCGTGCAGGACGATTGGCGAGTCACTCCCAACCTGACTGTCAATCTTGGCCTCGCGTGGGCCTTTGTTACCCCGGAAACGGAAGTTGCGAATCGTCAATCGAACTTCGATTTGGCGAGCGGAAAGTTCTATCTTCCCACGGGTAGCATACAAAGCGGTTGTAGTATCTGCGTGGCCAGTGACAGCCGCGTGGGGATTCAGTTCGACAAGACCGCGCTCGAACCTCGCATTGGATTGGCATGGAAACCCATGGGACGGCAAGATCTCGTGGTTCGGGCCGGCTATGCTATTTACCACGATTCCGCCTGGAACCAAGGTGGACAAGGCCTGTGGCAGAACTGGCCGTTCTTCTACGAATCCGATCTATACGGGCCCTGCAATAGCTATAGCACCGCTGTGAGCGGTGGATGCACCCTTGCCGCTGGGTACCCGGTTGTTACTTCGCCGCAGCCTATTGGCAACTACTTTGGAACGATTCAATCTCAGAACCGCAATTTCAAACAGGGAACGGTGCAGCAGTACAACCTCAATATTGAGCAACAGATGCCTGGTAATATCGTGTTGACGCTAGGGTACGCGGGAACGCGCAGCACTCACATTCTGGTCAGCCAGGTGAACGAAAATCTCACCTCGCCCTCCGCTTGTGGCACGGTCCAGGGCTACACGCTTGGCTGCGGAATCACGAACTTGCCATTCTCTCAAGGCAACGTCATCGACAGTAACAACAGCGTCGGCTCTGCGCGCTACGACTCGCTCGAGGTAAAGGCGGAGACCAAGAGCGTCCGCCATGGCATTTACGCGCTGATTGGCTACACCTGGTCCCGCAACTTCGATTCCGGCATGCCCGATGGCCTTGGTACTAACGTTGGAGCGATTTACTGGCCTCTCCCGGGAACGAAGAAGCTCGATTGGGGTCTTTCGCAACTCAATCTCAATGACAGTTTTACAGGCAGCCTTCTCTATGACCTGCCCTTTGGCAAGGGGAAGGCGTTCGGCGCAAATTGGAGCGGACCGGTCAATGCCATCTTCGGCAACTGGGAAACGGATTCCATCATCCGAGCCACATCGGGCTTCCCACTTTTCGTAGTCGACAGTGCCAATGAATCCGGCTCTTTCCTTTACTACAACTTTCTGAGCGTGAACCGTCCGGACGAAGTCGGTAACCCCAATGTGGGTGGCCAGGTTGCGGCGAACCCAACCTGCCAGGCCCCCACGCGTGTGCATACGCTCCAATACTGGTTCAATCCCTGTGCCTTTGTCCACGCTCCTGCTGGCGAACTCGGAACCGCCGCGCGCGCACCCATCTACGGACCGCGCTTCTTTAACGCCGACCTCTCGCTAATTAAAAACATCCCCATTTCGTTCCGCGAGGGCATGAGCTTGCAGTTCCGGGCCGAGCTATTCAACATCTTCAATCACCCGAATTTCTATCTTTCAGGCTTCGCGGGCGTCGGTGAGCAGGATTTGAGCACGCCTTCCACTTTCGGCGTGGTGAACCAGGTATTACATGACCCGTTCGGATCGCGCGTGGCCCAGTTTGCCCTGAAGCTTAAGTTCTAAAGCGAGCTCAGCACGGCGGCAACTCCGGAGTCCCACTCATCGTGGACTTCGCCTTGGGCGGGATTCCGAGGGTAACCGCTTAGTGCTCTCGGCCGTTGGAAACTTGGTGCGGAGAGGGTCAGTCGGTTTTCGCGTCGGTCGATTTGGGAGACAGGAATTCCAGATCCACCGTCTTTGTCTGATCCCGCCCCACTTTCACGCGCGTCCGCGCCGTTCGTTCGCTTGCGCTTCGTTGCGCTCGCAGAATGTAAGAACCCTCCGCTAGTCCCGAGAAGCGGTAGGCTCCTTTTCCTGTCGTGTGGACCCTGAGCGTTTCGACTGCCTGAGTCGGCGTGCCCGCAGTGCCCGGTACTTCAGTGGCGTGATCGAGAGAAACATAGGCATCGGCGGCCGGCCTTCCCGCGGAATCGCGCACCAAACCGCGCAGCACGCCCGTCGCAGCGGGCTCGTGAATCGGTTTCGTTGACGATCCCTTGGGCGGCGTCATTTCCTTGCTGGCGGTGGATTGCGACTGTGGTTCCGTCTCACCACTCGGAGTGGCGCACGCCGCTGCGGCTTGTTGGCCGCCAGCGAGGATGCAGACGACAATCAACGCGAGAACGCAGATCCACAGGTGGGTTGTGACCTTCGGAGTGAAGCAATCAGCCACGCGACAAGGTCCTAAGAAGCAAGAGTAAAGTCCGAGTCGATGATATACCGTGAGCTTGATGACATGGCTGACAACTCGGCTATACAATGGCACGCCGCATCGCGGTCATGTGTAGGAGGTCAGTGAAGTGAAGACGGGAATAAGGGTCATCGCAAAGTGGAGCGTTGCTGTCGTGCTCATACTCGTCTCTTTCGCGAGCGCCGAAGAGAAGCGCAAGGTCATCATCGATCAGGACGCGGCCGGCCCGGGCGGCACCGACCAGCAGTCCATTCTCCTGCTCATTCAGTCGCCACAGACTCAGGTGCTCGGCATCACCGTGGTTACCGGAGACGCGTGGCTGACCGAAGAAGTCGCGCACACGCTGCGCATGCTTGAGCTGATTGGACGCACAGATATTCCGGTCGTCGCCGGTGCCGAAAACCCGCTGGTTCGCACAAAGGAACAAACAGAAGAAGATGAACGGCGCATCGGCTCCTTCGCGTGGCTGGGCGCGTGGACGCCTCGTCTCTATCACCCGGCCCGCGAACTCGGCCCCATGCCCGAAGGTATGCCAAAGACCAGACCTGCCGACGAGGACGCCGCGCATTTCCTGATTCGTATGGTGCGCAAGTATCCCCACGAGATCACAATCTACGAGGGCGGTCCGATGACCAACCTTGCTCTCGCCATCACAATCGATCCTGAGTTCGCCAGCCTGGCAAAGGAACTCGTCTTCATGGGTGCGAGCCTCGATCCGCAAACCGATGACCCGGAGTTCACCGACACGCCCAGGCGCGAGTTCAATCTGTGGTTCGATCCCGAGGCGGCGCATATTGTCCTGCGGGCGCCCTGGAAGCGGATTGTATGTACACCAGTGGATATTTCGGTAAAGACACGCATGTCGCAGGATTTGATCGACCGCGTCAAAGCAGGGAAGACTCCAGCCGCCCGTTACATTGGAGACTACTCACGCCTCTCCGGCGCCTACAACTATCTTTGGGACGAGCTGGCAGCGGCGGCGTGGCTCGATCCCACGCTGATCACAAAGAAAGAAACCCGCTATGTAGACGTGAATCTGGAGCGGGGCGCGGGTTATGGCGACACCTTGACCTGGACCGAAGGCGACAAGCCGAAGCGCGACGTGCATCCAGTTGAAATTCAGCGGGATCTGGACACCGGGCGATTTTACCGCTTATTTGTGGATTTGCTCACGTCCGAAACACCAAAGCCTTGATACGAAATTAGATTAGAAGGCGCGTGTACATACATGGCCATACGTACATATATCCTGTAAAGAACTTGGAAAAGAGAACTCAGGAAGGATTTGGTGCGGAAGGGGGGATTTGAAATTTCCCTCGAACGTACCCTCAACGACTTGCAGAAGCCTTGGACGCTCTGTTTCGTCGCTAAAACACCGTTAGGCACTCTTAATGGACTGTAAATCGGACTGTAAGTTTCCGTCCCCTTGGAAGAAAATCATTGAGACCCCATTCCAACCCCCATTCCTCCAACATAACAGCCCATACTGAAGGCTCGACCGTTGGATGGAATGCGGAGTTGTGGTACAGCCAAATGGAAGAGCGTGATGCCATGATTCACCAGAGTTGCTTAGAACAGTTCGGGCGCACTTGGCTGAACTCCTAGGTTGGCCCCAAATGATCCCAGTCATGCCGTCTTCGATATACAATGGAGTCGGCACAGTAGTGCGGTAAAGCGATACCCAGCCAGACGCCCCGCCAAGTCCTGATCCGCCGCAAAACCATAAACTCAACATAAGAAAATGAGGTTCACAAATGAAGGATCAAGGCGTTGCTTTAAGCCAGCTCGCAGATCAGGCCCCGCTCGTTAATCTGACTACCGAACAAGAAGATCGTGTCATGGAGTTGATTGCTGAAATCAGGGCTATTTTCGAGGAGCAAATCGAAAGGCTAGCGAGCTAACGATCAGCCCCGCTGGCGGTCAAGGCACTTCTCGTCCACGTCTTATGACGTGCTGATCTTGCAAATAGTCGTTATAACGACTATAATCAAAGACACACAAACTCACCCGGCAATTTCCTTCGGCGTGGCGGGCGCTGGCCGATCATGCTGCCGGGGGCTGAGAAACTGGGCGGATCAACCCTTTCCCGCACGAGGCTGCCGGTAACCTCGTTTCGGAAATCACCGGAGTATGGGGCTTGGCGTCCAAAACAGGGCCAAGCCCCATAACTGACGGTTTGCAGGAGATGAGATGTCCTTGAATTTTGAAATTCGAGTCAGCCCGAGTCTTGAGCAATTTCTGACCACGCGCCCCGAGTCCGTCACGGCCAAGTGCGCTGAACGCATGACCAGCGTCTTTGATCGGTTCCGCGCGAAGCAGCTCTACAACCTTTCGGGCGGCAAACTGCAACCGCGAACAGGTCGCTTACGCGAGTCCTTGAGCAAGCCGGAAATCGGGATTGGCGACGCCAGGGTGGAAGCCACATTGCGCGTGGGCGAAGGCCTGGGGGATTACCCGTCAGCGTTGGAATTCGGTGCGGGAGTTCACGATATCCTGGCGACAAAGTCCGCGCTGCGCTTTCAAATTACGGGGAAAGAGTTTTTCCGCAAGCAGGTGCATCATCCGCGCCAAGAGATGTTGCGCTATTTTTATGAGCCGGTCGATTCGGCGGTCGAAGAGCTTGGGACGGCGCTCCACGAAGGGATCATGGAAGCGTTTGAAGGGAAGTAAACAAAGGGAATTATGAGCATTTGCATAGCAGGGGTCACATATACAACCGCGAATCCGCAACCGAGCAACGGCCTTGGCGCGGAAACGAACGATTCAACGAACTATTTTCCAGCCCCCAGCGAAGTCATTCCGTCGAATTCGGGCGGGCCATATTTCGCTTTTGCTCCGTTTGGTGCGGCAATGCCTTGCGAAGTCGATAGCGAGAACGCGCCACAGCCGCCTGCTTTCCAGTCAATAACCGGGCTGAGTGCGACCATGCAACGATTGAGGGCGCTGAACGTTTTGAATCAGGGGACAACCCCTTAAGATTTTCCGGCGTTAGCTGACGAAGAAAAGCCCCGTAAGCTCCAACCTGAGCCTGGGGCTTTTTATAAACCACGGTCTTTCCTATTCTTGATTTCATCAATCATGTCCCGGTGCGCCGCTGGGTACTGCTTGCGTTCTCGGTTCTCCCTGATGCGTTGCCATGCTCTTCTAATCAACTCACTTCTCATTGCTTCATCAATCGGTTCCTTGATCGCTTCGCCGTCCAATGTTTCCCCATTTCTCGGATCGTAGGAGCCTTTGTCTCGATTACAGCCGTGACAAGCCACGGCTTTGTTCGTTGTAGTGCCCTGGTCCTTGCCGCTCTTGCACTGGGGAATGATGTGGTCAGTTTCCAACTGCTGCCATCCTAGGTACGTCGTGCCATCGAATCCGCAGTATTCACAAATGCAGCCTCTACGAACGTATAAATCCCAATCCGGCCACCCGTCTCTCGGCATACAACTCCTCCGTTGAGGCCCGGTAGTTGCCTCAGTTCTGGTGAATGATTTCGCTTAGCGTATGAACCGTCTCGAACGGTACGGCTCTCTTGTTACCGCCTGGATGAGGCATTGAGAAATAATACTACTGGCACCTTAAGCGGCCATCGCTGTCAGCGTACAATCATGTGTGCTTTTTCTTTCCCCGTACCAGTGCCCCTAAGCGTTGAAGCCACGGAGGTGACCAATGAAGACCGAAGGTTCGGTTTGTACTCGAAGTTGGTTTGCAGGCTTGACCCTTGCTTTGGCAATGAGCGTAATCGCCGCCCAATCGGCACAAGCGCAGACTTTCACGGTTCTTCACAACTTCACAGGGCAGTCGGACGGGGCATGGCCCGAGGCAAGCGTGATCGGGGACGCCGATGGAAACCTCTATGGGACAACCGTGATTGGTGGCACTTCCGGCAGTTGGGGGACGGTGTTCAAGGTAGATACCAGCGGTACTGAGAGCCTGCTGTACAGCTTCACGGGCGGGGCCGACGGGGGAAACCCCTACTGCAAGTTGGTTCGGGACGTAAAAGGGAACCTTTACGGCACGACGCAGGTAGCTGGCACTTCCGGCGACGGAACGGTGTTCAAGCTGAATGGTGGCACCGATATCGTGCTGCACAGCTTCACCGGCTCAGACGGGGAAAATTCCTACTTGGCAAGTTTGCTCAGGGACGCGAAAGGCAACCTGTACGGCGTCACTTATGAAGGCGGCACTTCCGGCGATGGGACGGTGTACAAACTAAGTAAGAGCGGGGTGCTAACCGTGCTGCACAACTTCAGTGGGTTGGATGGGAATGATCCCTACGGGCTTTTTCGGGACGCGAAGGGGACTCTTTATGGCACTACGGTGTTCGGTGGCAGCGGCACATGCACCTATTTCGAGTTTTCCGGTTGCGGAACCGTGTGGAAGCTGACGCCCCCGGCAGCAACCACGACGGCGCTTACGTCTTCGCCTAATCCGTCCACTTATGGGCAGGCCGTGACCTTTGCAGCGGTGGTCACCTCCAACGCCGGTGTGCCGTCGGATGGGGAAACCGTTTCGTTCATGAAGGGCAATACAGTGCTCGGAACGGGGGAGTTAGGTGGTGGTTCCACGACTTTCACGACCTCGGCGCTCAAAGTCGGCACGACGGCGGTTAAAGCGGTGTACGTCGGTGACTCCAACTTCGCTGGCAGCATCTCGACGGCGGAGAAGCAAGTCGTGCTGAAAGCTGGGAGTGTACAAACTCCTTGAATGTCGGCCTTGGAGGCAGTATGAGCGATTTGAGAAGCGTGACGTAGTTAGCGACTATCAGGTATAAGCTAATGCCCTAGCCGTTCCTCACGGCTAGGGTCTGTTTTTTGGTCGAGTCAATCCGGGCAGGTTTGTAAATCCAGAATTCTTTAGTCTTAGTTACCGGCCTTGTTCGGCATTTCCAGAAAACAATTTGGCTGTACGGCTATTGGCGGGGATCGCCAGAACCTCGCGAATCACCGCATGGAATGCGGCTGAGACCTAGCTGCCTGTGGATAACTAAACTGTGTCAACAAAGGGTGACAAAACCCCTCTTGTAGAATCACGAAGTTACACGCCCGAAAGAATCGTATTGACAATCGTTCGATTAGTGATACAGTCTAAACCGTCGAAGGCGAGGTTTCATCAATGCGAATCGCGATCTATGGCCGCGTAAGTACCAAGAGACAGGATGAATTGAATCAGCTACTTGAACTGCGCAAATTCATTGCCACGCAAGCAAATTGGACCCTGGAGACGGAATACGTTGACCGGGTATCGGGGAGCGGCAAAAAAGAGCGTCCGGAGTTCCAGCGGATGTTGCTGGACGCATCGCGGAGGAAATTCGATCTGGTGCTGTTCTGGGCTTTGGACCGGCTGAGCAGGGAAGGTGTTGTGAAGACTGTTGGGTTCCTGGAGCAGTTGCGACAATGGGGAGTCGGCTGGCGAAGCTACACGCAGCCATTCCTCGATACGGGCAACGAACTGACCACAGCTATCGTGCTAAGCGTTCTTGCAGCCGTTGCCAAGCAAGAGCGCATCACGATCAGTGAACGAACCAAGGCCGGTCTGGCCCGCGCGGTGAAACAAGGCGCGACCCTAGGCCGCCGTCCGGTGAAAGTCAACGTGGATCGCGCCCGAGAGATGCAGGCAGCGGGATTAGGACTACGCCCCATTGCTGCGAAGCTCGGAATCAGCGTCAACACGCTGAGGGCAGCGCTGTAAAAAAGAAACCGGCAATCCGAACGCGGGGAATGGAGTACCCGCACTCAAGGATCGCCGGTTCCGTCCGCCCTGTCCAAGGCTTTGGATGAAGAAGAGAAGAACCAAAGCCTCAAGCGGATACCAGATTCTTGGCGCACCAGCCCGCCATTGAGTCGATGAGTTTCGACCATGGCTCCTTTGGCGGCTGCAAGCGCTTCTCTATGTCGGTGAAAAGCGAAGCGAGGCGCAGGCGATGGCGCGCAACAGCCTTCGCGGATGGTTCGTACGTTGTCTGGGGATCACTAGGCTCGGGCAATTCGCCCAAAACGTTGCACACGAACTCATCACTTAGCAGGTTGCGGGCTAGCTCGTCAGCGGCTTTCCCTATCGGCTCGTATGCCATCGTCTCGGGGAACGGCGGAGGAATCTCGGCGGGCGCTGTAACAAAATCGTCAGGGCCAAAGAGTTCGATCATCAGCAAATCGTTGTTATGCGGCATGATGTTCTCCCGTTGGTAACTGCTTGCGTGCGGCTTCCAGGTTGCTCAATGCGATTTGAAAGTCCCGATCCCGCTCGCTGAGGGTGCTCGATAGTCTCATCTGCTGGGCGTGCAAGCTGTTAATCTCAGATTTGATCGAGTCCACGGTGAATTGGGCACCGTCGTATGTCGCTTTGGCTTGTTCGGCCTGAATCCTAGCGACCTGTTCGGAACGGAGATCGTCAAGCAGCGCGTGTGCTTGTGCCTTGTCATGAAACAGCTTTTCGCCCCGGAGCCTTTGTTGGTGAATGCGCGCTTCCAGGGCAGCGAATGCAGCAGGCTCCAGCGTGTCGGCTGTTTCGGCCATCTCCGCCTCTAATTGCCGTAGGTGCGTTGCAGCCGCATCGTAATCCGCGTCAAGCTGTAAGGCGTGCGTGGCGGCTCTTTCTATCTGTACATCCGGGTTCTTAACTTGCATTTTCCGTCTCCAAAATGAGTTCATCTAAGTACCTTCGTACAAAATCGGTCAAGGCCGGGGACCATGTTGCCGGATCATGCGGATCGGCCTTATCCAGCATTTCGGTTTTGTCCTGTTTGCGGGCGGTTCGTCGGCCAAACTCAGAACAGGCCCTTAATTTCACGGACAGGCCAGCCGCCGCTCCATGCGTATCACCTGTGAGCGAGGCGGCAGAAAACAACTCGTCCGCTTGCGTGATTAATCCTTGTAGCGTTGCATCATCCGCCCCCATCAACTCTTTTGAACTAGGAACCGCGAGCACATGTTGAAAGTGCCGGTTGATTTCCGCCTCTGAGAATTCGCCGTCTCCGGCGTCAACCTGCTCAGCAATTGTGGCTCCAAGGCTACGAAGCGTCAGTAATTGCAGACGCAGTGGCGAGGCGCACACGCGGCAATCCGCGTTAGCTGCGATCTCTGGTTGTTTTTTTCTTTTCGTCATAGTGCGTCACCTTGTTGGACACGGGCTATCTCATCGGCACGCAGTCTCCACCAGCCGAACGGGCCAACGCGGGTTGCGCGAATCGAGCCGTCATGGATGGCTTTGCGTAGCGCCTTTCCGGTCATGCCCAGCAACTTCCCGGCATCGCTCAGTTTGTACAGGCGCGCGCATTCAATCGCCCGAGCGCTGCGTACAAGTCTCAAAACCGGAGATTGAGAGTTCGGGAACATGCGTAGCACGAATATAGTTAATCGTGCTACTACTGCGACGTAATGTCAAGGCCCGAAAGGGCGAGTTTCACGAAAACGATTCGGCACCCTTGCGAGGCCGGTTAGGCAGGCGCGGCGGTCGGGTTGGCTATAAGGTCGTGACGAACCTCATTGACAGCCAAGCGCGAGGCTCATAGCATTGCATCCGTCTTCACAGTTGAGAAGGGAAAACGGAATGTCCTACGCCATCTGTCTCATGAAACGCCCTGCTCGCGCGTCACTGCTGCTGCCAGTTATCGCCCTGCTCTGTGTTCTTATCGTGAACGCGCAGGAGTCAACTGTCCAACAGGTGACAACCAATGATGTGATCGCCATGAAACAAGCGGGACTTTCCGATGATCTTGTAATTACGAAGATCAAGGCTAATAACAAGCCCTCGAATTTAAGCACTAATGAGCTGATCAACCTTAAAAAGCAAAACATCAGCGACGCTGTTATCAAGGCTCTGATGGACCCGAACAATGCGCCCGCCAGTACTACTAGCACCCCCGGAGCCGCAATCACCAACCGACTGCTCAACGTCAATCCGTCGGGAGCAACACCAGAGGTAGGAAGCCCCGCGCTAGGAAACCCAGACGACCCTATGACGGCGCACGACTCTGGCATTTATATACTGAGTTCGGACTCATCCGGGAAAGAACACATGGTCATGTTGGAACGGGCTGCCTACCAAGGAACCAAGACGGGCGGCTTGTTCACTTCCGCAATGACTTATGGTGCTGTGAAAGCCAAGACAAAGGCGATACTGCCGGGAAGCGCCGCATCGATTCGCGCTAAGCGGGGCAAACCAGTTTTCTACTTCTATTTTGAAGACAAAGCGGCTGGTTTGGGACGCGGAGGATTCTTCGCCGGTGGGAGTATCTCGAACCCGAACCAATTTGCCCTGCTGAAACTGAACGTTGAGAAACATAATCGCTCGACAGAAATCGGGGCATTTAGCATGTGGGGGACATCCTCTGGATCGCAGGAGAAGTCGCTTATTGCTTTCAAAGCCGAACGACTTGCAGCAGGTCTTTACAAAGTCGATGTTAATAACGAACTGGCACCCGGAGAGTATTGCTTTGTAGCTACGGCAAGCGTGGCGGGTGCCTACGGTTCCGGTGCAACGTTTGCACACGATCTTTTTGACTTCGGAGTCGATGCGAAGTAGCTGTTTGAGTAAGAATGTAAACTTCGCCGGGAAATGGAGATCAACGCGCGATAGCGACTAGGAGGTGCAACCTTCGGGCAGGCCAGTTAGGTTAGAATGTCAAAACTATGACGCCTGTCACCCGTTCCGAACGTGCGCTCATTATTTCCCGCATACCAGCGGGGGAATTTTCCTTCGATAACCTTGACGCCTTGGGGAGTCTCATCACGCAAGAGCTGACAAACATCCTTGTAGAGCAGGCGGGTGCGGATCGGGAAGTGTGGGAGCGGCTTGCCTTAGGCGAAGATGTTGAGCCGACTCTTGGGCAGTGGCGCACGCTGGACGAGGAAATCATTTTTCAGGCCGAGACGCTGGGCTGGATGATAGGGGAATCCCACCTTGTAAAGCGTCGTTTCGAGTTTTGGGAAAAGTGGCATCCTTGCGGACCTGAGTTAGTGGAGCGCTATGGAGCGGCGCTGACGAGCGCTGCTCGCATCTACCACAAGCAGAAAAAGCCGCCGATTGATGTTTGGATGGAACCGGCTAAGGCACAGATCAAGGATGAGCTGACGCAGGTGTTCATGGTACTGCGTGCAGCGAAACCAAGCACTGTCCCGGCAGCTGAGCGTTTTCAGACGGTCGTGCGGGATCACGACTGCGTGCTGCTGGCTGCGAACGAAGAAAGCTGGCAGGCATTTTTCCAAGCCAATCCGTTGGAGTTAACATCCCGCATGGACGGCCAAAATCCAATTGCTGCCGTAGGCCTGTTTGAATCGTGGCTGTCGTTTCACATGGGCTATCAGCCCGAAACTCTTCGCAAGAAAATCGGTTCCTTCCCCGTCGATTCCACGACAGAATCCAATAAGTCCAATAAGTAATTTGATTTCAATCGCTTTAAGCGTGTGGTCCCAAAATCCGTTTTGGGACCTATCGCCATTCTGCGGGCTTCGGGCAGACTTGGGTCATGCCATACACGAACCGAATCCGGCGTTATCTCGGACTGCGGCAACAGGATGTTTCCGCACACACCGGGATACCGCTGTACCGACTCAGTGGTTATGAGGTCGGAAAACTTCAATTGAATGAAACCGAGCGGCGGTCGCTTTTGCGCTACTTAAGGACGCGGCTGCAAGCCATTCGCCACGAAACGGGCAGTCCCGATCTGCTGGAACTGTTAGTTGGTGAATAGGCTATCGAATGATTTTTGCTGCGGTCGTTCTCCTGCGACAGCGACGAAGAAGACCGCCGGATTGCCTCTGGCCAGAGAATGCGATCCGGCGGACTCTTAAACCACACCCTCAACCTCCCTGTCGATTCAAAGGAGATGAAATGCAATCTAATTTTAGTAGCTTTCCCTCACAGCGTAAGCATTATTCGTGGGCCGATGGCCCAAGGCAGGAACACAGTCATTCAGTCCGACTCAAAAACGGCTTCTATACCGACGCGAACCGGCGCTGGGAGCCATGCGAGCCGAATGGACTGTGGGCGTTCACGTTTTGCCGCGAGTGCAAAACGATTGTCGCCTGCACGTTTCTCGCTGATGGCAGCGAATGGCTTGCCGAAATCGACTTAGATGATGACGGCGCGCCGGTTGCGCTTTTGCATCGTCAACACAAGTGCATCCCCATTCTCGTCGAATACGAGAATTGTCGCTGGCTGAATGGGCGCTGTGTCAGCGACGCCGAACGGGACAAACGCTTTGCTGAATGGTTGCGTGAACAGGGGCGTGCATAATGGCTCCTCTTACTCAAAACGACTTAGAACAACTCGGCAGGCTGGGGATAACACCCCAGCTTGTCGCTGACGCCCACATTGAGCGCGTGACCGACGAACAAGCGCGGCAAGAGTATGGCTTAAGCGGAGCCGGTTCACTTGATGGGCTGCTCTTTCCCTATTTAAGTACGTCCGAACCGGGCGTCTTTAATTACGTCCGGTTGCGACGCGATGTGGTTCCGCTCGATCAAGATGGCCGCCCCACAGGCAAGTACATGGCACCCGCTGCGGAGAAGGCCGCGCGTCGATTGTATTTTCCGCCTGGAGCCAAAGAGCTGCTTGCGGATAAGAACACGCCGATACTTCTTTGCGAAGCCGAGAAATCCGCGTTGGCGATCACTTGTTGGTCGCAACGCGTTGGCTTTCCCGTTTTGGCCATCGCTTTGGGCGGCTGTTATGGCTGGGTCGGCAGTCGCGAGGAAAAGACAAACGAAAAAATCTTGCATGGTGATCTTGGAATTTGCCGAGATCGGCGTGTTGTCGTTTTGTTCGACTCGAACAGCTTGACCAGCGCAAACGTGCAACGTGCCCGCAAAGAACTGAAAGTTGCACTCGAAGCCATCGGGGCCGCAGTTCACATTCTCGATCTGATTCCGGGTGACGGCATCAATGGTCCCGACGATGCGGTCGGAATTCGCGGGGATCAGCATTTGCTCGATCTCTTCGATACCGCTCTGGTGGGGCAGAAGGTGTTAGCAGATTGCGAAGGCTTCATTGCGCGGTTCATGGTCATGACACCGGCACAGCTTGCCGCTTGTGTCGTATGGTGCGCCCATACGTGGGGGATGGAAGCTGCTATTTACACACCGTATCTATCCGTATCGAGCGCCGAAAAACAAAGCGCAAAGTCACGGTTGCTCGAATGCTTATCGTTCTTAGTACGCAAGCCGTGGAACGTCAGCGGCGCGTCTAGTGCCGCGCTCTACCGAAAGATCAGTCAAGAGATGCCGTGCCTGCTGTTCGACGAAATGGACGCGAGTATGAAGGCCGATAAAGAAATGGCCGAGTCGCTTCGGGGCGTGCTCAACGCGGGCAATCGACGCGGAGCGAAGTTTTCCCGCTGCGTGGGCAAGGGCGCGGAGATGAGTGTGCAGGACTTCGACTGCTTCTGCCCAAAAGCATTGGCTGGGCTTAACGGCCTGCCCGAAACTCTGCGGGATAGAAGCGTGCCGATCCGAATGGTTCGCAAACTTCCCGGCCAGAAAACCGCTCGTCTGCGTCCCCGTCTGGTACAGGCCGAAGCCGAAGCCTTGAGAGAACGTCTGGGCAATTGGGTCGAAGCCCAGATTCCGCGATTAAAGGACTCATCGCCAACGATGCCGGAAACCTGGAGCGACCGCCAACAAGATGGCTGTGAACTTCTGTGTGCGATTGCTGACGCGGCGGGAGGCCCTTGGCCGGAAAAAATCCGGAAGTCATTGTCCGAACTCTTCGGGGGGTCGATGTCGGTGACGATTCCCTGCGTTCGCGTGTGTTGGCGGACTTGCGCGGCATCTTCGCAAAATTTCCAGCAGTGGAGGTTTTCCCCTCTAGCCGCTTGATCGAAGAGCTGAAGAGAATCGAGACATCGCCCTGGGGTGATCTGAATAACTCCAAAGGCTTGACCGTTACCGGGCTGTCCAAACTGTTGAAGCCCTTCGGCGTTTTTCCGGGCGAGTTTCAGGCCAAAGGAGAGCGCAGCCGTGGATATAGAAGAGCGGACATTTTATCAGTCTTTGAGCGCTACTTACCTCCTCTCGCCGCTTCCGCCACTATCAACCCGAGCACATGCGGATCGACCAGTGTTCATGCGGTTGAAACCCCGATTTCGCACCCGCGTAGCGAATTTGAGGTGCTCGGGTCGAAAACAGCGGCTTCAGCTAGTGTTAATGCGGCTCCTCCGCATGTGCTCAAGTTGAATCCGCGAGAACAGGGGACGGTGACTACGAAGCCCGATCTGCGGTCGGAGTTTCCACCCAAACCAACACGAAATTACGAATACTCCGATCTCTTCCCAACGAAGGCACAGCCGACGAACGGTCACGCCGAAACCGACGCCGAACGCCAGTCGGCTATCGAGAGCCACGAAACCTATCTGCGGGAAACGGCGCGGTATCCCTTGACGCCGGAAGTAGCGGCGGAAAGCGAACGCATACGTCAGCTCTTCCTCGCAGAGGAAAAGGAATGGCGGGCCAGCCTGCCCCCAGACCCCGAATCGGGGAACGGTTCCGCCGTGCTTGAGACGGTCGAAGTGACTGACCTTTCCCAGATTCATCCAGGCCGCAAGTGGGATGGGAAAATTCGCCACGCCGGAGACATTAACCTCCGATGACGCCCGCATTTTTGTATCGACCACAAGCAACAGGCACGCCGGAAGTTGAACCGGCTTCGGCACCGGAACCGACACCGGGCGGCTGTGCGAGATGCGGACACCCGCGCGAGGTTCACTGCCATAAGAACGCCAGCGGGCTTTGGATCGGAGAAGGCCGTGGGCGTCTGCTGATTCACTGTCAGCACAGCGCCGATCCGCACGGGTTATGCCAGTCGCATTCGTGCGCGATTGAGGGATGCGATTGCCAAGGCTGGAAAGCGAAGCGAGCTGCCCGCAAGGAAAAAAGAAGAGGTGACGCAATGACCTTCGCTTACACAGAGCGCGATTCCTTCGAGTGGTTGGTGCGAGCCGTTCAAACAAAGCAGCGCTACCAGCAAACGGGCGCATTCAAGAAGCCCGCTTGGTGGGACAAGCGCAGAGCCGCGCAAGGACCGGCCTTACAACTTGCGTTTGATTTTGAAGCAGCGGATCAGGTTGGAGATTGAAGTATGGAATCTTTCGTGACAACAAACGACGTAGCGAGGTTTCTGGGGCTGTCCCCGCGCACGATCCTGCGTATGGCGCGTGAGGAGCGCATTCCGGCGCATCCTGTTTCGGGTTCGGTCCGGCGCACATGGCGTTTCAAATTGAGCGAGGTGCAATCTTTCTTTGCGTCGCAACTTCAAACGGCTAAACTGTGCTTGGAGCGTCCAAGCTCTTCTGCGGAAAGCGAGCGATAGATGCTAGTACGCAGAAAGCGACATCAGAAAGGTTCGGTCGCATTGGACCGACGCAGCAAGACTTGGTTCTTCAGGTGGTGGGCTGTTGATCCCGTCACTAATAAAAGGACCCGCAAAGCCGAGCGCATCGGCACGCAGAAGGAATTTCCCACGAAGAGCAGCGCTAAACAAGCCGCAGAGCCGTTGCAACTGCGACTCAATAAGCCCGAGATCAGCGAGAACACCCCCGTGACGCTGGAGCAGGTTGCGGAGCGCTACATCCGGGAACGAATGCCGCAACGCCACTCAACCAGCAGGGGGTATCGGGGCAAATTGAAAATCATTCGTCAGGCTTGGGGATCACACGCGATGCCGCTCAAACCGTTTGCAATCGAGTTATGGCTGAAAAACCTCAAGAACCAGCAAGGCGAATCGTACTCCGCCAAAACCAAATCGCATCTACGCAACATGCTTTTCGGGCTGCATGAAGCGGCAATGTTCTTTGAGTTGCTGCCGATTGAGCGCAACCCGATTTCGCTGGTGCAAGTGAAGGGAGCAGGGAAGCGGTCGAGGGAATTGACCATCCTCACGATGGAGGATTTCCGCCGGATTGCTGACGGAGATTCCAGAAGAGCCGTATCACCTCATGGTTCTTCTGGCCGGTTGCTTGGGGCTGAGGACTTCGGAAATTTTCGCACTCCAGTGGGCAGACTTCGACTGGCTGCGTAACGAGGTCTACATTCAACGCGCGATTGTGGAGGGCTTCGTTGACGAAGTAAAAACTTTGGCCTCACGGCGTAGGTTGCCTCTGGATTCTGCACTCACAGCGCCACTGTTGGCGTGGAAGCAACAAACGCCCTTCTCTGCCGATTCGGACTTCGTATTCGCGAGTCCGGTGATGCTGGGGAAGAAACCGTTAAGCTCCAACTCGGCGCAACGCGACGTGCTTCGACCGGCGTCAATTCGCGCGGGGTTGCAACCGATAGGTTGGCACGCGCTACGCCATTCCTATCGCACGTGGCTAGATGAAATTGGAACCGGGCCGATGGTGCAGAAGGAACTCATGCGCCACAGCACGATTACGATGACGTTGGACACTTACGGGCGGGGAGTACCGGCTGCGAACCGCGAAGCAAACGCGCGACTAGTGGGCCAACTCTTGCAGTAGGACTGTATTTGGACTGTAGCGGTTCGTAAGTTCTTTAGAACTGGTGCGGAAGGGGGGATTTGAACCCCCACGCCTTTCGGCGCCACCCCCTCAAGATGGTGTGTCTGCCAGTTCCACCACTTCCGCAGGGACAACTTGAATGCATCGGCCAGACCGCTAAACCCGGTTCAACCACTCCGCCGGCGCACTGTGTATTTTAGCATGCGCGGGTTACACTGCTCCTTCGGATCTGGGTTCGTGCGAGCACCCGCAGTACAGGTCATTGTTCGGATGCCCGGATTCGGACAGTCCATGGTTGGGGTATCTCGGTTCGCGTATCTATGAATGCACGCATCTTCTTTTGGTCTCTTACATCCGCACTTGCGGGCTTCTTATTCGGGTTCGATACCGTCGTGATCTCGGGCGCGGAAAAGACCATTCAAACGTTATGGAGCCTTAGCCCCGCCTGGCACGGCGTAGCCATGGCATCGGCCCTTTACGGCACGGTCGTGGGCTCGATGATCGGTGGATGGCCCACGGACCGTTTTGGCCGCAAAGCCACGCTGCTTTGGATTGGCGTTTTCTACTTTGTCGGCGCGGTCGGGTCTGCCCTCGCGCCCAACGTCGCAACGTTCATCGCGGCGCGGGCTATCGGAGGCCTGGGTATTGGCATCTCTACGGTTGCGGCGCCGCTCTATATCTCGGAGATCGCGCCGCCGAAAGCTCGCGGGCGGCTGGCCGGAATGTTCCAGTTCAACATTGTGTTTGGCATCCTAATCGCGTTCGTCTCGAATGCGCTACTGGCGGGAGTCGGCGAAAATGCCTGGAGATGGATGCTCGGAGTCGCTGCGTTTCCGTCGCTGCTCTACACCTTGTTTTGCTTCGGCCTTCCTGAAAGCCCGCGCTGGCTGCTGGGCAGGGGAGCAGACCGCGCGATGGGGCTGAGCGTTTTGAGCCGCATTGAACCTGAGGCTTCGCAGGCGGAAATCGAGAACTGGGCGAATGAGATTGCGGCCGCGTCGTCGGCAGGGAATGCCTCCGAGCGTTTCTGGACAATGCGTCTGCGCAAGCCAATTCTGCTGGCGATCCTCATTGCCTTCTTCAACCAGCTTTCCGGAGTCAACGCCATCCTTTATTTCGCACCGCGCATTTTCGAGCTGACCGGGCTGGGTGCGAAGGCAGCGCTGTTGCAATCGGTGGGCATCGGGGTTACGAATCTCGTCTTCACCTTTGTTGGTCTATGGCTGATTGACCGCCTTGGCCGCCGCACGCTGCTTTTCATTGGATCGTTCGGGTACATTGTTTCGCTGGGCTTGATCGCGTGGGCCTTCTTCACACAGCATTTCGCAATCGTGCCCGCGTGTACCTTCGCATTCATCGCGGCGCATGCCGTTGGCCAGGGAGCTGTAATCTGGGTTTTCATTTCCGAAATTTTCCCCAACCGCCAACGCGCCGAAGGCGTCGCGCTCGGCTGCTTCACTCATTGGATCTTTGCCGCCGCGATTACCACAGTCTTCCCGAGAGTGGTTTCCGCATTTCCGCCGGGCTACGTGTTTTCGTTCTTCACCGGCATGATGGTGCTGCAACTGCTTTGGGTCGCAACTATGGTGCCAGAGACGAAGGGCGTGCCGTTGGAACAGATTCAGAAACAGCTCGGAATCGGTCTGGCGCCCGATGAAGCCTAACGTCGGAGGAGTGAGCGTGATTGAGATCGCGAGACATTGTGCTACAACGGTTCATACATTTTGCTCGCCTCGTAATAGTGTGTGCGATTGAGTTCGGACTCGGGCCAGATTTTCTTCATCGCGAACGCGCTCTAGGAACCCAACGTGAGCAGCGCTCCGCGCAGGCGGCTATGGCGCTGCGTTAGGCGAAGATAAACCATTTCGTCTGGCTTGGTCTTGGCGCGGACGATCTTGAGCAGATCTTCTTTTTCCTTTTTGTGCCCACGCGCGTAGTTCGGCTGGCGTGAAGAGCAAAGCGAAATTCTCAAATGCCGTTTTCTCGATCAGACTCCATGTAGATGTGCTGACGCGCAGAGTGCGCTCCAGCGCGCGGCGGGTTTGGGCGCGCATGCGGTCGGCATCTCCGGCAAACTCGCGGGCCATGCGTTCATTGACGCGTAATCCTATGTTGCGGGTTGAGAACGTGTCCCACGCGCCCGCTTCTGCAGTCCCCCGGTTAGCGCCCAAACGCGGGGCGCGAACCTGGGGCACCTCGCTTCCTGGGAAGTCGCTTTCCACAAAGTCGTTCTTCAGAAGCTCGTAGAAAACGTGTCCCGCCGCAAGCCGCTTTAGTGTGCGCGCGGGCGTGCGGTATTTCGGATCGGCGGCGATCTTTTTTTCTTCATACTCTACCAGCTTTCGGATCTCCGCGCGTCCGGGCCGAAAGCCCAGCTTCCGATAAAACCAGAATGCGCCCGATTGGATGGCCTCGTCGTTGTCGTGGCCGAGTTGATAGGGATAGACGGAGACCACAGTCGTTCCCATTCGAGCGC
The DNA here is from genome assembly GCA_963804075.1 of uncultured Acidobacteriaceae bacterium. Taxonomy (GTDB): domain Bacteria; phylum Acidobacteriota; class Terriglobia; order Terriglobales; family Acidobacteriaceae; genus Acidiflorens. The sequence continues at coordinate 17,724 of CAWDPB010000051.1, read as the reverse complement.
AGAGGCAGCGCAGAACCTGGGCATAGATCCATCCGGCTTCGCCGCCGCGGAAAGTGTAAAACGTGTTGAAGCCAACCTCCATCCACTCGCACAGGCCGATGGCCTCGATATAATTGATGGGGACGCCGTTCTTTAGTGTAAGGCCAGCGACATAAGCACGCAGCGGTAGACGGCGGTCGGGCGGCAGGTTCCAGAGATAGATCGAAACACCGCGTCCGAAATCCGCACGCACCACCGAACGCGGATCGGCAAGTGTTGTGCCGTAGAGTTCCCGATAACGCACCAGCATAACCTCGCGGATCATGTCGGCAATGCGTTCGCCTTCTTGCAGCGAGAGGCGCGTGAATGACGGCGGTCGTTTGGCCAACTCGTCCACGAGCGAAACCTGGCTGCGGCTGATGAGCGGGCCATCGTGATAGAAAATCTTGCGCACCGGATGCCAATTGCGCGTGCGGGTGATGGGCGAGTTGCCAAGTTTCCAGCGTAGAGGGATGCGCAGGGATTCGTAGAGCTCGGCTTTCTGCGGCTCAGGCAGCGGTAACTGTTCGAAGCGGCCAATCAGCCAGCCAAGCGAACTAAATAGACGGTCGGCTTTCCCTTTTCCCGACGCCTTTTTACCGGCCACGCCGGAAGCGGCTTCCAGCCAGCGGCGGAAGGGAGTGTCGGCTTCGACGAACGCGTCGTCTTCAAGCAGCGGCATGAAGCGTGGGCCGGTCGTTCCCAATTCGCGGCCGGGCTCAAAGTTGTCCCAAGCAATCTCGACCTGACCGGGCATGCGCTCAATCAGCCAGCGCGCCACGTCGAAGCTGAGAGTGTCTTCCATTTCAGTGCCGACAATGCCGCCGTATTCGAAGCTGTCAAAGGCGTCCATATCGGCGCCAGATTCGCGCTGTGCTTCGACTTTTTTGTGGAAGCCATTGAGAATGCGCTCGGTGAGCCGGAGCACGGCGGCATTTTGCGGGAAGGCGCGGACAAACATCAGCGCTTCGTGAAAGCGGATCACCGACGAAGGGTCGGGGAAGCGCACGCGGTCAAGAAAACGAAGAAATTTCTCGATCCTACCGCCGTCGCCGCGGTCGAATCGGTAGCGAGCAGCTTCGAGTTCAGCGAGACGGAGATCGAGAGATGGCGGAGACATAATTATTGCCGCCAAAGCTCGCCTTTCGGGCACAACCATTGGCGGCATTTGCAACTGCGTTAACTCTGGACTCAGTCGAAAATCGTGACCGCCGATGCGATGACAGTGGTCCATAAGCCGCGCTTGTCGCCGACGGCGGACTGCGTGACATTGGCGGTGCGCACGATTTTATTCGAGATGCGGTAGATCTCTTTCTTCTCGTCCCAGGAGCGGTCGGGATCGAACTCCACATCGAGAGTCGTGGCCAGCATTTCCGCGGCAAGCTCCTCGGCATAATCGCCAGCAGCGTCTTCGGTCTCGCCGAAGGAGTGGTGCTCGCTCAAATAGCCATAGGTGTTGCGGTCGGCTGGAATCGCGACACCGATGGAAGAGGCGAGCAGGCGGTGCGGCTCGTGCGTCGAATTTTCGGCGACCACGGCGAAGACGACTTCGCCGGGATGCAGATACTTCAGACCTTGCGAGCGCGGAATCAGTTTGCACTGGGGCGGAAAAATGGAAGAAACCCGCACTAGATTTTGCGCCGCGATACCGGCATCGCGGAGGGCAAGCTCAAAGGAAGTTAGTCGCTCGCGATGTTTTCCCACACCTTTAGTGAAGAAGATCTTCTTCGGAACCATGTCCTTGCCCAATTCATTTTCCTCCACAGACTCTTAATTCAACCTTAGATGGGGCAAATCTAACACACTGATTTGTGAACATTGTATGAAAAAAGACAGGAGTCTCTTTTTTGAGCAGCAAAATCACGCGCGCGCCGGGATGGCACAGCATTTGCCCAAAGCCCTCAGGTTAACGGCGGACGCGCCGAGCTTACGCTGCGTGCGCCGCCGATTTCGCCGCCAGTGTCAATCAGACGTGGGTTTGGCCAGGCGCTGGAAATCTTCAAAGCTCATTCGAACCAGCTCCCGATGGGTACCCGCGTTAAAGGCGATTTCCTTGTCCTCGGCCAGAGTTTCGTCGGCGAACACATCCATGCCGTAAAGATTGCCGAAGGGTGGCATGGAACCGGTTTCGCAATCGGCGAAGCGATAACGAAACTCCTGCTCGGTGGCCAGTTCCACAGTATCGGCACCCAGGTATTTCTTCAGCCGGTAAAGATCGACGCGAAAGGAGGCGGGCAGGACGGCCATGGCGAGCTTTCCATCCACCATGACCATGACGGTTTTGGCAAGTTCCTTCCCTTTGATATGAGTGAGTGCGGCAATCCCCTGGGCCGTGTAGGCCAATGAGTGCGAGATCACCAGGTATTTAACTTGATTGCTGTCGAGGAATTCACGGAGTTTGGATAGAGGCACAGAAACCTCCCAGCCGAACCGCAGACAGGAGCGCCTTCAATGCCGGCTCGAAAGCATGCTCGCATAAACACGCCTGCGGATCCGCGCTGACTCTATTATCCGCTTGTCCAGGCCGTAAAAGTAGCGGAATTTCGTGGGATCCTATTCGGGTGGCCTAGCGCAAAGAAATGCGGCAAGATGGCAAAAAGCAGAGAGAACCATCCTGCACGCAGGCGATACCAACTCACTCCGCCCGCGCAAGGGGGCAAGGCGGGCCAAACATCCCTATTACAGTGCTTTCGTGACCAGCGAGCGCGCAGCTTCTCTTTGTGCAGAGGTCGCGGAGTCGGAAGTCGCGATGTGCATCGCCTGCCAGTCGTAGGTGAATTCGCGGCCACAGTCGAGGCAAGTCACGTAGGTTCCGCTTCGCGCCCCTGTAGTTGCGCGCCGCGAACCAGCGCGGATCGTAAGCGGAAAGCTGTAGCGGGAATGACGGCATCCGAACATCGTATCCATGATCCTTGCGAGCATGTGCGCCTCCACACGAAAGAGCGAGAGAAAATAAAAATCGCGCTGTTTACGAATCTGTTCACTACTTTAGATTCGATTCTCCGGGAAAAGGTTCGGCACCGGCACGATCGTGGGGGTATTGAGAACCAAAGGAGTTATCGGAAGAGTAGCAGGAGCGCTAAAACGGTAGCGAGGAAAAGAGTGTCCTCACGCTTCTTGCGGACCGGATTTCTTGTCTTTACGCGCGCAACACTTGGTCATGATGGCCGACTGCAGCCGCCCGCGCAGGTCATCGGGTAATTCATAGAGCTCGGAGTCGCGGTAAATCTCGATCGTCTTCTTGGTTGTGTCGCAAACGACGTAGCAGTTGTGACACCACGCCAAGTGATTCTCAAGCTCGGACTTGGTTCGGTCGTTGATCGCGCCGTCGAGGTAGTTCGTTAGTTCGTTTAAAAATTCAGTGCACTTCACTGGTTACCGTCTCCACTGGCCCGTTTCCCTGAAAGTACCGGCTAAGCCGATCGCGCAACTGTAGACGCGCTCGCAATAATCGCGACTTCACCGCCGGAATGCTCAACTCCAATGCCTGGGCCGTTTCCTCTGTCGAAAGACCTTCCACGTCGCGCAAGACGAAAACCGTCCGGAAACCGGGCGGCAACCCCTGAATCGTGCAGCGTCAGAATCTCCCGCAACTCCGCCTGGTTGTACATCTGTTCGGGATTGGGGCTCCAATCCGCAACCTCGCGGGGAAGCGAGTCGTCTTCCGTCTTAATATCTTCGTCCAGAGAGACCGTGCGTTCTGGCCGTCTCCGGCGCAACCGCATCAGCGCTTCGTTAACCGCAATCCGCACCAGCCAGGTGTAAAACTTGGATTGCTCCTGGAACTGCGCCAGGTTTCCGTACGCCTTGAGAAACGCGTCCTGTACTACATCTTCCGCGTCCTCGCGATTCTGTGTAATGTGCTGCGCGATCCGAAAGACGTTCCGGTCGTAGCGCCGGACCAATTCTTCAAACGCTTGATCGTCGCCGCGCTTGGCCCGCCGGACCAGCTGCATTTCTTCGCTGACCGGTTGCTCTATGTTTGGTTGGATGGCACTCATTTATGACTTGATGCAGATTATTCCGAAAATCTTCGTGTGGCTACCCCGGAATCATTGTACCGGCGGCGAGGGTTTTGTGGTGAACGAATTTGAAGGGGGCAGCATCCAGAGCCCACTTCAGCAGCTGCGCGAGAGCTGCGGAGGCCTGCGACTGACGGTTATGGGCGACCGTCGTTTCGGCGTTCCACCCCATGCCAGGTGGGTTACCAAAGTGCGGCGGTCCGCCTTCCATACAGCCCTATAATCTGGGCTAGATGGGCAGGGAATCTGCCTTTGCCCTGCAATTTTGGGCTCTGGAGCGCGCATGTCGGATCGCGGGTGGATGGAACCAATTGTGGAACGAGTAGTAGGTCAGGTGGTGGAGAGCCACGCCTCGCAACTGCGCCGGGAAATCGTCCGGCGAGTGACCGATGAGATCGCGTCGCAGCCTGGTTTGGGCAGGGTCTTCGGTTCGGGCGCGGCAACTTTGGCGCGCGCCGTGGCCGACATCCAACTCGGCACATCGCAAAGAGAAATTCTTCACACTCTGCTCGAATCCAGTTCTTGCTGCGCCGCACGAATCGCTCTGTTTGTAGTCAAGGCGGGCGGGGCCACGGGATGGCAGGCGCGCGGATTCGCAAGCAGCGCGGCAATGAAAGACTTCGCCCTCGACGCGGCCGCGCCCGCAGTACAGCGCGCAATCGGCGACCGCACGGCGTCGAGCGCAACCGGAGCGGAATTCGATCCGCGCTTTTTGGCTCAGTTTGGAGCGCCCACAGGCGAAGCGCGGCTGCTGCCTCTAATTCTCAAGGACAAAGTCGCGGCGTTGGTCTATGCAGACGGTGGACCCGACGGCGCTCTGCTCGACACCTGCGCACTTGAACTGCTCGTCCTATCGGCGAGCGCATGGCTTGAAGTGAACGCACTGCGGAAGCAGATTCACAAGGAAGGAGCGGCTGCGAGTGTTTCAGCCGCCGCTGCGGGAGAGGCCGTAGCAGCACCCGCTTTCAGCGATCCGTTCGCGGCACAAACTGCTGCGCACGCGATGGCTGCCGCGGCATCCGGTGCTCCGAGCACAAACGAAGCGGCTGCGCCTGCGAGCGCCACCGAGGTCACTGGAACGGCGCAGAGCGCGGCAGTTGAATTGCATTCTGCGGCCGTCGCGACCTCCGCCGTGCAGGCGGCATCTTCGTCTCACGCCAACGTGCAAAGCGCAAGCGCGACCGGAGCTTCATCGCCTTTCGCATCGCCCGCAGCGCCGTCGGACTCGACACAGCCGCTGTCAGCGCACGATCAGGAGATCCACGAAAAGGCGCGCCGCTTTGCCCGCCTGTTGGTCGATGAGATAAAGCTTTATAATCAGGCCAAGGTTGCCAAGGGGCGGAAGAGCAAAGATCTGAGCGAATACCTGAAGGATGAGATCGAGAAAAGCCGTGCCACGTACCAACACCGTTACGGGGACACGGTTGCAGCTTCGGGCAATTACTTTCAACATGAATTGGTGCGAAGTCTCGCAGAAGGCGATGCTTCGTTGATGGGGCCAACTTTTAGTTTGTAAATGGAGTTTGAGTGCGTCGTTTGGCGGTTCGTTTTTGTGGGGTAACGATTCTTCTTTCAGCGCTTGTCATGGGTGTGGATGCCGGCGCTCAGAGCGCACCGTCCGCGCCTACTCCTTCTGAGGCCCCAACTCAACCGGCACAAGGTTCCGCTGCGACAGGTGCCGGCCAGAGCAAGGCGGCGCGAAAGCCGACAGCCAAAGCATCCGGGAAGACTTCTACCCACGCCACCGCAAGAACACACCCTACAGCTCGAACCAGCCAGCGGACCCATCGCAAAACGATTTCTCCACGCGTGCGGCGCGTGCGGCAGGCATTTGTAGCTTCGGCCAGTTTGCGGCCCATGTCGCAGCAGTTGCTGCAAGACCGCACTCCTGTTGCCTACGCCGGGGTGGAAGCGTATGCGCGCCATCATGCCAAGGAAGACGCGGGAGCGCTGGCATGGTTAGTGCTTGGCTATGCTCACACGCTCGATCACGAATATGCCAAAGCGATCGAAGCCCTCAATCGCGCCAAGGCTGGGGCCAGTGAGCTGGGAGATTACGTCACCTATTATCTTGGCGATGCCTATCTGAGCACAGGGCATACCGCCGAGGCGCTGTCCACGCTTGCAGGCTTCAGCAGGACTTTCCCCGATTCACTGCTCGTCCGCGATGCTCACCTCGCCTATGCCAATACGCTGCTGAGGGAAGACCGTCCACAGGAGGCTGCCGCACAACTCGAAAAGGACCGTGCGCCGGTGCGCGCCGACATCGAGCTTGCCTTGGGCCGCGCCTATGCTGCAGCCGGAGACAAACAAAAAGCGGCCGACGCTTTCCGCAACGTCTATTTCAATTTGCCCGCCAGTTTTGAATCTGAGTCGGCAGGTGCCGAGCTTCGCAAGTTGGGAGTGAGCAGTTCGGTCGAGGAACATCGCACCCGAGCCGATCTTTTGTTTAAAGGCAAGCACTACAGCGAGGCGGCCGAGCAGTATCGCGAACTGGCTGGCAACGTCGCTCCGGCGGAGCGAACCGAGGTTCAGCTCCAGTGGGCGAATGCGCTCGAAAAGAGCGGACGCAGCCACGATGCCCGGCAATTACTCAATTCGCTCGGAGCGCAGACCGGCGAGTCGGAAGCGGAGCGGCTCTATCTGCTGAGTGAAACGGCTCGCTCAACCAGCGATGAGAGCGCCGTGCTGGCAAAGGTCAACGAGTTGCGGCAGTTTGGCCCGGCCAGTCCGTGGCTTGAGCAAGCGCTGCTTTCCGCCGGAAATATGTATCTGCTGAAGCGCGATTACGATCACGCCATCGACTACTATCGCGAGCTACAGCAGCGCTTTCCGAATGGCACACATGCGTCCTACGCGCACTGGAAGGCGGTCTGGCTGAGTTTCCGCCAGGGGCGGGCCAGCGAGGCGCGGCAGGGATTTGAAAATCAGATTGCGCTTTACCCCGATTCGCCCGAGATTCCGGCTGCACTTTATTGGCGTGGAAGGCTCGCCGAGGAAGAAAACAATCCTGGCATGGCCCGCGCTTTTTACCAGAAACTCGCCGACCGTTATCACAATTATTACTATGCCGAGCTAGGCCGCGAGCGGCTGAAGACTTTGAAGAGCAACAGCGCGGCGGACGATGCCGTGCACTACGCGATTCTCGATCACGTCGCCCCGCTCTCTTCGGTCGCAAAAGTAGCGCCCTCCGACCCTCCGGACGACGATCTGCGCGTGGCGCGGGCCCGCCTGCTTTCGAACGGCGGCCTCGTCGATATGGCCGTGCGCGAACTGCAAGCTGCAGCGGCGCAAGAAGGAGCCAGCTGGGCTCCGCCGGAGATGGCGCGCGCGTATCAGGATATTGGCCGCTACGACCGCGGTATTGAAGTGATGAAGCGCATGACGCCCAACTATTTTGCGGTCGATATTTCCGACCTGCCGAGGCCCTACTGGGAGGCACTGTTTCCCCGTGCGTATTGGAGCGACCTGCGCAAATATTCGCAGGAGAATGGGCTGGATCCGTTCCTGGTAGCGTCGCTGGTGCGGCAGGAATCGGAGTTCAATGCAACGGCAATTTCGCACGCGAATGCGGTCGGTTTGATGCAGTTGCTCCCGAAAACTGGAAAAACGGTGGCCAAGCAGGTAAAGCTTAAAGGATATCGACCACCTCAGCTCTATAACCCTGCGATAAACCTCGAATTGGGCACGCGCTACTTCAAGGATATGGTCGACAAGTACAACGGACAGTTCGAATATGCACTGGCCGCCTACAATGCCGGCAGCGACCGCGTCTCCGACTGGCTGGGCCAGGGCCATTACCGCGACCCGCAGGAATTTGTCGAATCCATCCCCTTCACCGAAACCCGCGAATACGTCCAAGCCATCCTGCGCAACGCCAGCGTGTATCGGCGGCTGTACGAGACGCCGTAACACGCCGCCGAAGCACCGTTCCTTATAACCCCGAATGTGAATTTGTCTCGAAGAAATGAGGGACCTGTAGCTTTCGCCGAGATCGCTGTATCCGTTATCGGCACCGTGGCATACAGAGGGCTATATTTCTCACTTGACGAATGTGTTACCTAGAGTAACAATGAAATAGTGTACAAGGTCGTCACCACAAAATCCTTCGCGAAGGAGCTTTCCCGGCTCCCCGTGAACTGGCAGAAGCGGATTGTGGAAGAGATCAAAGAAGTTGCTGCGGACCCGTATGGCAGACACAGCAACGTCACCAGGCTCCAGGGGCGCGACGGCTATCGGCTTCGAGTTGGCGATTGGCGGATCATTTACGAGTTGCACGACGACCGTCTTGAATTATGGGCATTAGAAGTGGGAGCGAGAGGGGGAATTTACTGATGCGTATTGAAACCATTAACCGCAAGGGGAGGGAATTCGCCGTGATTCCGGCAGAAGCCCTGCGAAAGCTGATGCAAGATGCGGAAATGCTCGCTGACGTGAAGGCCTACGACGCTGCCAAGTCTCGTCTCGAATCCGGCGAGGACGAACTCATCCCTCTGGAGATCACCGAGCGCCGCCTGCAAGGGGAACCCGCGCTTCGCGTCTGGCGCGAGTACCGCAAGCTCACGCAGGAGCAACTGGCAAAGAAGGCGAAAGTATCACGAGCGCTGATCGCTGCGATTGAGACCAACCGCAAGTCCGGCTCCGTTAGTACCTGGAAGAAGCTGGGCACGGTGCTCAATGTGAGCTGGGAGCAACTGGCATAGGGAGGAACGCTCTATGCCGACTGCTCGCTCGGCGACTTCGTGAACAGGATCTCGAATACCAGTAGACAGGCTCCGACCACAATCGCGCTGTCGGCCACGTTGAACGCGGGCCACTGATAGTGGTGGACATAAAAAAGTAGGAAGTCGACGACGCGCCGGCTTACGATGCGATCCCAGAGGTTCCCAAGCGCCCCGCCGAGGATGAGAGCGAGACCGACTCTAGTTGACGTCATGGCACGGCTCGACTTCCACAGCAGCACCGAAACGATGACAAGTGCGACGGCCGAAAACAGAATCAGCATTCCGATTTTCCAAGGCGTGGGCGAGTCGGCAAAAACGCCGAAGGCCGCTCCTGGATTTTCCGTATGAATGATGCGGAAGAAACCGGGGATGACAGTGATGCTGTCGTGCATGGTGAGCCGGTGCGAGATCAGCCACTTCGTGTAGCGGTCGAGAACAAGGACGGCGCCAGCAATCGGGAAGTAATGTTTGCGCATGAGGAAAAAATGAATTTTGCGATATTTAATCTATAGACTATCGCGTTTGTAGAAAGCGCGCCGCACGATGTCCTCTGTCAACCTCTGTCTCTGTGGTTGACGCCCTTTTGCCGTCGACAAAAGGGCGCAGCGAGTTGCGAGGACTCGTTCCGTACGAAAGCGCGATTCTAGGAAGCGCCAATGTCCTTCAGCACAGCGCTGCAGCGTTCGCACACCGTGGGATAAGTCTGATCTTCACCCACATGTGTTGAGTAATTCCAGCAGCGGTCGCACTTCTGGCCGTCGGCTTTCTTGATCTCGACTTTGACGCCGCCTGTGCCGCCGTCGGAAGACGCGGCTAGCCGCATCTCAACCGCCGAGACGATGAACAAGTACCGTAGCTGCGCTTCATACCGCTTCAGCGTCGCGTAGAGCGGATCGGGCGCCGTGAGATGCACCTGCGCCTCCAGCCCCGTGCCGATGAGCTTGGCATTGCGGGCTTCTTCCAAGGCCTTCAGGACTTCGTCGCGAATCGACCGCAGACTTTGCCAGTCTTTTTCTTTGGCCGCGTCGTGTGCAGTCACATTCGCGCCGAGGACGTTGTCAGTCTTTGGAAACAATGCAAGATGCACACTTTCTTCGCGACCTTCGACCCTGGGCAGGTATTTCCAGACCTCTTCGCAAGTGAAGCTCATGATCGGTGCGAGCAGTCTCACCAGCGCTTCGCCAATGCGCCAAATCGCCGTTTGCGCCGAGCGCCGAGCGTGCGACTTCGCTGCAGAAATGTAGAGCCGGTCTTTCAGTACATCGAAATAGAACGCACTCAAATCCACGATGCAGAAGTTATTCACGCGCTGGTAGATCTTATGGAAGGCAAATTCGTCGTAGGAGTTCTTCACATCCGGGGCGAACGAGCAGGTTTGGCGCAGCATGTACTGGTCGAGTTCTTCCATCTTTTCGAACGGCACCGCATCTTTCGCGAGATCGAAATCGTAGAGATTGCTCAGGATGTAGCGGAACGTATTGCGGATCTTCTTGTAGTTTTCGCCGACACGCAGCATGAGCGCTTCCGAACCGACCACATCCTCGCGGAAGTCGACGGACGCAACCCAGAATCGGACGATCTCTCCTCCAAGCCGGCTTGCGATATCGACCGGATCGACATCGTTGCCGCGCGACTTCGACATAGCTTGGCGCGATTCATCGAGCGTCCAGCCGGGCGTAACTACGTTTTTGTACGGGGGCGTGCCATGCGTGCCCATGGCGCAGAGCAGGGAAGACTGGAACCATCCGCGATACTGATCTCCGCCCTCGAGATAGAGGTCGGATGGCCACGGGTAATCCGGTTCGGCCGCGACCAGTGCAAGATAGCTGGCGCCGGATTCCAGCCAAACATCGAAGATGTCAGTCTCTTTTTTGAATGCCGCGCCGCCGCAGTGCGGGCATTTTGTTCCGGCAAGAAGAATGGAGTCGGCTTCAGGCCCAAACCACGCGTCTGCACCGGAACGGGCAAACAGTTCGACAACTTTCTTATTAACGTCGCGGTCGTTCAGCGGTTTGCCGCAGCCCTGGCAGAGGAACACCGCGATCGGCACTCCCCAAACGCGTTGGCGCGAGATGCACCAGTCGGGGCGCGTCTGGAGCATGTTCGACAGGCGCTCTTCGCCCCATGCCGGGTCCCATTTCACTGTCTTGATTTCTTCCAGCGTACGCGTGCGGAGGGTGTCGTCTTTGCCGCGACCACCGGGCATCGGCGTTTCCATGGAGATGAACCACTGCTCGGTGGCGCGGAAGATCACGGGATTGTGACAGCGCCAGCAAACAGGATACGAATGCTCGGTCTTGTCGGAGTGCAGCAGCGCGCCCCGGCTTTTCACCAGATCCATGATGGGCTGATTGGCGTCCCACACGCGTTTGCCGTCATATTCAGGCAGGCCGTTACGCAGGATGCCTTTTTCGTCGACGTTGCTGGTGGCATCGAGTCTGTACTTGACGCCGGTGGCGAAGTCTTCCGCGCCGTGAGACGGAGCGGTGTGAACCACGCCAGTGCCGGTGTCCATGGTGACGTAGTCGGCAAGTACGCCAAGCACTTTGCGGTCGAGAAACGGGTGCTTGAAGTTCAGCCGCTCAAGCTTGCGTCCGGGAAAATGTGCAATCGGGCGCGGATCGGCCAGTCCGCATTTCGAGGCGGCATCGCCAGCCAGTTTGGAGGCGACGATGTACCCTTCGCCACCCGATTCCAGCGCCACGTATTCTTCATCCGGATGGAATGCCACGGCCATTGAGGCGGGCAATGTCCAAGGTGTCGTCGTCCAAATGATGGTGGAGACCTTCTTTCCGGCGAGTGAAGGATCGATCTTTGCCGGATCGTCGAGCAGGGCATACTTCACCCAAACGGTTGGGCTGGTGTGGTTCTCGTATTCAACCTCCGCCTCGGCCAGCGCGGTTTCGTCGTGCATGCACCAGTAAACCGCTCGCAGGCCCTTGTAGACGAAGTCGTTTTCATAGAATGAAAAGAAGGTCTGCAGCACCACCGACTCATACTGCGGAGTCATGGTGGCATAGGGCTGATCAAAGCGTCCAAATACTCCTATGCGCTTGAACTGAGCGCGCTGCAGATCGAGAAATTTCTGCGCATACTTGCGGCAGGCGTTGCGCACGGAAAGCACCGGCATTTGCAGCTTCTTGCCGCCAAGTTCTTTATCCACCTTGATTTCGATGGGCAGGCCGTGACAATCCCAGCCGGGAACATAAGGGACGTCGAGGCCGGACATGGTTTTCGACTTGACGATGAAATCCTTAAGGCACTTGTTCATCGCCGTGCCCAGGTGAATGGGGCCGCTGGTATAAGGAGGCCCGTCGTGAAGGATGTACTTTGGCGCTCCCTTGCGCGCGGCACGGATGCGCTCGTAGAGCTTATCCTGCTCCCAGCGAGCCAGCATTTTGGGCTCGTTCTGAGGCAGGTTGGCCTTCATGGGAAAGTCGGTCTTCGGCAGATTGATGGTGGATTTCAGCTCCAGCGGCACTAGCAGGTTTCTCCAAATGATTGAATCTTTTCATTATAGGGAGCGCGAAAGGACACTGTCTATCAGAAGGGCACATTGGCAGCGAATTCACAAAGTACCTGCTTCGCTCGGCGGGAAAGCGTGTACAATTTTCCGTAGATATTAACGACATTCCGCATCCAAGCTATTGCGAGAGTTGATACGAACGCTTCTCCTTATGTCTTTCCCGGAGAACCTCGCGAGCTGGATGGCGCATCCAACTGGATGTTTGGCAATCGTGATCGATTGGTTTCCCCGGAGTTGGCAGGCGGGGGCCAATTCCTGAGAGAGCATGGGCAATAGCGAAACACCATCGAACATGACGGGATCCAGTCAGGAACCCGAACTGCACCTGCTGCTGCAAAACCAGACGCTCGACGAGCCTATCTGGAAATCCCTGTTCCGCAATATCGACGAATTCTTCTTTCCCAAGAAGCTACCCCCTCTGGTGCTGACGTCGAAGCCGGTTCCGGTTCGTGACATCTGGGGTTTCTATAACTACAAGGGCAAAGGCGTAGTCGGTTCGACGATTGTCCACGTGGTGGCGATAGCGTTAATCATTGTTGGAACGATTCTCGGCCAGCGGATGGTTAAGGAGATCGTGAAGCCGAAAGATACAGTGGAATTGATCGCTCCGAGCGATATGCCAACACTCCAGCCTTCGAAGACGGTGTCTGGTGGCGGAGGCGGTGGTGGCGACCGAGACAAGCTGCAAGCCTCGCAGGGACGCTTGCCGAGACAATCGATGCAACAGTTCACGCCGCCGGCGGCGGTGATCCGGAATCCCGACCCTAAGCTGCCGATGGAACCGACGGTGGTGATTCCGCCTGATGTTCATTTACAGCAGCCGAATCTGCCGAATCTGGGTGATCCGCTTTCGCACGTGCCAGCCGCGTTTCCTTCGAATGGGACTGGCTCCGGCGGTGGAATTGGTTCGGGCAGTGGCGGAGGTGTTGGCAGCGGCGAAGGTCCGGGATTTGGACCGGGACATGGCGGCGGGACCGGTGGCGGGGCGTTCCGGGTAGGCGGAGGAGTATCCGCGCCGAAGGCAATCTACGCACCCGACCCAGAGTATTCGGAAGAAGCGCGTAAGGCGAAATTCCAGGGCACGTGCGTGCTGTGGCTGGTGGTTGGTCCCGATGGCAAGCCACGCGACATAAAGGTGCAACGCACGCTGGGCCTGGGTCTGGATGAAAAAGCAATCGAAGCGGTGAAGAACTGGCGCTTCGAGCCGGCGATGAAAGACAACAAGCCGGTCGCGGTCCAGATCAATGTGGAAGTGAGCTTCCGTCTCGTACTAATTTCTCGCTACGAGGTTAGGAGCCCAGAAAACGGTCACAGATTGCGGCCGTTTTTGTATGGTGACAAGCTGCTGAGGCACTCCGGGTAGAAGCTTGGGAGTTAGGGAGTTGAAGCATTCCGCACATATCGAACTCCTGTGATCGCCCCTTTATCGTCTGTCGTCAAAATGAACTCTTCTGGCCCCATCGAGGAACCGGAAGGCCTGGCCCGCACAAACGTCCATTGATTGCCGTCGTGGAGAAACCTCTCGTTCCATCTGTCCGCATTTCCTGGAAAAATTAGATCCAGCGCTCGTTGTACTGTCTCGGCAACATCTCCGCTGGTGAGCTGGAAATCTGGTTTGAACATGGGCAGCAGGCTGGTGACGTCACCATCTCGCATCGGCCTAGGTATGGGTGTCAGTTCTTCTCCAACTCTTGTAGCCACCAGATTGCTCCAGGTAGGACCCGGGCCATTTCCGTCTTTGATGTTCACGGTTACATGGTAAACAGGATTCAGGAAGACTCTTGTGATTGCATAGTCTTCTATGCGCTCGCAGTTGATCTTTACCAGATCGAATTGATGTTTGTGGATGAATTCATCTTCGTCCCATTTTTGAGTATGTGCAAAAGAGCTCAGTGACAACAAACTCATTACAGCCGCAAAAATAGCAATCAGCCGTTTGCAAGGCACAGGTATCCTCCAATAATTTCGAAGTCCGCGGCCTACTCTTTCAAATCCACGTGAAGGACATCTTCAACGGGAAGACCCAGGAAGCGCGTTCCCATGCCCTTGAATTTTTCGGCGGAGTCGGTCGCAAAAAACTTAAGACGCGCGTTCGATCGCCGCTCAGGGTCCGGGAAGAAGCAAGCGGATGAACCTGCAACTGCTCAGCAACTTCGTGCGCGGTTGATTCGGCCGAGTCCACGATCTCTACATGCGGCGGAGCGATCCGGCGAAGAACGGGCTTCAGCAGTGGATAGTGCGTGCAACCGAGCACGAGAACATCGGCGTCGCGGGCATCGCCGGAGAAAGCTTCATCCAGATAAATGCGGGCAACCTGTTCGGTCACGGGATGGTTGATCCAGCCTTCTTCAACCAGCGGCACAAAAAGTGGACACGCCTTTTCTTTTACCACGACGTTCCTGGCTTCGAGAGCGCGGCGGTAGGCGTGGCTAGAGACCGTTGCATCCGTGCCAATGACGACGACGTTGTGCGTGCGGCTCGCCGACGAAGCGGCGTTAGCTCCCGGCTCGACTACACCGATGACCTCTACGTTTGAGGCTGCACGGATCTCATCGAACGCAAGCGCGGTGGCCGTATTGCAGGCAATCACCAAAAGCTCGGCGCTACGCTCCTGTAGATAGTTGATGGCGCCGACCGCGTAGTGGGCGACGGTGGATGCCGATTTGGACCCGTAAGGCAGGCGAGCCGTGTCGCCAAAGTAAAGATAATTGGCATCGGGGATTCGGTTGACCAGAGCGCGCAAAACCGTAAGTCCGCCCACGCCGGAATCGAATACGCCGATGGTTGGCCTGCGGCCGTCCGGTATATGAGAATCCTTCACGCTTGCTTCGCTCAGCCTTCCGCCGTGGTCGGTCCGATGATGGAGCGAACAGCAGAAATGCGGTTGGCAGGGAAGCCGCCCTTGCTGGCGTGGTCGCGGACGCTCTGCTCATCGGGCGCGATGTAGATGCAGTAGACCTTGTCGTCGGTGACAAAGCTTTCCACCCACTGGATCTGCGGCCCCATTTGCCGGAGAACGCCGCAGGACTTCTGCGAGATCGCTTGAAGCTCCTGGGCCGAAAGCTTCCCGGCATTAGGGATTTCACGTTCGATCACGAATTTTGGCATCGCTGGCTCCTTCTTCTTTTCACTGTTCGTGCCGCGAGTCAGATTCTATCAGGCCAGTTGGCATTCGCATCTTCAAGCGCTAACGCACTGTGCGCGTTCTGCTTGATGGAATGTCGGCAAAGGAAAAATCAATCGACACGTTGGGGTGTTCCTTGCCGGCAACTTCGACGTAAGGATAGAAGAAGTAGTTGAGCGGCGCGCCCTCCTGCGTTGGGGCGAGTTTCAGATCGCGGCCCGCGCTGAGTTGGAAGCGATTTACGTCATGCGCTCCGAAGAAGTAGTCGTGCTTCTCCGGATGTTTCCAGGCTTCGGAGATGTCCACGGGAATCCAGCCGATTGAGTCGATGTAGAACTCGGCCCAACAGTGGTAGCCCGGAAGCTCGTCCGCGGATTTGTCTGCTGGAAGCGGGAAGCCAATCTCGAAGCGTGCGGGAATTTTCTGCGAGCGCGCCATCGAGATAAACACGGAATGGAAGTCGGTGCAATTGCCGTGCTTGGAATCGCAAGCCCAGAGCGTATCGCCGTGTCCCCAGCCAGCTCCCGATTTGTCGTAGCGCATGGTGCGGAATACATATTCGTAAATGTCTTTCGCTTTTTCGAGTTGCGTGGCCGCGCCTTTGGTCTGTTCGGTAGCTAGTTGCGCGGGGACGCCGGTGGTCGGCACCAGCCGGTCGGGCTCGAGAAAACGCGCGAGTTCGAGTTTAGGCTCCGGCTTATGTTTTGCCGCTCCCGGCACGGGTTTGCCACTGACGAGCACAACGTGCTCGCGGCGCACCACATCGTAGTCGACCGTAAATTTGTATTCCTCTTGATTCGCTTTCGCAGTCTCTGCATAAAGAACTTCATTGCCATATTGAGATTGCCGAAATTGCTTGAGCGCTAAATCGCCGGACTTCGCCGTGACTTTGACATCTTGAAAAGCATCGGAATGGGCGAAAGGAATCCAAATGCGCACGCGCTCGCCCGGTGCAACGTTCTTTACCGTGAAACCGTAGTGGAATGTGAAGTGGCGCTGCGTTTGCGCCAGAGCGCCGGGTCCAATGACCAGGAGCAGGGACAACGAGAAGAGCAATGCAGCGAGGAAACGGCGCATGATAGCGGGTCCTTTCAGAGCGAATGGTTTTAGAGATGGGAAACGGCCGACGGACGTTTGAAAGGGACTACTGTCAAGTGAAGCCACGGCCAGAGAGGCGGGGCGCGCGTCGCATAATGTCCGCAGTCTGCCTGTTAAAGCGGCGTCTGTCAAATGCGAGGAGTGACGACTTCGTTTCGAGCATCATCGCGCTGTTTCTTCCGCACGTGTAAGACCTTTTCAACTTCCGCAATCAGAGCGCCGGACTCGTCTTTAATCTGGACTCTGAAGACTGGCTCGACTTTGGGGAGCGTCTGCAGCTTGTCTCGAATCTCCTGAATCTGGCTTTCGTCCACCCGGAATTCGGCGCGCATCTTGCCTTTGCCGGGCTTCCTGAAACGAATACTCGCGCTCTTATCCCAGACGATATAGTCGCGGCCCAGGTTCTCGATAAGCATGAGCATGTAAAACGGATCGGCCATCGAATACAACGAACCTCCGTAATGTGTACCGACAAAGTTGGCGTTCCAGAAACGAAGATCCATCTCGACATCGATTGCCCTCCAGTCCTTCTGAAGCCGCTTGACGCGGATTCCCGCTCCCAGGAAAGGAGGCCATAGGTTCAAAACCAATTGCATATGCCGCTTCATTGCCCTGGTCATCTTTGAATCCTATACAAGGAAATGTCTTTAAGGGATGCCACGCTTCCACACCACGATTCACAATTGCCCGCGCCCACGGTTGCCGGACTGAACCACACACCATTATCCTTTCCGCATATGCCAAGCACTCTTGTGGAATGCGTTCCTAATTTCTCCGAAGGCCGCGATAAAGCGAAAGTTGACGCCATTATTGAGGCAATGAAAATTCCCGGCGTTTTTCTTCTCGATCGCGAAATGGATGCCGACCATAACCGCTGCGTGATTACGCTGGTGGGCGAGCGTGAGCCCATCCAGGAGGCGGCGATTCGTGGAGCAGGGAAGGCCGCCGAGCTGATTGATCTAACCAAGCATCAGGGCGCGCATCCGCGCATGGGCGCGACTGATGTGGTGCCGTTTATTCCGATTGATGGCGTTACCATCGAAGACTGCGTCGCCATGGCGCGGCACGTTGGCGCGGAAATCTGGAAGCGCTATGAGATTCCAGTTTACTTCTATGAAGCGGCGGCGACGTCGCCCGAACGGCAGGGTTTGGAGAATATTCGGCGCGGCCAGTTTGAAGGCATCCGCGCGGAGATCGCGACGAACCCCGCGC
>CAWDPB010000050.1:0-33487 GCA_963804075.1 uncultured Acidobacteriaceae bacterium | reverse complement strand
CCTCCTGCAGAGCGAGGAACTGGGCGGCGCAATCTCGCGTGTTGTGGTATTTGCCGATCAGCGTTCGCGTGCCGTCCGCATACGCCTGGAAAAAGATGAGCTGAAGCTGTCGGCCTCGTTGACCGAGACCGGCGAGTCGGAGGATTCGATCGAAGTCGCCTATACCGGCGATAGCGTGTTGATCGGCTTCAACGCGCAGTATCTGCTCGATTTCATCAAAGCCGTAGGCTCGGGAGAAGTGAAGCTGGAATTTAAAGATGCTCAGTCCGCCGGACAGCTCCGTCCTGCCGAAGGCGAAGACTATAAATACCGCTATATTGTGATGCCCATGCGTATCTGACATTGTTTGGTGCAGAAGGGTGTTTTCAACTCCGAAAGGGCTCCACTTCGTGGAGCCTTTTTCATCGCTCGACATGAAAGGACTGCGGGCGGGCGGTCGCACTGAACAAAAAGCGCGGTTACCTCTTTACAGTTTCCAACGAAACGCCTATATTGCCCGCGATGACTGGAAATTTCTTCTGCAACAAGTGCGGAGCGCCCAATGATGGGAGCGCTCAATTTTGCGGACGCTGCGGCGTTGCGATTAACCCGGCGTTACGCCCGCTCCGAGCGCGAATCCGGCGGGTTCGTTTCCTCCGGTTCAGCCGCTACAGGCGCCGGCTATCCAGCACCGGCGAATTATCCGGCGCCGGCCGGGTATCCGGTCGCACAGCCGGGCGTGGGCTACGGCGGGTTCTGGATTCGTGTGGTCGCCGCCATTATTGACGGGGTGCTGGTGAGGTTGGTAGTTACGCCGATTGGTGCGGTATTTGGACTGAGTGGGTTGGCCATCGGCGGCTTCGGACATGGCGTATTCTTGCTGGCGCACCTGTTGGGAGGAGCGCGCTTTTCGTATTGGTTCTCGCTGGCGTCCTGGCTCTATGAGGCTCTGATGTAGAGTTCTTCCTACCAGGCAACACTCGGCAAAATGATTTTCGGCATGAAGGTTACCGATCTCAACGGCAACCGTCTCTCGTTTGCGCATGCGACGGGAAGGCATTTTGCCAAATGATTTCCTCCTTAACCCTTTGCATTGGCTACATCATGGTCGGGTTCACCGAGCGCAAGCAGGGACTGCATGACATGATCGCGGGCACGCTGGTGCCGGGAGGTAGAGAGGTGGGATTCCATACTCGTACCCACTGCATCTCGGGTGTTAACCTCTGACCTCTGACCTTCCAACCTCCAACCTCAGCAATGCTTCCCGCCCGCACTTGGCGTCAACGCTCCCGCAATCTCCCCGCTTCTTTCCTTTAGACTAAAGACATCATGGCTCTCCCTGTAAAGCGCTTGCGCCGCTGGTTTGCCGCGGGCGCGATCCTGATGGTCGCGATCGTGGCGGGGATGTACTTCTACGCGCGCTGGCGAGTGATCCGGGTCGTGCACGAAATTCCCGCGAAAATCGGGCTCAATATTCAGCAGACTGCGGAAGGGTTTCTCGATCTCCAAGTCCGAGCAAGGACGCACGGAGTTCACCGTGAGCGCGTCCAAGGCGGTTCAGTTCAAAGAGGGCGGGCGCGCCGAATTGCACAACGTCAAAATTGTTGTCTATGGCAAGGACTCCAGCCGCTTCGACCGCATTGCGGGAGACGACTTCGAGTTCGATCCCAAGTCCGGCGATATCACGGCCAAGGGGAGGGTTCTGATCGACCTCGAAGCAAACCCCGAGGGCATCAAAAAGGCCGACCAGGCGCCTCCCACTGAAATGGGAAAACCGCTTCATCTGGAGAGCGACGGGCTGGTCTTCAACAAAGACACTGGCAATGGCTTCTCCAGCGGGAAGGTGACGTTCGAGACGCCGGAGGCAACCGGTTCTGCCGTGGGCGTGAACTATGTCGCCAAGACGGGCACAATGACTCTGCGTTCGTCCGTTGAGATGGCCGTCAGCCGGCCGCAGCAATTCCATCGTGACGGCTGAGCATGGAGTCATTAGCAAGGGGCCGGTCGAGATCGTTCTGGATGCGGTTCACCTGACTCGCGCGAGTCAGCAACTCCAATCCGACCGCGCCACGTTCTTCTTGCGTAACGACAACACCGTCGAGCGCATTCTTGCCGACGGGAATGTTGAGGGCCAGGTTCGCGCGAGATCGGTTACTCAGGCCCGAGCCGATCGTGCCGAACTACTGCTCAGCGGAACGCGAAATCAGCTGACGACTGCATTTCTGAACGGGAGCGTCCATCTCGAAACGTACGGCGCTTCACCCGCACAGGGAGATGCGGGGCGGGCAACGCTGTATTTTGCCGCCAATCAGGTGCTCGAAAAAGTGCACGCGGAAGACGGCGTGCGGCTCATGCAGAGTCGGGAAGCCCAAAACAAAGAAGCCCAGAGCCAGGGAGTGCAGAGCACAGGGCCCGAACACGCAACTCCGGCGGCGCCGGTTCGGAGCGCGCTGGCGAACGCACAACAGGTGGAGATGACTGCACCGGTGATGGACTTTGTCGTGAAAAACGGCAATCTGCTGGAATCCGGCAATGACCAGCGGTCCGCCGCAGATCGTGATAACGCAACCGGACGCGAAACAGAAAACCGTTGTTACGGCCGGCCGATTCACGGCCACGTTCACGGCGAAGAATCGGCTCGATCGTCCTGCACGGCGAGCCGGACGCCAGGATCGTCAGCATCGCGCCGAGCCAGCCGGACCGGACGTTCAACCAGCTCGACATTGGATGTTCTCTTTGCCGCCCGAAGGCGGCATTTCGACGATCACGCAGGCCGGCGGTGTTGTATTTGTGAGCGGAACGCAGAAAGCGTGGGCGCAGCGGGGCACATACACAGCGTCGAATCAGATGCTGGTTCTCAATGGCTTACCGCGGGTAGTGGATGGGGGAATGACTACAACGGCTGAGACGATCAGCTTCAACCGGGCGACCGGCGATGCGCTGGCCGAAGGCAACGTGAAGAGCACGTATTCGGATCTGAAGCCGCAGCCGGATGGTGCCATGCTTGCCTCCTCCGACCCGATTCATGTGGTGAGCGCCAGGATGACGGCGCACCGTTCGCCGGCGGTTGCCGTTTATACGGGCAATGCGCGGCTGTGGCAGAACAGCAATGTGGTGGAGGCCCCGACGATCGAGTTCGACCGAGACCGGCGCTCGCTGACCGCGCAAGCGTCTACGAATCAGCTGGTGAAGACCGTGTTGGTGCAGGTGGATAGCACGAGCGGGAAGGCGACGCCGGTGACGATCACCGCCACGCACCTGACCTATGCCGATAACGAAAGGAAAGCGTTCTTCGAAGGCGGCGTGACGGCCAAAGGAGCTGCCGACGGTTCCTATGCCGACCATGACGTCCCGGCGGATGACGGTGTATATGGTGGCACGTGGCGCGGCGCAAAACGCGGGGCAGGCGTCGGGCAGTTCGGCTTCCTCGACCAGTTCGGTTTCGTCGATTGGAGGGGCGCAGGTGGAGAGGATCGTCGCCGAGGATGACGTCGTTCTTACGGAACCGGCGCGAAGGGCGACTGGAGACCACCTCGTTTATACGGCGGCGGACGACAAATTCGTGCTGACGGGCGAAATCGCCTAGCATTTTTGATGCCGAACGAGGCAAAATCACGGGCAATTCGTTGACTTTCTACAGACACGATGATAGGGTGCTCGTGGAAGGGAAAAACGACAGCTCCGGCGGTTACGCGGACGCAAGTGGCACGATAAATGCACACGCTGGCCACCGACGAAATTGGCAAGTCCTACCGGGGCCGGCGCGTGGTGAACGGTGTAAGTCTGCAGGTGCTACAGGGCGAAGTAGTTGGCCTGCTGGGACCGAACGGCGCCAGGAAAAACCACATCCTTCTACGCGATTGTTGGGCTGATTCCTCCCGATACCGGGAGAGTGCTCTACGACGATGAAGATATCACTAGCGTTCCCATGTACTTACGGGCGCGCGAGTATGGTATCAGCTACCTTCCGCAGGAGGCTTCGGTTTTCCGCAAGCTGACGGTTGAGGAGAATATCCTGGCCGTGCTGGAAGTCCAGCCGATCTCCTGGCATGAACGCCGAGAAAAGGCCGAGAGGCTGATCGATCAGCTGGGATTGGAGCATATACGGCAAAACCGCGGGTATGCGTTGTCGGGGGGCGAGAGGCGGCGGGTTGAAATTGCGCGCTCGCTGTGCATCAACCCGACGTTCATTTTGCTCGATGAGCCGTTTTCGGGGATCGACCCGATTGCCGTTCTCGATCTACAGAAGATCATTTCGGATCTGCGCGCCAGCGGGATTGGAATTCTAATCACGGACCACAACGTCCGCGAGACGCTGTCGGTGACGGATCGAGCGTACATCATCAATGAGGGACGGATTTTCCGATCCGGGACGCCCGAGCAGTTGGGGAGCGATCCAGAGGTTCGAAGAGTTTATCTGGGCGAGAGTTTTTCCCTGGTATGAAAAAGCCGTGGTCAGTGGTCAGTTGCCAGCAATGAACGAAAATATAAGGCGGGCGGCCACGGAAAGTCGAGTTAACTGACCACTAACCACCGCTTCCGGTTACCAAGGCGTAGAAGGATTGGACTTTCGTGACAAGCCTGAAGTGCGCGGGGCATGAGAAAGTCAGAAGTGAGGAGTGAAATTGAAGAGGTAAGGTTCCCGCGATTCGTTCCCCGCCGATTCGAGGTTCTTCGACTTAACTCCTAATTCTAGAATTTGCCCGCGAATGGGCATTGGGTTCCGAAGTAAACATGGTTCTTCTTCAGCACAGACTGAACGTCAAACTGTCGCAACGGCAGATTCTAACGCCGGGGCTCGTCCAGATGGTGTCCGTGCTCGCGCTCAACAAGCTCGAGCTCAAGGACATGATCAACGCCGAGATGGTTGAGATCCGGTTTTGGAAGAACTGGAAGATGCGGTGCCGATGCTCGACGAGATCGGCCGCCAGGAAGAGGAGCGGGACCGCCTGGCAGCGAAGGCGACTACGGAAGAGAATCCCGTCACAGCGGCCGAGAAGAAAGATCCGTTCGAGGAGATCGATTTCGGCTCGTTTTTCCAGGAATATCTGGACCCGGGGTATCGCAGTTCCGGCGAAATGGAGGAGATTGAGAAGCCGTCGTTCGAGAACTTCCTCTCCAGGCCGGGGAATTTAACCGATCATCTGGTGTGGCAGCTGGGTGCCATTTCGACGCGCCCGCCGGTGCGCGAAGCGGCTGAGCTGATCATCGGCAACCTGAACGAAGACGGATATCTGATTGCCAGCGACGAGGAACTGCTAGGCGTAGTGCCAGCGGCGGCTCCGGAAGCCGACGCCGAAACGCAAGCCAAGATTGTGGGGCAGGCGGAGGCTTTGGGAATTGTAGCGGTAGCCGCTGCCGAGGAGCCCGTGCCAGATGCGATTTTGGCCGTCGATGGCTCGCCGGCCGAAACCGCATCCGTGACCGATCGGCAAGTTCATCCTTTAACGGAGACGATCCATGCGACGGAAGCGGCCCAAGGCCCACTCGCCGACATGGTACAAGCGGCACTGGTTTCTGTGCCGGAGGTTTTACCGAATGCTGCGGTTCCCGACGCGGCTTCGCCAGCGCCCACCGCGTCCGCGCACGGTACGTCTCCGGCCGCAACGGCAGCCGCTCCCGCGCGCACCGCGGTGAGTTTCACTCTCGCCGACCTGCATGAAGCTCTGGAACTGGTGCGGCAGTTCGATCCACCCGGCGTCGCCTGCCGCGATCTACGGGAATGCCTGTTGTACCAGCTGCGCGGCCATCTTCAGCAGTTGCAGCAGCACCGTAACGGCAATGGCACGACCGAACAGGTCATCATGGACGCGACGGCGGTGGTGGATCAGCATCTGAAGGCCATTACGCTGAAGCAGTTCAAGGAGATTGCGCGCGCGATTGGCCGCCCGCTGGAAGCGGTACAGGCCGCGCTGGACTATATCCGCACGCTTGATCCGCGACCGGGCCTGCAATATAACAAGACACCGGCGCGGCTGATCGAGCCGGATGTTGCGTTCGTGAAGCATGGCGACGAGTGGCTGATCATCATGAACGATGAGGACATGCCGCAGTTGCGCCTGAATCCCGCCTATAAGCGGCTGCTGACGAAAGAAGGCAACGACCGCGAAACGCGCAACTACGTCAAGGATCGCTACAAGTCGGCGATCCAGCTGATCAAGAATATCGAGCAGCGCAAGCAGACGATCACGAAAGTCTGCTATTCGATTGTGGCGCGCCAGCAGGATTTCCTGGAGAAGGGAATCGATCAGCTGAAGCCGATGATGATCAAGGAAGTGGCCGAAGAAATTGGCGTGCATCCTTCGACGGTGAGCCGGGCGGTCGCCAACAAATACGTGCACACGCCGCAGGGTGTTTTCGAGTTGCGTTACTTCTTCTCCGAAAGTGTGCAAGGCCCGGAGGGCGGTGGAACGTCGCTGCTGATTTTGAAGCGGCGGGTGAAGAAGCTGATTGAAGAAGAAGACACAAGCCGGCCGCTGACCGACGAACAGATCACGCGCATTCTGCAATCGCAGGGAATCAATGTAACGCGCCGTACCGTGGCAAAATATCGCGAAGACATGAAAATTCCGAGTACGCACCAGAGAAGGGTGAAAAAATAATTGCAGAGGTCAGAGGTCAGATTTCAGAGGTAAAATCTGCAACGTCGGATCGATCGGGTTCTTACCTCTGCAATCCGACCTCTAACCTCTGACCTAGCTTTAACGCAGTGCCAAATTTCGATCAAACCCCGGAGGTGGCTCAATGAACGTGGAGTACACCGGTCGTCAATACGAAATTCCTTCTTCCATCCGCAAAGAAGTTGAAACTGGCCTGAATAAAATCCGCAAAATCTTGGGGGACCGCTTTGAAACCAAAGTGATCCTTGCCGTCGAAAAACATCGCAACAAAGCCGAGATCACGATCAATCCGCCGAACGGGCCAATTGTGGGCGCAGCGCAAGCTCATGACATGGCTGCCGCGGTGAACAACGCGCTGGACCATTTGCACAAGCAGGCGCTGAAATACAAGACGAAATGGCTGAGCAAGAAACGGAAGGCGGTCAAGAAGTTCAACGGGCAAGAAGCGCCAGACAACATTGAGGCGGCACTTGGGCTCGACGAAAACACGACCGTTTCAGTCATGGTGCACAAATTTCCATCGGTTGCCAAAACCACGGAAGTTCATCTGGTGCGGTCGACCGATTCGGTTGCGCTCCGGCCAATGACGCTGGAAGAGGCGATCAAGGAAGCGCATTTCCGCGACCGGGATGTCTTCGTATTCCGCGATCCCAAGGGCAGGCTGATGGTGCTTCACCGCAAGCGGGATGGGAAAATGGAGCTGATTGAAGCGCCGTAGACAGCTTTCAGCCGTCAGGTCACCCAGGTTTCACAGCAGAGACAGACAGAGACATAGAAAGCGCCGAGAAAGACCTCATGTTGGATTTCTCGGCGCTTTCTGTGTCTCGTTTGTGAAAGAAGCCTCTCAGACGCTTCCCGTTACATCCTGTGCCCACGTTAGGGCTTGCAGCCAGGCGCCGGCCACTTCGTCGTCGGGAATGCCGAGCTTTTGTGCGAGTTCGGAGGACCGTGCCCATTCGCCAGACTCCTGCGCCAGCATGAGCTGATAAAAGGGCCGCAGGCTGCTGTCTTTTCCCAGCAGGGTGAGTTTTATATCGTGGTCGACGGGGAGCTGATCCAGAAGCGTGGACATCTCGATCTCGAGAATCGCCTCCATCATGGAGAGCATTCCCATCAAGAACAGATCCTGATTGGAGCGCAGCCGTGGCGAGAGCAGTTCGCAGAAACGGGCCCGGGCCAATCCCATCAGAAGCAGTTCGCTGCATTTTTGTTCGGCAGCCCCAACTGTGACGACAAGGCGAGTCCAGCGCCGCAATTCACGCTCGCCCAGGATTGCCATAGCATGGCGAATGGACTTGATTTCGAGGGTGAGCCCAAAGACCGGCGAATTTAAATAGCGCAGGAGACGGTAGCAGATGGAAGCATCCTGTTTGAGAACTTTTTCCAGTGCGGTGAGGTCGAGTTCCGGATGCGAGATCAGCTCGAGCAACCGCAAGAGCCGGACGCGGTCGGCGGGAACTTCGCGGCCCACCATCAGCTCCGGTTTGCAGAAGAAATATCCCTGGAAATAGGTGAATCCCAGGGCGCAACTCTGGTGAAACTCCTGGGTAGTTTCAAGTTTTTCCGCCAGCATTTTGCACTTTGACGACCCGAAGCGGCGGATCAGCGCGGCGCGCTCCTGCGCGCTCGTTGCCCGAATGTCGACTTTGATAATGTCCGCAAAGCAGCAGAGCGGGATGCGGGGGTCGTTGGGAGCGAAATCGTCGAGCGCGATAAGATAACCGGCTTCCTTGAGCCGTTTGCACGCGGCAACGACGCGGTCATCGGGCTCAACCGTTTCCAGGATCTCAACCACGGTCCGGCCTGGAGGCAGCAGTGTGATCAGATCTTTCAGCAGGACATCGTGGGTGCAATTCACAAAGGCACGGGCGTTGTGACAAAGAGTGTTTAACCCAAAAAGCAGGGAGCTATCGAGTGTGGCGCGCGAGGCCATTTCCGGATCGGCATTGAAAAAATCTTCGATGCCGTTTCTAAAAAGGAGCTCATATCCGAACAGTTTCTGGGCGCCGTTAAGTATCGGCTGCCGGGCAACGAAACGCTGGCCAGGGATGGCGATGGAACTGGCGGCTGGGGCCGCCCCGGCGGAGGAGCTGGGCTTCACGGTTGATAAATCGGCCCGATTGCCCAGAACTTCAGGGGAAAGTAGGGTATCTGGGGTCATGTCCTCAGTGCCGCTCGTGTGGAAAACTAAAGTTTGTACCCCCTTGCGCAGACGCGGGTTTCCTGAGTAACATCAATTGTTCCCTTAGAGGCCTTGTTTCTTGCAGGCCGTAAGCGCCACAGCAGACTCCAGGCGCGAATACAGCGTGAGCATCGATCTCAAGCAGCATCCAGCCGAAGTGGGTTCGCTCAGACGAGTGCAGGTGTCTAGCCGTTAGTGGTACTGCGCCGTTTCGAGTTCAAGGGAAACGAAGCATCAAGGCCTGAGGTCCTTCGATCCAGGCCGGGGATTACAAGAGAAAAAATATGAATGCAGGTCCCGCACACCCCTCCTCAGGAGGAGGGAAGCACAGACGGCGCCGTGGGCGTCGTTCCCAAAAACGCCCGGCTGGCGGCGTAACAAGCCGCATCCGCCCGGAGCACCAGGGCATTTTTACCGCGCCCATGGATCACAGTTATCGCGCCAATCTGAATGGCGGGGATAATGGCGGCAAGGGCGTGCGCCGGCCGGGCTTCTCCGCCGCCTACCCGATCGGGGAGCCGGAGCCGCTGCCCGCGCCGCGGGAGGACGCGGCGTCCCGTGTCTTCGCTTTTGTTGAGGATTTGTTTTTCCTCAGTAAGATTCAGGACACCGGCCGCAAGATGAACGTGAAGGTCGAGTTTGTGAAGACGGAGAAAGATCTCACGGACCGCATGAAGAGCAATGGCGAGGGAAAGCCGTCCCTCATTATTTTCGATCTCAACAATGCCAACGCAAAGCCTTTGTCGCTAATCCCGAAGCTGAAGAGCAAACTGAAAAAAGGAACGTCGATTATCGGTTTCCTCTCGCACGTGCAGGGAGACTTGAAGCAGAAGGCTCACGAGGTGGGTTGCGACATGGTGCTGCCGCGTTCGGCGTTTTCGCAGAATCTGCCGCAGTTGCTGCGCCGTCATGGAGCGAGCGCGGAAGCCGCCGCCGGGGACTGAAGATCGGCTCGGGTTATCATCGCCCGCAGGCGAGGCGAGCAACGAAGGGGCTGGGAAGGCTCGCCTTCGTGAGGGCGGGGCGGTGGGTTCAGAAGAAATAGGACATCGCTTCGGCCCCTCACAATCCGACTTCTGACTTACGACTTCACACTGATACAATTCCGCAGTGTTCCCGACGAAATTCTTGATTGCGATTCTGGCCGCATGGGCGGCGGTGGCAGGGGCTCAACAGCCGCCTTCTGCGACACAGCCACAAGTCAAGGTGAACATGCTCAATGTGTGTTCACCTTCGGCCGGCGACCAGAAGGAACTCTCGGCCGCGCTGGCCAAGGTCCCCGCCAAGCCGGTGTTCGCTAAAGACTATGAAGTGGCGCGTGGTCACTCCACACTGGATGCGAACACGCCGCTGCCCGGCATGCAGAACCTGCCTCCCGATGCGACCTCGGCTGCCAACTGGGTGCGGGTGCGACATGAATTTCCCGACGGCGCTCTATTCAGCAGCGTTCAATATTCGTTCAGTGTTGATGCAGAGAACATGGTGGAGACGCTGGTGCTGCGGGTGCGCGATCCTAAGGACCTGGTCGAGATTTCGATTGAGGACAACGCTTCCGCGGTGACCTTCGCCAGCGTGATGTTTTCTGCCAACACGCCCGCCACGCGTGTAAAACTGGAGAGGTTCGGAAAATCTTCCGTGGTGCTGGCGCGCTGCTCGGCTACGGAAGGCCCGACGGCGCCAGAGCAAAGCGCCTATGAGACGATTTTCCGGACAGCTTCGGAAATACTGAATCGGTATCGCGATGCGCTGGGTGTTCGAAAGATGGTCCCGCAGGAACTGGGCGCATGGGTGCGGGCGGGGCCGCGAAAGCGGCGACGAGCAAGGGGAAAATGCCCTAGTTTGATCGCGATCTTGCGGTCTGCGACTAAACTGGTTTTACGGAATCTAATCAACGTTTTTTTCAATAACTACTATGGATATTCGCAATGTCGTGATCATGGGCTCGGGTTGCGCAGGTCATACGGCTGCGCTTTACATCGGCGCGCGCCAATCTCAAGCCGCTGGTGCTCGAAGGCCACGAGCCTGGCGGACAACTCTCGATGACGACTCTGGTCGAAAACTTCCCGGGTTTTCCCGGATGGCATTCAGGGGCCGGAACTGATCGAAAACATGCGCAAGCAGGCATCGCGCTTCGGCGCCGAATACCGCATTGGACATGTTTCCAAAGCCGACCTGAGCAAACGGCCGTTCGAGCTAACGGTTGGCAAAGAGGTCATTCAGCGCGGACGCTGATCATCGCCAGCGGGGCCTCGGCGCGCTGGCTGGGGTTGCCCAATGAGCAAGCGTTGATTGGCCATGGCGTTTCCTCCTGCGCGACCTGTGACGGATTCTTTTTCTCCGGCAAGGAAATTGTCGGTGATTGGCGGCGGCGACTCGGCGATGGAGGAAGCGACTTTCTGACACGGTTTGCCACCAAAGTCACGATTATTCATCGGCGCGAGCAATTTCGTGCTTCGAAGATCATGTTTGACCGCGCGCGCGCCAATCCGAAAATTACGTTCCTCACCGACACGGTTGTCGATGATGTTTTCGACGTTAAAGAAGGAAGTCACCGCGTCTGAGCCTGCGCAATTTGAAGACCGGCAAAGTTTGGGATTTTCCCACCAGTGGATGTTTCTTGGCATTGGGCACATTCCCAAACGCGAAGATTTTTGCAGGGCAACTCGAAACCGACGCGGACGGTTATTTGATTACGCAAAAAAACGTGGCGACGCGCGTGCCCGGTGTGTTTGCTTGCGGCGACGTGCAGGACCGCCGCTATCGGCAGGCCATTACCGCCTCCGGTTCCGGATGCATGGCCGCGCTCGAGGTAGAGAAATTTCTGGAAGAAGAAGGACACTGAAGCGAGCGCCTGGCAAAACGTTCGGTCAGCGCGCCAGGATTTTATTCTTTGCCGCCATCGGCAGAGTTTCGCAGGCCGTGCGCAGAACGAGCCGTGGTGCGCGGGCGCAAATTTTCATGAGATAAGGCACGGTTCGCTTGGGGTCATACTTGGCCGCTTCCCGCAGCAGCCAGCCCAGGCCTTTCTGAACCATATCGTCTTCATCGGCTAGCAGCGTTTCGGAAAGGCGCATGATTTCGGGGAAGAACATCTTCTCCCTGGTGCCGCGGATCAGGGCTACACAAGCTGCGCGACGGCGCCAGCGATTGCGCGCCTTGGCCCAGCGAAAGACTTCGCGGCTGCGCGTGGGTTCTGCAATGAGCATTGGCGCCAGGACATCGTGCGCCAGCGCATCGTGATCGGCCCAGCTGCTGATGCGGTCGAGCCACGACGCGAGCAGGCGGAAGTCCTTTTCCGCGAGAAGGTGTGTCTGCTTTTCGAGCAGAAAGACGGCGAGGATTTTTTCCTCCAGGACTCGTCCGGAGAAGAGTTCGTCGGCGACGCGCACCAGGAAATCCATGCCCTGCTCCCGAACGATGCTGCGCCGCATGCGCACTGCTACCTTGCGGAGCTCGGCCGTATACCATCCGCGTGACTGCACTTCTTCCTTGAAGAACCACTGCACTTCTTTCGAGTGCGGCGCAGAACCTCCGTTGCGTAGAACTTGCCGGATGTGGTCGGCGATGTATTTGGGAGTAACTTTGCGTGTGGGCATGGTTTCAGGCGACGGGCCAAAAAACATGTCTAGCTTGCCGAATCTAGCCTGCCGGAGATGCGGCGCTCGTCCCTACGATTTTGTCATAAATCCAAAGCATAAGCGCGGTCACCATGCCGACTGCCGTCACGGTCCACCAGATCCTTGCAGGCTGGTGCTGCACTTCTCCGAAGTGATGAACGACGGTTCCGCCGAACCAGCCGCCGATCAGCGAGCCGATTCCAATGGGCAGGAAGGCAAAGCCCATGTATGTGCCTTGCTGTCCGGGAGGCGCGAGCCGCGAAATATATTCGTAATAGCGCGGCGACATGATGATTTCGCCCAGCGCCAACACGAAGAGCGATAGTATCGAGCCGATGACCGTGGGCCAGAAAGCGAGAATCAGCCATGAAACTGACGTGATCACTGTGCCCAGAATGACGGCTTGAAATGCGGGGATCTTGCGCGTCAAGTAATTGATGACGAGCGTCAGACAGATCACGGTCAGTCCATCGGTGACGAGAATCAGTTCGACGTCCGTGTTCGAGTTGATGTAGCCGTGAATATATCCAGGCAGTGAAATGTACTGCTGCCAGAAGACAACCCAGTATCCAGTGAAGAGCACCAGAAACCACATAAACCGGCTGATGCCCGCGAGGACGAGCCCCAGCAGCGCGACCCAGAGCCACCAGGGGACCGAGAGATCAGGATGGAAGAGCGCGAATATCTTGAGCGCCAATGCGACTGCTAGCACGGGCAGGACCAGGCGCGCATTACCCAGCACCACGCAGAAGTTTCGGGCAACCGTAGCGATCGAGGGTGGAGGCGCGTCTTCGGCCTTGTGCGGCTCGCGAAAGAACAGCAGAACGACGAAGAACATCAGGAAGACGCTAAACGCGGCTATACGATAAACGCCTTCAACTCCCAAGTGGCGATGGGCCCACGAAGCAAAGTAAGGCCCTGCCGCGCCGCCGATATTGACCATCGTGTAGTAAATCGAGTAGCCGATGGAGCGGACATTTTCCTTCGACGCGCGAGCCGTCGTGCCGACTACACACGGCTTCACCATCGAAATGCCCAGCGCGGGCAGTGCCAGAATTACGCCGACAAATAGAACTGGCGGCACGGTATTGCGGACCGGCGCCAGCCACGGTGCCGCAATCGATCCGATCAGGAAGTATGCGATGGCCAGGATGAGATAGGCCGTGGAAAGTGCGCGCCGGAAGCCGATGCGGTCGGCGACTGCTCCGCCGAAGATCGCGAGGAACCAGACCATGCCGCCGAAGATGCCGGTGAGCGTGCCAGTCTGCTCGGTGGAGAAGTTCAGCCGCTCTTGCAGGTAGAGCGCGAGCGAGGCGAATGCGCCGTAGTAGGAGAGGCGTTCGAAGATTTCGGTAATATTGGCGATCCAGAAAGGCCGCTCAAAGCCGGTGCGAATTTCCTGCAAGCGTTCGGAAAAGGTCAAAAGTAGCTCCTGAGGTTGTGTCGCGCCATCGCCGACCGTATTCGAAAGGCCCACGGCCCGCAGTCTTGCCGTTAAAGGGCCAGCCGCTCGCGCACTTGATCGCTGGTCACTCCGGCCACGCGAATCACTTTATTCCGGCTAGTCTGGCCGGCTGCAATAGTAACGGAGGAACGCGGAACCTTCAAAAGTTTTGCGAAGAATTCGATGCAGGCTTCGTTGGCCTTGCCATCAACGGGCGGAGCGGTGAGCGCGACCTTGAGCGCGTCGCCGACCTCGCCGGTGATGGCGTTCTTCTTGGCGCGCGCATGAACCTTGATCGCGAAGGTGACATCAGATGCGCTTTCGTAAATCGGGATCATGGAATTGCAGAGGTCAGAAGTCTCAGACGTAAAACCTATCGCCTTTCTCCAAAGACTGCGGTGCCTACACGCACGCAGGTTGAGCCTTCTTCGATTGCGACCTCGAAGTCGTGTGACATGCCCATCGAGAGCACGTCCATGGAAATCGCTGGCAGAGAGCGGGCCGCGATACGATCTCGAATTTCGCGAAGCTGACGAAAATAGGGCCGCGCGCCCTCGGGATCTTCCGTATAGGGAGGCACAGTCATCAGGCCGCGGATCGCGAGGCTTTTCCATTGCGACGCAGCGAGAAGAATTCGCTCTAGTTCTTCCGTGTCGGGGGCAACGCCACTCTTCACTTCTTCACCGCCTACGTTGATCTCGATCAGCACCGGCAGCGTTCTGCCCGCCGCTTCGGCTGCCGCGTTCAATTTTTCGGCGAGCTTTATCGAATCCAGCGAATCGACTGCTCTAAATAGCTCCGCTGCCTTGGCTGACTTATTTGACTGCAAGTGTCCGATTAGATGCCATTCGGCATTTTTCAGATCGCGCAACGCGTCTGCCTTTCCAGCAAACTCCTGCACTCGGTTCTCGCCGAAGACACGGATACCTGCCGCGTACGCCTCGCGAATTGAGTCTATGTGGAAGGTCTTGCTGACCCCCATCAGCGCAATCGAAGACGGGTAGCGTCCGGCGCGGCGCGCGGCCGCTTCGATCCGCTCACGGATATGAGCAATATTTTCTGCGATAGACACCAACAGGATTTAACCACAGGGCACACAGAGGAGCACGGAGGAAGTTACAAAAAAGTCAGATTGCCTTCAGCAAAAGCCGAAGCCGGGAAAGACCGGGTTTTCACCTCAGCAATCTGACCTCTGACCTCCAACCTCACATAATTGCCGTCGGCGGCGCGGGATCTTCTGGCCGTCCTGCATTCGCCAGCGGCACGCGGATCATCACGATTGCCAGATTCCGAGCGCGATCAGCGCGACAATGAACGGAGGCGTCCATTGGAACAACGTGACGTCATGGCCAGAGCCCACCAGGCTGGCGATCACCAAGCCGCACAGAGCTTCGCCGGCAATCATGCCGGAGGCAGTCAAAACACCGGCGTTCTCCACGCGCGCTTTTTGCGCATCGTTGTAGCCACGGCGGTCGCGCAGTTTGTCGGTGATCCAGCGAATGATTCCGCCGACGAAGATTGCGAACGTGGTGCCGAGCGGCAGATACATGCCGACGGCGAAGAGCATGACGCTCTTGACCTCGATCATGATCATGCCCAAGCCCAGCAAGATGCCGACGATCACCAACGGCCATGCCATGTCGCCGCCGACGATGCCTTTGGAGAGCATCGCCATCAGTCCGGCCTGAGGAGCAGGCAGCGCTGCACTGCCGAAGTGATAGGCCTTGGCGAGAATGGCGATCGG
This sequence comes from uncultured Acidobacteriaceae bacterium, assembly GCA_963804075.1. Taxonomy (GTDB): domain Bacteria; phylum Acidobacteriota; class Terriglobia; order Terriglobales; family Acidobacteriaceae; genus Acidiflorens. Next base: position 17,901 of record CAWDPB010000050.1, on the reverse strand, counting down.
GAAGAACAAAACCAGCGACGCAACCACGATGCCGAGAAGATCGCCAATCTGCATCTTGGCAGGAGTGCCTCCAAGAATGTGTCCGACCTTCAAGTCCTGCAACATTTCGCCCGCTACGGCAGACGAAACGCACACGACCGCGGCCACGCCCAAAACAGCCGCCACTCCGCCGGTACCGGAAACACCGAGAGCGACCATGAGCAGCGCGGCAATCACCAGCGTGCAAAGCGTGAGGCCCGAGACGGGGTTATTGGACGACCCGATCATTCCGACGAGGTTGCCGGAGACAGCGGCAAAGAAAAATCCGACGATGATCATGACGCCCGCGGCGACCAACGAACCAGCAAGTACCCGCGAGGAGGACAATCCCCCGGCACCGGCGATGAAGTAGTGGTAGAGCAGAATCATCGCGACGAACACGACGACGATACCGGCAAACACGGCCTTGGCGGGCAGATCCCGTTCGGTGCGATTGGTGGCGGCGTGCACGGTTGCGGATTTTTTCAAATCGGAAACGGCGCGGCCCATGCCAAGCGCGAGTTGCTTGCGCATCTTGAAGAGCGTGTAAGAGGCTCCAACGAGCATGCCGCCGACCGCGATCGGCCTGACGATCGAAAAGTAAATCGATTGCGCCAGCAGCGGCCACGCGATGGATTGTCCTGCCGGCATCCCGGCCTGAATGTAAGGGCCGATGGTGAAGGTTAGGAGCGGAACCAGCAATCCCCATGCGAGCACGCCGCCGGCAAAATTCAACGCCGCCAGCCGTGGGCCGATGATGTATCCCACGCCGAGATAGGCAGGGCTGACATCGGGCGCGGTGAAGAGGGTCGCGCCGCCGGTGATGGTGGTGGCGACATTGGGATTGGTGCTGGTGCGCAGCAGCAATTTCTTGCCGAGGTTGCCGATGGTGACGTTGAACGTATTATTCGGGCTGAATATATTGACGGCGCCCAGCAGGTACATGAAGCCGCCGAATCCCATGTTCGCGAAGAGAATCTTCGCGGCGGTCGATCCTTGCTGTCCAGCCTTATGAATTTCCGATGCGGCGACCGACTCGGGGTATGGAAGATCGGGATCTTCGACCATTACGCGACGGAGAAGGGTGACGAACAGAATCCCCAGCGTGCCGCCGATCATCATCAGCGCCACTGACTTCCAATATTCAGGCGTGCGCCAATCGGGCGACAAGGCAGGCCACAAGTCGGCCATCACGAACGCCGGGATGGTGAAGATCGCGCCGGCAGCGACCGACTCGCCAATCGAGCCTACGGTTCGCGCGATGTTTTCTTCCAGCAAGGAGCCTTTCATCAGGCGGAGCAGCGCCATGCCAATGACTGCGGCCGGATAGGTCGCCGCAATCGTCATCCCGGCCTTCAAGCCGAGATACGCGTTCGCCGATCCCAAAACGCCGGTTAGAACCAGCCCAATCAGAACAGCTCGAAAGGTAAACTCCTTCATTTCCATCGTTTCGGGGACATAGGGCCGGTGCTTGCGGGGGGCTTCGGCAGTCGGTGTGGTAGTAGTGCTCATGAGTTCCTCGTGGTCGGAGTCATTTTCATACGCCTGTCACATTAGCAGATTGACGGCGCACCTTACCACGCCAAACTCCCGGTTTACAAGGGCAAGAGAAGGATATGCCGGTTGAGAGTTGGGGCAACGCCAGGAAAGCTGCGTTGCGCGGGAGGCAAAAGCCCGGCTATACTCAGCACAGCAAGACCGATTGATCGCCCGGTGCGGCCTTGACCGGCGCCGGGTGCGGAGGCCCGTCTTCAGCAGTACTGGCTTTCGAATTCGTGGTGTGCCGCACGCAGCTGCGACCCCTCTGGTCGCGAGTTGGGCAAAGCAGGCTGCTGCCGGCGTTTTTCTTACGTTTTTTCCCGCCGATTGCCGCATTTGTGGTTTTCCGCTGCTGACGATTTCAAGGCTTCCCGTCTGTGTGGATTGTCTCCACTCTCTTAGCCCGCTGACTGGTTCGTTGTGTTCCGTCTGCGGGGAAGCGCTGGCATATGCCGCTCGCGCGGATTTGAATGAGGAGAGCGCCCGCTGCGGGCTTTGCCGGCTCGTCCCGCCGCGGTTCGAGCGCGCGGTTGCCTATGGCAGTTATGAGGGCCCGCTGCGCGATCTTATTCACTTGCTCAAGTTTGGCGAAGTTCTGCCGGCGGCGGGGGTCTTGGGACGATTGCTGGCCGAGACAATTGCGGCACTGGAGCCTGCGCTGCCCGCAGAGAAGATCGTGGTCGTGCCGGTTCCGCTGCACGCGGACAAACGGTCGCAGCGCGGTTTCAATCAGGCCGAACTGATTGCTCGTGCCGCGCTCAAGCGGCTGTCACGCGGGGAAAACAGGTTCAAGCTTTGCACGCCCGCCCTGACGCGAGTGCGCGATACTGGAAGCCAAATTGGACGCTCTCGCGAGCAGCGCCTGCAGAATCTGCGAGGTGCATTCAAGGTCGCGGATACAACGTCGGTCGCGAATCGCAACGTCTTAATCATCGACGACGTATACACCACGGGCGCCACGGCATCCGAGTGTGCACGCGTTCTTCGCCGCGCCGGTGCGGCGAAAGTTTGGGTAGCAACCGTAGCGCGCACCATGCGGGAGTCGAACGTAGTCGCGGAAGAGTTTTTGCAGGGCCAGAATGCGGAGCCGAGCCGCGAACAGGAAGAAAAACAGCCTTAGCAGGGCAGCTGCTCAAGGTTAACGATCATGTCGTTGCGCATGCACAAATTCGGAGGAAGCTGGCAGCCGCCGGCACCGCCTGGGGTGCTAGCGGCGGGCTTCCATCAGGAAAGCGGCGGGTATGCGCTCCACCAACCGGTGCTTGTGCTCAACGCTTCGTATGAGCCGATCAACGTCTGCGCCGCCCGCCGAGCCATCATTCTGGTGCTCAAGGGCATCGCCATGACCGAAGAGGAGAATGGACACTTCCTGCACGCCGCCCGAGTCGCGATGCGCGTGCCGTCGGTGATCCGCCTGCTCGAATACCGGCGGATTCCGCACCAGTCGCGCGCTTTGTCGCGGAAGAATATTCTGCTGCGCGACCGCAACACTTGCCAGTATTGCGCGACGACTTTGCCGTCGGGTGAACTCACGCTGGATCACGTGATTCCCCGCTCGCGAGGGGGGCTTTCTACGTGGGAGAACCTTGTGGCCTGCTGCCATGCCTGCAACCGGCGCAAGGGCAATCATCTGCCGCACGAGGCAAATATGCGCCCCATGCGCGAGCCGCGGTCGTTCAATCTCCACACCTCGCGCCACATTATGCGGCTGATGGGCCGGAGCGACGACAAGTGGAGAAAGTACCTGTTCTATTAGAAGTGCGAGGTCCAGAGTCGGCGAGGCTTAGGAAAGACCTGCTCCTGTTACGGCACTCTCTTCAGCGTGCAATAGAATGCACAAACACGGCAGAATGAGTGCCGTTATCGCGATATTTCCTTGATTGAAACGTTTCAATCGCAGTATACTCTGACTCGGTTCAACTCGAATTTGCTCACTGCCTATCCCGGAGCGCAGCGATTCGGTAGCCCATGCCGCACCTCAGCGAAATGAAACGCTCCAAGAGCTTGGGATTACCCGGTGAAAGGGCCTCATGAGAGTTCATTTTGAACGCTCGCAAACCTGCATCTGGTTGGCGATGGCGATGCTGGCCGTTCTCGGCATTCTATGTGCGAGTGGACAGAGCGAGGAGCTGACAAAAGCGTCTCTCCCTAAGCCGCCGAAGCGTATTGTCGGCGATTACAGCTGGTCGAGCAAGTATCAGACACCGCCCTACACGGCGAAACAGATTCCTTATTCCAAATTGACGCATATTATTCACTTCGGCGTCGGCATTGAAACCGACGGCTCGGTCTACGCTGCCGACGGCTTTCTCGAACCCGATCTCATCCGCGCGGCTCATAAGAACGGCGTCAAAGTGCTGGTGGCTGTCTGCAGCAACTTTGCTCCGGTGGATAACAATCCGGATTTGACAGCCACGTTCGTTGCCAACTTGTGGACGTTTGTGAATGAGAACGGATACGACGGAGTGGACGTCGACTGGGAATTTCCCGCTATCGAGGGTAATTCCTTCTTCAATCTGATGGCGGCTTTGCGGGCGACGTTTCCTTCCCCGACGTACGTAATTTCCGCGGATATGCCTTCCTGGTTAGGCTCCGGCAACGCGTTTGGCGTCCCGCAGGTGGACGGGTATCTCGATTTCTTCAACATCATGATGTACGACTGCGCCGGACCGTGGACCGCGGATGGGCAGCTGAATTCGCAGATCTTTTGGGATGCCAACGATCCCGACCCATGGGAGTGCCAGCCGGGAGGCGCCGCCAACGAGGCCATTGCCGATTTCCTTCAGGAGGGTGTTCCGCCTTCGCAGTTGAACATGGGTACGCCGTTTTATGGATACGTTTACTACAATGTGAGTCAGTTATGGGGGGCGTGCCCCAACGCCAGCCACACAAAGGACGGCAATTGCGATAGCTATGTTTGGGCACAGAACTACGGGACCTACTTTAAGCAGCGGATCAATAAGAAAGGCTGGGAGACGTTCTACGATCCGATTGCGATGGTGCCATACATGCTGAGGACAGACGGAAAGCCAGGTTTCGGCACCTACGATGATGAATTCTCGACTTACTATCGCGTCTGGTACTCGGACTGGGCGCAGAATCTGGGTGGTACTTTCATGTGGACTCTCGATGCCGACTACGACGGCCAGTCGCAGGATTTGCTCGATCAGATGTATGCGGCCAGTCTGACGCCGGTTAACTGATCTGTTGAAGAAGACGCGAAAGAGAAAAGGACTTATTTATGACAATTCAATCTCAGCACGCGAAAACCTGTATCCGTTTGGCGATGGTGTTGCTGGCCGGCCTGGGCATTCTGTGTGCGAGTGGACAGAGCCAGGAGCGGGCAAAAGCGCCTATTCCTAAGCCGCCGAAGCGTATCGTCGGCGATTACAGCTATTCGAGCAAATATCAGACCCCTCCTTATACCGCGCTGCAGATCCCATATTCCAAGTTGACCCAGATTATTCACTTTGGGGTCGGTTTCTATTCCGACGGCTCGCTTTACGTTGCCCCTGGATATCTTGAACCCGCCCTCATCAGCAAAGCGCACAAGAACGGCATCAAAGTACTTCTGGCCGTCGGTGGCCCCTTTAGCGACTTTGATAACAACCCGAGTGCGATGACCACGCTGGCTGGCAACTTGTCAACGTTTGCCAATCAGCACGGATACGACGGCGTGGATATCGATTGGGAGTATCCGACAATCGAGGAGACCAATACCTTCTACGGTCTCATGGCAGCTCTGCGGGCGGCTTTTCCCTCCCCCAACTATTTAATTTCCGCGGATGTACCTGGATGGGGGGGAGGAGGCGACGGATACGCCATTCCACAGGTGGCCCAGTTTCTTGATTTCTTCAACATCATGATGTACGACTGCGCCGGCCCATGGACAGCGGATGGGCAGCTGAACTCACAGATTTTTTGGGATTCCAACGATCCCGACCCATGGGAGTGCCAGCCGGGAGGCGCCGCGAACGAAGCCATTGACATCTTTCTTCAAGAAGGTGTTCCGCCTTCGCAGTTAAACATGGGCACGCCGTTTTATGGGTACGTTTACTACAATGTCAGTCAGTTATGGGGGGCGTGCCCCAACGCCAGCCACACAAAGGACGGCAATTGCGATAGCTATGTTTGGGCACAGAACTACGGAACCTACTTTAAACAGCGGATCAACAAGAAGGGTTGGGAGACGTTCTACGATCCGATTGCGCTGGTGCCGTATATGCTGAGGGCAGACGGAAAGCCAGGTTTCGCCACCTACGATGACGAATTTTCGACTTACTATCGCGTCTGGTACTCGGATTGGGTGCGCAATCTGGGTGGCACGTTTATGTGGTCGCTCGATGCCGACTACGACGGCCAGTCGCAGGACTTGCTCGATCAGATGTACGCGGCCAGTCTGACGCCGGTCAACTGACGCCCGAGCCTGAAGATGAGGTGCGGACCGGGGGGCAGACCACGCTAGGATGAACGCGGAACTACGCGGGATCTGACCCCTGCTTCGGCCCATTCAACCAGGCCTTTCCATCCTGACAGCCGACTTTACTGCGGCTTCGGCGGCTCGGCTGGTTTCTGATCGGGCCTCGGCGCGCTGTCCTTCTTCACTTCCTGCCCTTCGTATGTGATTCTCGACTTCGAGCCGAAGCGCTTGTAGTTTGTGTATTTGATGATTTCGCGAATCTTGATGTCGCCCAGACTGAACTTCAGCGTGTCTTCCGCCCGCGTATAAGTCGGGAACCAATATTGCCCGTCGATCTGTTCGCGCCACGTGGTGAACTTGGGGAAAAGATTCTCTTGCCCTTTTTTCTTTCGGATGTCGGGCACCGTTTTGCCGTAGGTTTCGACGATCTGGAAATCGTGGTCATCCACCCAGATGCGTCCCTGGAAATAGCGCTTCTTTCCGACGATCTGCTTCGGTGCGATATCGAAAACGTAGGTGTTTAACTCATCCTGCTTCTGCTGGCCTACATAGAGGATGTCGTACTCGGCGACGTCATCGGACGTAAGCACGAAAGGGAGGCGGTTCTCGATATCGTCGATGTCTTCTTCCGTCATCTGAATCCGCTGCAGGGTGGGCTGCGGCGCGAACACCACGTTCTTGACCTTGCGGCCCTGGTCGTCGAAGGTCACATCGAACACCTGCTGATAGTTGCCATCGGGCGTGTCGCCATCGAGCGTCATCACCTTCACATCCTGGCGGTAGGTGTATTGATCACGCGCTTCCTTGAACTCTTTTTCTTTCGAGGCGAAGCGCTTGATGATTTCGTCGACTGTAATGCCTTTGGGCTGCGATTTGTCGAGCGGGCCTTCCTGTGCGCGGGCTGCCTGGGGCGCGAAAAGAATGGCGAGAACAAGGGCCAGGAACGAGCTGGATGCGAGAGATCTTGCACCCGGCCTTAACGACCTGCATGTGTCGAGCCTCCGGGGCACGGATACAGACGATGTGGTCGCACCGAGCCAACGGGAAAGGGGCAGCAGGCGAGGAAATGGGGAGACAGAAGTCATATCGGCATTCTAGCGAAAATCGCCGCGGAAGGGATTTAACGGCAGCTCCCACCCCCCAAGAAGCCGCCGTGCGTCAGCTCGTCATAGGGGTGGAAGACTGCAGTTCTGCCTACCCCTTTCGATGCACTCATGCCGCAAAGGGTAGCGGGATTTACTTTTCTTTACGAAGGATGTGGCGCGGACACCCTTGTCCGCGCAAATCTGGACGGACTCAGAGTTGAATGCCCAAACTTGCCCTCACTTCATCGCTCGCGCCAGGCCCCACTCTACCAAACCGGGAAATAGCTGATACAGCTTCACTACCGGAATCATCGTCCACGGGACGATCACTTCGCGCTTGTTCTTGCGATAGCCGTTATAAGTCGCGCGGGCTACACGCTCCGCCGTAATTCCTTTCACCGATTGCGGATGCACGTTGCCTCGCTTCGCCGCCACCATATGCGCCCCGAATTCGGTTTGAATATAGCCAGGGCAAACCGTCAGCACATTGATGTTGTCGCGCTTCAGCTCCAGCCGCGAGCCCTTGCCGATTGCGTTCAGAGCAAACTTGGTTGCCGAGTAAGGCGTCATGAAGGGTACCGGCACATGTCCGGCGACGCTCGAGATATTGATGATTGCGCCGCCGCCTTGTTTCCGCATGACTGGCACAACAGCCTGAAGGCAAGCCACTGCGCCGAAAAAATTGGTCTCGAACAGCTCGCGGCAAGCTGACATCTCCATGTCGGCGACGGAATCGCGAATCCCAACTCCGGCATTGTTTACCCATACATCGACACGGCCAAAACGGTCGAGCGCCGCATTTAGCGCATGATCGATCTCTTCTCGATTGCGCACGTCACACGCGAGCGCCAGAGTACGCTCCGCATGACCTACGCGTTGCCGTGCGATCTCCGACCGGCTCGCGTCGCGGGATAGCAACGCTACGCTCGCCCCATGATCGACAAAAACCTTGGCGATCGCTTCGCCGATGCCCATGGAAGCGCCCGTTATCACGACAACTTTGCCATCCATTTCCATGCCGACGGTTGTATCTTGTGCCACGCGCTGAAGTCAAACGCACGGAGTTCCCAGTTGCCAGTTCTCAGTGAGAGTCGGATGGTTTCGGGCTTTTCTGAGAACTGGATACTGAGAACTGGGAACTTCTCATGGCGTAAAATCGTCGCGACGGAGACACCGTGAGCTCGCTGCTGCCCCTATTTCCGCTTGACCTAGTTCTGCTTCCGGGTGTTCCGCTGCCGCTGCACATTTTCGAGCCGCGCTATAAGGAAATGATCGCCGAGTGTCTTGAACAGAAGAAGCCGTTCGGCATCGTGCGCGCCTCCGAGGAGGGCGTTGCCGGTATTGGCTGCACGGCCGAGATCGTCTCCGTCACAAAAAAGTACGATGACGGCCGCATGGATATCCTCACGCGCGGCATCAACCGCTTCGAGGTGCTTGTGGTCAATGAGGAACGCTCGTTTCTCCGGGCGGAAATTGCCTTGGTCCCGGACGAACCCGGCAGCCCCGCTTCCGAACTGGTCGAGCAAGCCGTGCGCCTGCACGCGGAAATCGCCAAACTGGCCGGTGCCGAGCCGCCACCTGCCGACTCTGGGGGCGGTTCGGAGGCCGTGGCAATCGAAAATCTTTCCTTCCTTCTCGCCGGATTGCTTCCACTCGACCTCGATTTCAAGCAGAGCCTGCTCGCGACTTTGTCGGAAGAAAAGCGCTTGCAAGCGGTCGTCGAGTATCTGCGGGCCGTCCTCCCTGGCCTGCGCCGCGCCGCCAACGCCCGCTGGAATTGAAAGAAGTGTCAGCTCTCAGTTAAACCACCTTGCTTCAGGGCTGTTTCTAACTCCCTCCTAACCAACATCTCTCGCACTAGAGAGTCACAAAACAGCAGCCCTTTCATGAAATCGGAGTGTTTTCCTGAGAGCTGAGAACTGAGAGCTGACGGCTGACAGCTCGCCCGCGGCGTATAATCCGCCTAAGGTTACGGTAGCCGCTGGCGCCCACGCCGGCCAATCCGGGGTCAGGAGTTCCCACCATGAGCAGTGCCCGCACATTGGGCGAGTTGCGTACCAGTTCCTTTTCAGAGAGCCGGCTCGGCTCGCGCCGCGTGAAAGACGAGATGCGCGAAAATCTAATGGCGCGCTTGCGGCAGCATCCGGACGAGCCGATTTTTCCGGGTATTGTCGGCTACGACGATACGGTCGTTCCGCAGATCGTTAACGCGATTTTGTCGCGGCACAATTTCATTTTGCTGGGACTGCGCGGGCAGGCGAAAAGCCGCATCCTGCGTGCGCTGACCACTCTGCTCGATCCGGAAATGCCCTACATCGCGGGTGCGAGATTCACGACAATCCTTACGCGCCCATTTGCCGCCGCTGCCGCGAACTGGTGGCGAAAGAAGAAGATGCGACGCCCATCGCCTGGCTTACGCCCGATCATCGCTACGTCGAAAAACTGGCCACGCCGGACGTGACCATTGCAGACCTGATCGGCGATATCGATCCGATCAAGGCTGCGCGCGGCGGCCACGAATTGGCGAGCGAATTCACTGTTCACTACGGCCTGCTTCCCCGCGCCAATCGCGGAATTTTCGCGATTAACGAGTTGCCGGATCTGGCCGGGAAAATTCAAGTGGGCTTGTTCAACATCATGCAGGAAGGCGACGTTCAGATTAAGGGCTATCCGATCCGTCTGCCGCTCGATGTGGCGATAGTGTTCAGCGCTAATCCCGAGGACTACACGGCGCGCGGCAAAATCATCACTCCGCTGAAAGACCGCATTGGATCGGAAATTCGCACGCACTATCCGGCGACCGTGGAAGAAGGAATTGCGATCACCGCGCAGGAAGCATGGATCAATCGCGAACGGCCGCGAAGGCACACGGCTCATATTCCGAAGTATGTACAGGAAGTCATCGAGCGGATCGCTTTCTCGGCGAGCGAGGACAAGAAAATCGACAAGCGCTCGGGCGTAAGCCAGCGGTTGCCGATTTCGGCGATGGAAAACGTCGTGTCCAATGCCGAGCGGCGCGCACTCACCCATGAGGAAAATTCTGTCGTGCCCCGCATCAGCGATATCTATGCAGCCCTGCCCGCGATCACCGGCAAACTCGAACTCGAATATGAAGGCGAGATGAAGGGCGCGGATCACGTGGGGCGCGAGTTGATCCGAGCTGCCATTGCCAAGACTTACGATGCCTATCTGCACGGCGTGAATATGAATCAGATTGTGCAGTGGTTCGACTTGGGCGGAGAGATTCAGCTTAGCGATAACGCGGGCGCGGCGGAAGTGCTCGCGGGGCTAAACCAGATTCAGGGGTTGATGGAAAAAGTGGCCAAGCTGAATGTCGGCCCGAAGGATGCTCCTGAGTTGCGCGTATCGGCTGCGGAGTTTGTGCTGGAAGGGCTGCACGCACATAAGAAAATTGGGCGAAATGAAGAGCGTGTGTTCTCCGGTGGGGAGAAGCAGACAAAGATTACTGAAAAGCCGGCGTTTGAGCGCGAAGAGCCGGGGTTTGGAAGGAAGAAGAGTTTTAATTAGCCATCAGTCGTCAGCCATCAGCCTTCAGGAAAGCACGCTCTCGCATCAGTCATCATCCCGCGGGACAAAAGACAATCTGGGTAGGCTTTAGCCGATGGCTGAGGGCTGATAACTGAAGGCCGCTTTATGAAACGCATCCGTTATAGCAAATACGTTCCCGACGCGGCGGGCGAGATGAGCATGGAAGACTTGCTCGGCGCGCTCTCCGACTATCTGCTGCAAAGCGGATTCAACGACAACTTCTGGTACGAGATGCCAGAGGGCGAGCAGACGCTTGACGACCTGCGCCGTGCTATCGAGCAAGCTTTATTGGATAGCGAGATGTTAGACGAAACCATGCGCGAACGCCTGCAGGAAATGCGGATGGACGGCCAACTGGAAGAGTTGATCGAAAAGCTGGTTGAGCGCATGCAGCAGGAGGATTACATTTCCATCGCTCCGCCGCACGATCCGTCGAAGCAATCGAGCGTGAGCGGGCAGGTCGGCGACGCACAACAGCAAGCGCGGTTTGAAGTCACCGACAAGAGCCTCGACTTTCTCGGGTTCAAGGCGCTGCGCGATTTGTTGGGGTCGCTGGGTAAGTCGAGTTTTGGGCGTCATGATACGCGCGATATGGCCACCGGCATCGAAGCGAGCGGCGCGTCGAAACAATACGAATTCGGCGACACGCTGAACCTCGACATCACTGCGACGCTTTCCTCCGCGATCCAGCGTGAGGGCCTGGGCCTTCCTCTCAATCTTGAATATCGCGACCTGCAGGTGCATCAGTGTGAATACCAGTCGTCGTGCGCGACGGTGCTGATGCTGGACTGCTCGCACTCAATGATTCTGTACGGCGAAGATCGTTTTACGCCCGCGAAGAAAGTCGCGATGGCGCTCTCGCATCTGATTCGTACGCAGTATCCCGGAGACTCTTTGTCGCTCGTGCTCTTCCACGATTCCGCCGAAGAAGTTCCGCTTTCGCAGCTGGCGCGAGTGAAGGTCGGGCCGTATTACACGAATACGCGCGAAGGCCTGCGCATGGCGCAGCGCCTGCTGCAACGCCAGCGTAAGGACATGAAGCAGATCGTCATGATCACCGACGGCAAGCCCAGCGCTCTGACGCTTGAAGACGGCCGCATTTACAAAAATGCCTTCGGGCTCGACCCACTAGTGGTGAGCGAGACCCTGGAAGAAGTCTCGAAGTGCAAGCGCGCGGGCGTGCTGATCAATACGTTTATGCTGGCGTCCGATTATGGTCTGGTGCAGTTCGTGCAGAAGGTGACGCAGATGTGCCGCGGCAAGGCGTATTTCACGACTCCATACACGCTGGGACAGTACCTGCTCATGGACTACATGTCGCGCAAGACGAAGACGATCCACTAGGATTGCGACGAGAGGTCAGCGCAGCCGTGCGGACCGATGAGTGATTGTCTTTTCATCTGGCGACAAAGAGACCAGCGCTCTAATTGCGATCCGCTGGCTAATGGCGGCAATGCTGTTGCAAATACACAATGAGAACTAAGATCTCCCGCTTCCGCCCCTGCTTGGTCATCGGTGTCATCATTGCCTCTTTGTCGACAGGGCAATACCTGCACGCGCAAAGCGCGCCCCAGTCACGCCAACGAATCGATCAACCCACTGCGCAAAGCACAATCGATTTGCTTGTACAAGTGATCCGTCAGAACTATATCGATGCCGACATAGCCAGACATGTAGAAACATACCTCAGGAAACGTTTGGCAGAAGGAACTTACCAGCAGACTACTCCTGAAGACCTGGCCCAAGCGCTGACCCAGGATCTCTTCACATCGAGTAATGACAAGCACCTATACGTGACCGTTTCCGATGGTGAAACCATTACATCCTCGGCGGCTGCCCAAGGATCGCGCGAAGAGACGGCCCGATCTTCAAATTTCGGCATCCAGCGAGTGGAAATACTCCCCGGCAACATCGGGTATCTCAATCTAACGTCGTTCTACAGACCCGAAGAGGCCCGCGAGACGTTCGTCTCTGCCATGCAGGTCTTAGCACACGCTGATGCCCTCATCCTCGACCTTCGCGGAAATAAAGGCGGCTCCCCCGATATGGCCGTATTGGTCGCGAGCTTCATGTTTGATAAAGCGGGCCTCCCACTTTTTTCTGTTGTGCCCGGCTCGGGCGGAGCACCGATGACTTTCGCGACGGTGCAAACGCCACCGCCCGGCGGCAACGGAGAGCGTCCCCTCTACGTATTGACATCCCAAAACACGTGGTCGGCGGGAGAAGGACTTGCGTTCTTATTACAAGAGAGGCACAGGGCGGAAATCATTGGGGAGACAACGGCTGGAGCTGCGAATCCGGGGCGGCCCTACCGTATCAATGCTTTGTTTGAAGTCAATGTGCCAAACGGTAGAGTCAAAAGTGCGGTTCTCGGCCGCAATTGGGAAGGGGTGGGCGTACTGCCGGACATCCCAACATCGGCCGCGAATGCGTTGGATGTGGCGCACGCCCACGCATTGCGGCGGTTACTTGATTCGGCTCCTAAAGGCTGGATGCATGACGAACTCGAGCGAGAGCTGCAAGCGATTCGCGGCAAATAACAACGTTGGTTCAGGTGTAACCGGGGAAATACGCCAGTTGTGCGCTGCTACTATACGCATAAGGGCTTCATTGGCTGTGCGTGGGTTGACCCCAACAGCGCCCCCAGCCTAACATTAGCCACGACGGCCTTGAGGCCTTCGGCATGATCGGCCAGACAGTCTCCCACTATCGCATTCTTGGAAAGCTGGGCGGTGGTGGCATGGGCGAGGTTTACGAGGCCGAAGACACTCGTCTGACGCGCCGCGTTGCCCTGAAGTTCATCCCCGAGGAAATGGCCAAGGACGGCAAGTCCCTGGACCGCTTCATGCGCGAAGCTCGGGCCGCCTCGCAGCTCAACCATCCTGGAATCTGCACCATTCACGACATCGAAGACAACGGCGGCCATCCGTTCATTGTCATGGAAAAGCTGGAAGGCAGCAGCCTGAAAGACCTTCTCCGGACGCGGCGGATGGAGGTCGACGAAATTCTGGACATTGGCATTCAAGTAACCGATGCCCTGGCCGCTTCGCACGCCAAGGGAATCATTCATCGCGACATCAAGCCGGCCAATATTTTTGTAGCGCAAAGTGGGCAGACAAAGATCCTCGATTTTGGCCTCGCGAAGATGATGCACGATCCAAAGTCGAGCGAAGCCGCGCTGGAAGATTCACTGACCGCGATGGGTGTGATTCCGGGAACGGCGATTTACATGGCTCCGGAACAGGCTCGCGGCGAGGAACTTGATCCGCGATGCGATTTGTTTTCACTGGGAGTCGTGCTGTACGAAATGGCGACCGGCAAAAAGCCATTTGCCACGGGCAACATCATCACTTCGCTTGATGCCGTGCTGAACCACAAGCCGGTCGCGCCGCTGGAGCTGAATCCCAAACTGCCTCCGGATCTGGAAGGCATCATCGGCCGCGCAATGGAGAAGGAACGCGGGCATCGCTATCCAAATGCGCTGGCGATGAAGGGTGATTTGCAGTCGCTGCGCAAGGAATCGGAGTCCGGTGGCAGCAAGAGCGGGCGCATCCGCAAGGCTTTGCCGTACCGCATTGCCACCAACACATTCCAGGCGGGCACAAAGTGGTCGACTTATGTGCTGGTCGGCGTCTGCTTGCTGCTGTTCACCGTGCTGATTGCTGTGGGAGCCTGGTGGTTCAAACACAGAGGCGCGATTGCCGGGGGCGCGGCAAAGAACACTATTGCCGTGCTTCCGCTGCAAAACATCAATGGAGATATCAGCGTCGATTTTCTCCGCTTCGCCCTCTCCGATGAAATCGCGAACACGCTGACGTACACGCGCAGCCTGGACGTCCGGCCCTCGGCGATCACGCGAAGGTTCACCGGCAACGATGTCGATCCGCAGAAGGCGGGCCGCGAGGTACACGTCGCCAACGTCATTGCGGGCCATTTTCTGAAACAGGGAAACCTGCTTCGCATCACGATCGAAGCCATCCAGGTGAATGGCGACCGGTTGCTATGGCAAGCGAACGTCATTGCACCGGCCGACGATCTGATCGGCATGCAGGCGCAGATTGCGGCCCAGATGCGGCAAGGGCTGTTGCCAGCGCTTGGGGCGGCGGGCGGCTTTCTTGACACTGGCACGCGTCCGAAAAACGCAGAAGCCTACGACCTGTACTTGCACAGCCTGGCTCTGCCGCACGATCCCGGGCCGAATAAGGATGCGATCGCCGTGCTGGAGCATGTGGTGCAGGTTGATCCAAACTACGCGCCGGCTTGGGAGCAGCTCGGCCTGCGCTGCTACTTCGACGCGGATTACTCCGACGGTGGCGAGGCCATGTTTCAGCGTTCGAACCAGGCATGTGAGCGCGCGGTCTCCCTCGATCCCAACCGGGTCGTTGCCGCTAGCCAGCTGATTGCGAATCACGTGGAGCGGGGCGAATTGAGTAAGGCGTATCAGGCGGCGCAGGAATTGGTGAAGCGGCGCCCCGATAGTGCGCAGGCCCATTTCGCCCTGAGTTATGTCTATCGCTACGCGGGCATGCTCGAGCAGGCAGCGGGCGAATGCGACACGGCGGCCGCCCTCGATCCCGGCAACTATGCCTTCCGCTCTTGCGCGTGGACGTTTGCCGAACTTGGAAAAACAGACCGAGCCATGGATTTTGTCCGGTTGGATGCCGGGTCGGAATGGGCTGCCTATGCGGCACCCTCGATTCTGCTGCGGGAAGGAAAAATCGCGGAAGCGCGCGAAGCCGTCAGGCACATGCCGAGCACGCCGCGTTATCATCGCGATCTGCTGGAAGCCTGCTTGCAGCTGCGGCCCGGGTCGGAGCTCGACCGCATCGCCCACGAGGACGAAACCAATCTGCCGAGCCGATCCCGACCCGGAACTCTGGTATTACCAGGGAGCGATTCTTGCGTTTCTGTGGCAAGAAGCAAGCGGCCTTGCACATGCTTGAGAGCGCGGTGGAGCAGAACTATTGTGCCTATTCGGGCCTGCTGTCTGATCCGCTGCTGGCGAAACTTCGCACAGAAACAGCGTTTGACAAAGTGTTAACCGCGGCGAGCGCTTGCCAGCAGGCAGTCCGCGCGCCCGAGAGTCTCCCCGCACAATGAACGATTGTTATCTGTGAGCCATCCTTAGAAATAATCTGTCGTTTGCTTGGTGCGCGGCGAGTGCAAACTGATACAATCCCCGGTTGCGTGTCATGACTTTTCCTTTTGCTGTTCCTTTCGAGAAGACTTTCCCTTAATAAGGAGCCGATGATGATTTCCCTAAGACACTTTTTCGTTTTGGCAATTCTTGCGAGTACCTGCCTTCTAGCGGCCGAGGAAACCCAGGAAGGCCGGTTGTTACTGTTCCCCGATATTCACAAAGACAAGATCGCATTCGTGTATGGCGGAGATTTATGGCTGGCATCGAGTGCGGGTGGAACCGCGCGGCGAGTTACGTCGCATCCGGGACGCGAGTTATTTCCGAAATTTTCACCGGACGGGAAATGGCTGGCATTTACTGGCCAGTACGACGGCAACTTCAACGTCTATGTGATGCCTTCCGACGGCGGCCAGCCCAAGCAACTTACTTTTTATCAGGGACAGGCGCAGCCGCTCAGCGATCGCATGGGAATTTTGAATGAAGTCGTCGGCTGGACGCCAGATGGAAAGAGCGTTGTGTTTCTTTCGCGGCGTGACGCGTCGAATGGCTGGACCAAACGTCCTTTCATGGTGAGCGTGGATGGGGGATTGCCACAGCCAATGCCGATGGACGAGGGCGGACTGCTCTCTTACTCGCCCGATGGCACGAAGGTCGCGTACAACCGGATCTTCCGCAATTTCCGCCAATGGAAACGTTATACCGGAGGGCTAGTGCAGGACATCACGATCTACGACCTTAAGAACAATGTCGTGGATCAGGTTGTGCCCCATACCGACTACACGGATTCATTTCCCATGTGGCACGGCAACACGATTTTTTTCACGTCCGATCGCGGGCCGGAACACCGGCTGAACCTCTACAGCTTCGATCTCGGCAGCAAGCAAGTGCAGCAACTAACCAAGTTCGACCAGTTCGACATCATGTGGCCGAGCCTGGGGCCGGATTCGATTATTTTTGAAAACGGCGGCTACCTTTACACGTTCGATTTCGAAACGCGCCAGCCGAAGAAGCTGACAGTCTATGTGAACGGCGAACGCGATCAGGCGATGAAGCACTGGGCCGATGCCAGCCATCAGATTACGGACTTTGACATCGCCCCAGATGGAAAGAAAGCCGTGTTCGCCGCGCGCGGCGAAGTATTCACCGTTCCCGCGAAGGATGGCAGCGTTCGCAATCTTACGAATTCTCCGGGAGTGCGCGAACAAAAAGTCGCGTGGTCGCCGAATGGCCAGTGGATCGCCTATATCTCCGACCGCACCGGAGAGGATGAGATCTACATTGTTCCGCAGGATGGACTCGGGCCGGAGGAACAGATTACCAGTGGGCACAAGGGGTTCATGTTCCAGCCGCAGTGGTCGCCCGACAGTTCCAGGATTGCGTGGGGAGATCAGGAGCTGAGGCTGTGGTTCGTCGATATCAAGGCGAAGAAACCCGTGGAAGTCGACCGCGCCAAGTATGGTGAGATCCACAATTATTGCTGGTCTCCGGACAGCCAGTGGATGGCATACGATAAACCGGAGGATACGGGCTATTCCATCGTCTATTTATACGGGTTAGCCGACCGCAAAAGTACTCCGTTACTTCGCCTTTCAACAACAGCTTTTTTCCAGTTTTCGATCCGGAGAAGCGTTACCTTTATTTTCTTTCCGACCGCGATTTCAACGAAGTATTGGGCAATGTCGATTTGAATTCGCCAACCCAAAACCACGCGCGTGTATCTGATCACGCTCACGGCGGACGAGCCATCTCCATTTCCGGCGCTGAGCGATGAAACGAAAGTGAAGAGCGAGGAGCCTGAGTCGACCTCGCCCACACCGGAGCCCAAGGAAGGCAAGAATTCAAAACTATCAGGCAGACAAGGAAAGAGGAGAAGAGCGAAGAGAAGAGTGCCGAACCTGATACCAAGAAACCGCCTCGGGTATTCAGAGTCGATCTCGATGGCATTCAGAACCGCGTGGTTGCGCTGGCAACTCCGCCGGCAGTCGTTCGCAGTCCCGATTCTCATCGAAGGATGCCATCTACTACGGGACTACACCGATAAACGGTCTTTCCGGACCCATTCCCGGAGAAGAGCCCGCGATTCACGCCTACGATCTCAAGGACCACAAGGACAAAGTGCTGATCGAAGGTGCAGCTCATTTCCAGCTTTT
>CAWDPB010000049.1:0-4791 GCA_963804075.1 uncultured Acidobacteriaceae bacterium | reverse complement strand
CCCCTATCCAATTGCATCCCAATACCTCCGGAATGATCTCTCAGGATCAATTCCGCGACTTGCTTCGCTATGCCCAGGATCGCGAAGTAGAGAACGAGAAGCGCCTGCGCGACTACACCTACATGGAGCGCGTGGAGGAGCATCAGCTCGATGGCGGCGGCCACGTGAAGAAAGTCGAGACACATACGCGCGAAGTCATGGAAGTGTATGGCGAGCCAGTGGAGCGGCTCATCGCCAAAGACGACAAGCCGCTGTCCGCCGAGGAAGCAAGAAAAGAAGAAGAGAGGATTCAGAAGATCGTCGGCAAGCGCAAGGACGAGTCCGAGGGCGACCGCCGCAAGCGCCTGGAGAAAGAAGAAAAAGAACGCGAAGAGGACCGCAAGTTCGTGCTCGAGATCGCCGACGCATTCAACTTCCATTTGGTTGGATCGGAGACGCTGGGCGGACGCGACACATGGGTGATCGAAGGCGATCCTCGTCCCGGATACCAGCCCAAAGAGCGCAGCACGAAAATTGTCAGCAAATTCAAGGGCCGCGTCTGGATCGATAAGTACGAAGGGCAGTGGGTGAAGCTCGACATCACCGCGATCGATAGCATCTCCTTCGGCTGGTTTCTTGCCCGCTTCCACAAGGGCGCACACGTCGTCGCCGAACAGACGAAGATTAACGACGAAGTCTGGCTGCCGAAGCACGTAGCCGTGCAGGTAGATGTCCGCCTGGCTCTGGTAAAAGACATCAACGCGGATGTTGACCAGACGTTCAGCGACTACAAGAAATTTCGCACGGATTCGAAGATTACGGTTGTCGGCGAAACGCCGGAATAGCCGCCGTCTCGATTCTCGATTACCGGCGACTCCATTAAGTCCCCTACCTCGGTAACTGGAGCCGCTCCCGCCTCCGTGCCAAGCTAAAGCGATACTTGGCAGGAGTGTCTTCATGCGAAAACTCGCAGTGATTCTTCTCTCGCTGATGTTGTCGGGCCCCGACGTATGGGCCAAGAGCGCAACTAGCGACGCCCCACAAACGGCTCGGCAAGCGTTAATGGAGATGTTCTTCAGCAAGCAGCCAGGAACGCTCCTCAAGCACTTACCCGCCGTCACGCGTGCCGCCCTTGAAAAATCCGGAGCTGCGACGAACCTTCAGCAGTATTCGCTGCTGGCGGCGCAGTTTCAAGCCCAGGGCAAGAACTTTCAGACCTTTGAAACAGGGCCGGTGATCTTTGCCACGACCGATCCAAAGACTGGTCAGAAAATCGAGCTTGTCGTGGAGAGCGACTCCCTGCAAGGCGATCAAGATGACATCCAGGTGTCCATCCATACTTATAAAGACAACCAGGCGGAAAGAAAGCCGTTCATGCCCGTGATTGTCTTCTCCATGAAAATGGAATCGGGACTTTGGACGCTGAACGAGATCGCCGTCACCATCAAACTGCCACTCGCCGATCCCGATCTCTTGAAGAGTTTCTCGGATGGAATGAAGGCAGGCGCGGCAGCTGCCGTCCCACAGATGCACGTACAGACCACAGGGCAGGTTTCGGCGCAGACTCCCATTCGCACGTTTGGAAGCGATTCGACCACACTGTCCGCCGTGCGCATGATTCTCACGGCGGAGACTACCTATGCTGCATCCTACCCTGCTGTCGGGTATACCTGTACACTTTCCGATCTCGATGGCTTCGGCGCTGCCGAGGCGAATGAACACCAGGCCATGCTTATCAGCAGCGGTCTGGCCAGCGGCAAGCAGCACGGGTACGCTTTCTCGCTATCGGGATGCTCGGGTCAGCCCGCTGCGGGTTTTCATCTCACCGCCACGCCCATTGGAGACAGTTTCGACCGCCGGGCATTTTGCGCCGACCAATCGGGAGCGATCCGTTCTTCAGCCGATGGGAACGCCGCCACGTGCCTGAGTAAAGGGACGCCAGTCCAGTAAGTCCGGGACTCGTGTGCGAAAAGCGAAACGGCAATTCCAAGCAAACGAATTGCACTCTTAGGACATTTCGTCTGCTGTTCGCACAAGCAACGGCCTATTTGTGCATGGTAACCGTGACCCCTGTGCCACCTGCGGCCACTTCCATGCCATTCCACTGCACCGGCACTAGGGGCCATAGTAGCGGGAATCTCTCCTTCTCCCCGAGAGATTACGGTTTTGCCTTCCGTCCAGTGACGCAAACTTCTTGGGATTTTCACAGTTAGGAACGGGTCGGGGTCCCCAACTCAGCGCTAATCGTCGAGTTTTGAAGAATCTGCCACGGATAGGAGATGCAGGAGTAATCTACCGCGGCCATGCTCGCGGAGTAGGGAATACCCATACGTAAATCGGCTGGCAACTTATCGCCGAGGACAAAGGAGAATAATGAAGAACAAAATAACTCTCGGGATTGCGGCACTGCTGCTGAGTCTTCCAGCTCACGCAGCCTGGAAGTCAATGGCGCCAATACCTGCTCCGACTGGGGCGGCGGCAGTGGAGTTGATCAATGGGATCGTCTACGTGGCTGGCGGAAACAGCGGCGGTCCTAACTCATATCTGCAAGCTTTCAACCCAGAGACGAACACCTGGACAGCTCTGGCTAACATGCCGATCACGTTGTACCAAGGGGACGGAGCTGGAGTAATCAATAGCCAACTCTATGTTACCGGCGGATGGAATGGGTATCTGCCAAGCAGTTCGCTGTTTCGGTATGACCCGCCATCGAACACCTGGACGCCCTTGGCCTCAATGTCGCACTTGAGTGCATGCGGTGGAACCGGTGTTATCAACGGCAAACTCTACGTCGTAACGCCTTGCAACGGATACAGCGGCTACGCCAACGATCTCGATGTGTACGATCCAGCGGCCAATGCCTGGACGAGTTTGCCCGGATCCGCCAGTGCACATGGAAGTCCCGCCACCGGCGTGATCAACGGCAAACTGTACGTGGCAGGCGGAGTGAACAGCAGCGGGGCGCTCACCAAGGTGCTCGAGGTGTACGATCCAGCGGGAAACACTTGGACCACACTGGCGCCCATGAAGGTAGCTGTTCAGGGCGCGGCCGGCGTTGCTTTGAACGGCCAGTTGTACGTTCTTGGAGGCAACAATGGCGCGGATGTCACAACGGCGCAGGTATACGATCCCTACAAGAACAAATGGAAGCTTCTTCCTTCACTGCCGTCCGGTGGCCAGGTTTCAGGCGCAACAGTCGTTGACGGATTGGTCTTCATGGAGGGGGGCGACGTTAACGGCACATTGAATCAGTACTCCAGTTTCGCTCCGTCAATCCCCTGAGATCCTCACGTCGGAGTCGTTCAGCCGTAACGGTAGAGACTTAGAGACGGTCACGGGGGCTAGACTCACCCCCGTGACTCAAACTCCCGGTAGCCGCGACTTACTCCATCCGATACTCGATCTTGATTCCTCGCCGTGCCACTTCTTCGAGGAACGCGTCAGCGGGAACATCTCGCTCCTGGAGTACCGCGCCACGCTTTGCGATGGCGCCCGAGCACATCATCTGCAAGACAATCGATGCGGGGAATGCGGTCGTCCGCATCATGGCGCTCATATCGGTTTTTGGGTCGTAGTGGTCCACCATGGTGAAGCTGGCGACGCGGCCTTTGAGCTTGCCGCCCAGCAACCCGCGAACACCGGGCGCTTTGATCGATTCGTGCGCTTCCAGGCGCATGATGCAAACGTCTGGACCTTTGCCCGCAAACTTGCCTTCGAATATTTTCGACATCAGAGCGCGCGGTGCGATTTCGGCATTGCCGATGCGCATCTTCTCACTTGAAAACAGCCCCAGCTCTTTCAACTCGCACAGCAGATCGTAGTGTCCGGGATAACGAAGGGTTTTCTCGAAACACTCTCCAACTCTTCCCGCAAAGGTCTCAGGCAATGTAGACGTGCCGCCTGAAGTTTGAAACGCTACGAGAGGCGCAAAGCCCTCCATGTGAAACGGCTCAGGCTCAGTGAGAGCCTCAATCGTCGTGAGTTTGCCTTTGCGCAAAATGCGCGCAGGCTCAACGTATTCGTTAATCAGGCCCTCGACCGAGAAGACGAGCTGATAGTGAAATGGCGGCATGGGTTTCTCCGGCAGGCCGCCGACATACAGTTTCAACGCGTCGGCGCGGCCGTCTAGGCGGCGAACCAGTTCACCTCCAAGAATAGAAGCCATTCCCGGCGAGAGGCCGGAGTCCGAGCCAAGCCGACATCCTTCTTTTCTGCTTTCTTTGCCAGCGCAAGTTCCTGCCGCACAACCGTGTTATTGCCCCCGAGATCGGCGAAGTGGCATCCGGCCGTAATTGCAGCTTGCGCCAGGCCAAGATTCAGGAAGTAGGGAACTGCGGAAAGCGCGCCATCGTGGCCCTTCATCAGTCGTGCCGCGTCTTTTTCTTTCGAGGCATCCACGCCCACGGCGCGAACTTTCTTCTCGCCAGTGATACGGTTGACGCGCGCGACTACGTCACGGGCGCGCTTCAAATCGCTATCGGCTAGCGTGACTGAATCTACCTGAGGCTGGCAGGCCATATCGTAGGCGGCGGCCGAGCCCATCATTCCAGAACCGAGAACTAGCAGTTTCATGATTGCACCTGACTGACACAGAAATTGAATGCAAGAAGACAAATAAGGTTAACGGAAGTTGGCGGAACAGAAAGTGACAAGGCTCACGTCGCGTGGGTGATTGGACGCTGAATGCCGGCCCTACTTTTGTGCGGTTGTCTTAGCTTCCCAGGAGTTTCTGGACCTCAGCCTCGATGTCTGAAAAATTCGTGGCCCCAATGTGACGGGCAATGATGTGTCCATTTGAATCAATACATTGGA
>CAWDPB010000048.1:0-9777 GCA_963804075.1 uncultured Acidobacteriaceae bacterium | reverse complement strand
AGAAGATTGATCTCCTGCTATCCACCCAATTAACGAAGCTTCCCTGGCTAGTTTCTGCTTTCTCCACGCGCACGGGCGGAACATCGCGCGCGTATGGCGGTAAAGCGCTCAACCTCGGATTCACCAAGCACGACTCCCGCACCGCCGTGGAGCGCAACCGGGAACTGTTTCTCAAGGAGCTGGGCGCTGTCGACGACCGCAAGAAAGTCTGGCCGCTGGTTATCCTGCGCCAGATTCACTCGGACTTAATTCATTACGTGGATGCCCATCATCTCGAGCACGCGCCCAAGCACCCGCTCGCGGGCGACGGCCTCATCACCGATACCCCCGGCCTGCTCATCGCCGTGCAGGCTGCCGATTGTATCCCGGTGATCGTCGTCGACAAAAAGCGCCGCGCGGTGGGAGTGTTTCACGCGGGCTGGCGCGGCACGGTCAAACGCATCGTGGAAAAAGGAGTCGGCGCGATGCGCAGGCATTTCGGCAGCGATCCGCGCAACTTAGTGGCGGCCATCGGCCCCGGCATTCAATCCTGTTGCTACAACGTTGGGGAAGAAGTGCGCAGGCATTTCGAAGCCCAGTTCGCCTATGGCGCAAGCCTTTTCCGCGAGGTGAAAGACTCCGACCCTGTGCGCGAAAAATATCCGCTGCTGTTTCTAACCGCCCGCGCCCCCGGACACAGCGACCTGCCGGTAAAGTTGTTTCTCGATCTGGTGGAAGCAAACCGCCGCCAGCTACTCGCTGCCGGCGTGCCCAGGAACAATATCGACGCATCGGCTCCCTGCACAGCGTGTCATCCAGAGCTGCTGTTCAGCCATCGCGCCGAGAAGGGCGTCACGGGAAGGCTGATGGGCGTAGCGGGAATTCGGGTGCGCGACTCGCGGTACGGATTTTGAGTGCTAACGCTGATTTCGACATGCCCAGGTTCGAAATGAGAGTATTCTATTCGCAATGAAAGAACTGCGAATCGCGGCAATAGTTGTTGGCGCTGTCGCCTTTCTTTGTTTACTTGTCGCCTTCATACCTCGCTGGGTGATCCTCGGAATTCGAGGGGACTCTGAACCGCAACTAACGTATCGCCTCGTGCTCCCAGACAGATATATTGGTTGGGTCAGGGTCGATTTCGGCGTTGATTCCGCACCCAAGGTATTCAAACGCGACAGGTACCGCGAAGTCGCAGAGATTAGAGTAGCCGAAGACGGCCGCGCACGAACGTCCGACCTAGAGGAGATCCTTTCTCCGAAAACGGAATACGAGTTCTTCTACGACGTAAAAGGTAGCCTTCTGCCAGTAGACGAGGAGCTTGTGTCTCATGAAATGGAGGCGGGCGGCATCGGTGCAAGAGCGGACGACTATGACCAGCCTCTCAAACCGAGCTCATGGTATTTCTTCGTGGGTCCAGAATCCCACAGATCAGGGCATCCGAACAGCGAGTTTCTCCGGGCCGGTGCTCCCCTTCCGACGCCGGGTCGAATTAGTTCGGAGATGAGATAGATGTCGATACGTCACGGTATCACTCACAACCCACGATCTAGTCGCCGGCCAGCGCCCCCGTGCTTACGCCAAGTCGAACAGCAACACTTCCGCCTCTTTCGTCCCTTTGATGGTCAGTACTTTCTCATCGCTGATCGCCGCGCCATCGCCTTGCTGCAACGTCTGCCCGTTCAGTTCCACCTCGCCCTTCGCCACCTGCAGCCATGCATGCCGCTTCGCGTCGAGCGCATGCCGCACTTCCTCACCCGGCGAAAGCAGAGTCACGAACAGCTTCGCGTCTTGGTTGATCTTCACCGAGCCGTCCGCCCCATCGGGCGAAGCGATCAGCCGCAGCCGCCCACGCTTCTCCGCTTCCGGAAAGCTCTTCTGCTCGTAGCCCGGCTCATAGCCTTGCTTGTCTGGCATGATCCAGATCTGCAGCAGATGCACCTTGTCCGTCGGCGACGGATTGTACTCGCTATGACGGATGCCGCGCCCCGCGGTCATGCGCTGGCCGTCTCCGGGCAAAATCACCGAACCGGTGCCGAGGCTGTCCTTGTGCTCAAGCTGGCCCGACAGCACATACGTGATGATCTCCATGTCGCGATGCGGATGGGTGGGAAACCCACTGTTCGGAGCAACCCAATCCTCGTTGATGACGCGCAGAGAGCGGAAGCCCATCCACTTCTCATCCCAATAGTCGTTGAAGCTGAAGGTGTGATGCGTCTTCAGCCAGCCGTGGTCACCGCCGCCACGATCGTTACTTTTTCGAATGGTCAGCATGTCATCCTCTCCATGTAATCGTTATAACGACTATTCATTGGATGCGGCGGAGTGCTTAAGGATTCAGGGGCGCTGCGGGCCTGGTCGCTCGTCGCTGGTCGTTCGGGGTGCCTTGCGGACTACGGCCGTCCGGGATGCTGCCAGACGCATGCCCGATAACGACTCACGACTGCCCGGCGACTAGTCTCTCTTCTGCTTCTTATGCGACGACTCAGCCTTCGGCTTCTCTTCTTTCTTGGCTTCTTTGGCCGTGTCTTTAGCTGTGTCTTTCGCAGCCGTATCTTTCGAGCCGCTGTCGCCGTCCGAGGAAGACGTTCCCGACGCTGGAGCCGACGAGCCCTTCTTAGGGTAGTCGGTTACGTACCAGCCTGTGCCCTTGAACTGCACTGCCGGAGCCGACACCATCTGCTCGACCGGCCCTCCGCACTCGGGGCACTTCTTCACCATCTTGTCTGAAAACTTCTGGATCTTCTCAAAGCGATGTTTGCACTTCTTGCATTGGTATTCGTAAAGAGGCATGTGTGAAGAGATTCTAGAGTTTGCGAATGAGTGCCGTCAATTTGCGGAGGGCGCCCGCGCCACACGGATCACCTCTTCAGCAAATCCACCGGCTCACGCACGTCAACTACGCGGAAATACTGCGCCAGCGCCGGATACTTCTTTGCGACCTCCTCATACATCGCATAGGCCACGTTGCGATAGGAAGCATGTCCGGCGGGCGTAGTACGCAGCTCGGAGATATACACGGCTTCGGCGAAGTCCATCTTGAAGAGCGTGCGTTTGCGAAAAGCAAGCGGGATCGCGTATTCCGCGTTCTGTTGCGCCCCTTCACCACCGGAAGCTGCCAGTTTTTCGACCGCAGCCGAGGCACGCGCCATCGCTGTTTGGTATACAGAGCCGATACCCGCCTTCTCTACTTCCGGCGGCGCGTCGTATCCGTGCGCCGTGGTGAAGTCCTGCATGACCTGAACGCACCGCCGATGCCGGTGCATGTCGCGAAAGCCGCCGATATCCATGAGAATGTCGAAGCGGAATTGCTGTCCGGCGGAAAACGCGCGCGGCAATTCATCGTGCTTGCCGCGATGCCGCAGGCCGAGATCGACGATTTCGTGCCGCCGCACCTCGCCCACCACTTCCACTGCCCGCCGAATCTGCCGGTAAGAATAATGACAATTCCCGTAGAGCAGCGTAGCCGCCAGTTCAATCTCCAGCGGATCGGTATCGAGCAAATCAACCAGCGGCGCCGGCTCAATGGCTGCGCCCCGCATTAACTCGGTAGCCGCCTGCCGTAACTCCCGCCGAGATTCGATCTCATACACGTTCGGATCGGCATATTTCACCAGCGTGGGCGCAACGCGCACTTCGCGCAGCAGTTCGCTTTCGGCGCGAAGGCAATTTCAGGCGACACGCGCCGAATCTCTTCCACCAGGCTTCGCAGCCCGTCCTCATTCGCGTTATATGCCGGAGAAGTCGCCGCACGCTTCAACAGCGCTCCCAGCTCGCGCACCTCACGATGCGGCTGCGAGAGCAGATGCGCCACCTGCGTTTCCAGCGTGCGCGCGTTAACGATCTCCCCCAGCGAAGTGTTGGTCGCTAGCGGCAGCAGATAGCGAGACACGTCAAACGCACGAGCCCGCAGGGTCCGCTCGTAGGTTTCCACTTTCATTTCCGCGGGACGGGGCGTGATGCCGGCCAGGTATTCGAACGTGCTTTGCGAAACTTTCTCATACGCCGCGAACAGCGATTCGATGGTCTCGCGATACAGCGCGGTAGCGTCTTCCGCAGATGCACTCGATCCGTCTGCAAAATTCGGCGTGTAGTATCCGCTCTTCTTGAAATCTTGATAGCGCGTCGAGCGCTCCTGGCCGTCCCAGCGCTGCTCGTCGGCGACAACAATGGCGGCGAGAATCGACAGCTTTTCGATGGCGAGCGCAATGTGCGCGAGATCGGCAATCGAGCGGTGCCCGTACTGAAAATAAAATGTGTTGAGAAATTTCTCCGCTTTTTGCGACGTGATCTCGCGCAGAGACTCTTTCATGGAAAGGGCCGAACGGGAATATTTGGCCATGGCATAGGCCTGAATTTCGGGCTCAGCGCCATAGACGGCGAAGACCTCGACCGTTGGTCCGTTGGCAGAAGTAGAGACGGGCTGCGAAGTCATGGGCTCGGCGGAAATCACTTCAGACATGAGAGTGAAGGAATCTTAATCGTCTGGCCGCGAGTGCGCAATCGCTGAAATGGTGCCGATCAAATCGAGCAGAAAGGAACGAGAACGGCGGACCGATCTTCTCAGACTCTCAACTTTTCTACCCAAACAACTTCGATTCTGAGTCGCTTCTGGCCGCCGCATCAAGGTAGCGCGACAGCAGCTGTTCCCCTTGATCCTGGAATTCGAGGAACATGATGCCGTTGCCGAATTGAGGATGGCGTGTAACAACCCGCCCCCGCACGCGAACGGGGGAACCGTCAATCCAGAGAGTGGAGTTGACGTAGGTGCCGACTTGAAGGGCGCTCACCAGCTGGATATAGCAGCCGCCGCGGCTCAAATCGGTTGTCTCCATCCGGAGCGTAACGTCTTTGCCTTTTTCTTGAAGTTCGATCTGCACCTGTGCCGGATAGCGCGGGTATCGCCGCCGCTCAATCTGTGGAGTGGCCGTGCCGGAAGGTTCATATTTCGGTGATTCCATCGGAGATGGCTCCCATCGAGGACCGACCCGGCAAGCCGCGTATTGGGCCTCTTTTTAGATTATCGACACGGAACGCATCTCGGGTTAAGGACAAGCATCACAAGTCTCGGTTCAATGGGCACAATTTTGGTTACAGAAGGATTACTCCCCGGCGTGCTAGAATTTCCACAGTTTTTCATTTTCCAGAGCCGAACCGCCCGCCAAAGCTGGACCGTGCGCACACTCGGTGCCAAGCCAGGCCCGGTCACGGCGAGTCCCAGGCAGGATCTGCATACGGAACCTGATTTGATCGAACTTGCACCTTCGATATTGTCGGCCGATTTCGCTCATCTTGCGGATCAGATTGAGCTGGCAGCGGCGGGCGGCGGCAGCGGTCATCCATGTCGATGTCATGGACGGCCATTTTGTACCCAATATCACGATTGGCCCTCCAGTCGTGAAATCGCTGCGCAAGGCAACCCGCCTTCCTCTCGATTGCCATCTCATGATAGAAAACCCCGACCAGTACATTGCAGATTTTGCCGACGCTGGAGCGGATTGGATTTCCGTCCATCAGGAGACGTGCCGTCACTTAAACCGCACGCTGAACCTGATCAAGAGCTGCAAGTGCCGGGCTGGCGTAGTGATCAATCCCGCCACTCCCGTCGACACGCTGAGCGAAGTGCTCGATCTGGTGGATTATGTGCTCGTAATGAGCGTGAACCCCGGCTTCGGCGGACAGAAATTTATTCCGGCGGCGGTGCACAAGATTCGCAGGCTGGCGGAGATTCGCGGCGAACCGCAGATATTCTTACCGCATCGAAGTAGATGGTGGCATCGCAATGGATACGGTGGCGGAAGTGGTCCGCGCCGGCGCGGAGATTCTGGTGGCGGGCAACGCCGTGTTCGGCAAAGGCGATGCCAAAGCAAACGCCGCCGCTTTACTTGACGCGGCGAGAAGCGCGAATTTGCAAAGAGTTTAGGTCACTATTCACACCGGCCTAGGCTGCCGGGGAACTCTGTTTTGGAGTGGCGCGGCGCTTGAGCGCTGCGGTGGACGTCATCTTAACGGCGGTTTTAACCGCCGAGGCAAGCCTGGCCAACTGGTAGCAGGAAGCTTGAAAGGTCCTTATGCAACGCAAGTTAGTTCTCGGATTAGCAGTGGCCGCGCTGGCCTTGTCATTAGGCTGCACGAATAAGAAATCGACGAACCCGCTCGCCAATGTCGGCTCCAAGCAGCCCGACAAGGTGCTCTACGACCGCGCGATGGATGCGATGAAACACAGCCGCTTCGACGTCGCCCGCATGACGCTCCAGACCCTTATCAACACCTATCCGGATTCCGAATACATCGCCCACGCCAAGCTCGCGGTGGCCGATTCCTGGTACGCCGAGGGCGGGAGCACCGCGCTGCAGCAGGCGGAGATCGAGTACAAGGATTTCAAGACCTTCTTCCCCAATATGCCCGAGGCGGCGGAAGCCCAGCTCAAAGTCGCCAACATCCACTATCAGGAAATGGAGAAGCCCGATCGCGACTTCACGCATGCCGTTCGCGCGGAGGAAGAATATCGCGCCCTGATTCAGGAGTATCCGGACAGCAAACTCGTTCCCCAAGCCAAGCAGCGGTTGCGTGAAGTGCAGGAAGTGCTGGCGGAGCGTGAATACGAGATTGGCCGTTTTTATTATCTGCGGCAGGTATATCCCGCCTCGATCGCGCGGCTGAAGACGCTGGTCGACCGTTATCCTCTTTATAGCGGCGCGGACGAGGCGCTCTTTCTTCTGGGCCGGACCTACGAAGCCGAAATCGAAATGGTGCGAAAAAACCCGCGCGGCACGAAGTCACCAAGAGCAAGATGATCGACGAGCTGACCAAGGACGCCGCCGATGCCTATGGTCGCATTATCACCCGGTATCCCGCCATGGAGCGCGCCGTGGATGCCAAGGCGCGCCTCGAAGCTCTCCATCAGCCCGTGCCCCGTCCCACGCGCAAGGCGCTCCAGGAAAACGAAAAGGAAATTGCCAGCCGCCAGGAAGCCAGCCTGATGGCCAAGAGCCTCGGCACCTTCCAGAAGGGGCCTGACGTGAGCAAGGCTGCGCATCATGGCGATCCCACCATGGTCGATCCCGAGCCAATGACGGCAACCAAGGTGGTCCGCGATCTGGCAATGGCCGCGGGCGGCGGCAGTTCCGGCGGAAATGGCAAACTGGCCGCCAACCACAATCGACGGCAAAGTCGCACCCAATCAGGAAGCTCCGCGATCAGACAATCCCACACCTGCAGGCGACACGACCGCTCCTGCGGACCAAAATTCTCCCGCGCCCAGAACGGCAACATCGATCACTTCAGGCGATGTGAAAGCGGCCGCCGCCGATCCAAACGAACTCAAACCCAACGTGGAAACCGACCCAAATGCCCTGCCTCCGCTTCAGCAGAGCAACCAGTTGGAGAACGCAGCCCCGGCGAGTCCCGGCGAAAGCTCCAGCGCCAGTTCGACGAGTACGTCATCGAAAGAAGAGATGGCGGATATCTCCTCCAGCCGGAAGAAAAAGAAGAAGGGCGTGCACAAGCTGAACCCGTTCTAAGAACCGCCCCAGCTTGATTTTGAGCGACGCAGCGCCTCGTCTCGCGTGGTAACCGGTCGTTTTGCGACATGGGAGCCGCTGCGGCGCTTTTTCACCTCATGGCGCGCGGTCACACTGCGAGTAACTTTGGTACTTGGCACGCTCGTAACCGCCTCATTCCTTAGGAATCGTTGACTTGACTTTCCGGACAAGGTAATTTCGCGGTATCCCTCCATTACTTGGGGAAGGACTACGCTTGGCGCGAAAAATATTGTTGGCCGACGATAGTGTGACCGCCCAGAACATGGGGCGGAAGATCCTGGTCGACGCCGGGTACGAAGTGGTCACGGTCAATAATGGATCGGCCGCGCTCAAACGCGTCAACGAATCGAAACCTGATCTGATTATCCTCGACGTTTATATGCCTGGCTATAGCGGCCTGGAAGTTTGCCAGCGCCTGAAGGAAGCACCCGGCACGACCTATATTCCCGTTCTGTTGACGGTCGGAAAACTTGAGCCTTTCAAGCCGGATGAAGCGCGCCGTGTCCGCGCCGATGCCCACATCGTCAAGCCTTTTGAAGCCAGCGAACTGTTGAGCGCAGTCGCCCGCCTGGAAGACTGCATGGTCCCGCTGGCCGAAGATTCGCCTCAAGCTCAGAAAGCGGCGGGTGGCAACGGTTCCGCGAAGAAAGCAGTCAGTGCATACACTGACGACAGTCCTCGTCCGCGATCTGCCCAGAAGAAAAAAGAGAAAGAGGAAGCGGCTGTTGATCCGGTTGATCCGGCGACAAGTTCCAGGATTTCCGCAAGGCTCCGGCAAAGCCTGCCAGCCAAGCGCCGGCAGCTCATGCCGCCGCTCCCGAACCCAAAGCGCCCGAGTCCGATCCCGATATTCCGGGTGACATTACGCCGGATGAATTGGATGCATTGAGCGCGGTTGCAGCGCGGCTAGATAATCCATACCTCGCAGCGAGTATCGCAGCTCAAGCCGCAGCTCAATCTGCTGCGCAATCAAAGAAACGAACTCAGGTCGAGGAATTCTCCGACGAGACCGTGAGCGCAGCGCAATTCCCTCAGGAACAAGCGCCGATTGACCAGCGCGACGAGCCATTTTTCGCGGCTGCGGCGCCGCCAGAGGAATGGTTCAATCCCACGGCGCAAGATGCGGCCCCGGCAACCGGCATGGCTGCGGCTCTGCAAGAGGCTGGGGACAAGCAAAAGCGCAGCGTCAAGGAATTCACCGTAGCATCGCCCAAGTTCGAGAGTGAGGCGAGCGCGGAAACGGCTCCGCTGAACACTGGAATCGGCACGGAATCCTCGCAGACGACTTTTCGCTGCGCAAACGCCCTTCGCCCCTCCGATCGGGTACCAGGCGGCCGCACAAGCGGAATCCGCTCCGCCGAGCGAGGAAGAATTGGCGGCGCGCTGCGCCTGCTCACACCGGCGGCCGGACACGAAGCCCCCTCGCCCACCCCTGGAGTAACGGCAGACCACTTTTTCGTCCAGGGGATCCACACATCAATCCTCCTCGCCGCGTTGGATTGCCGAGACAGTCGCATTGACTCCGGCAGAAGCCTCGTTATCTCTGGAAGCAGAGATGTTCGGTGCGCGCGCGACCGCACCTGTTGCGCATGTAGAGCCGCGCCCGTCGCGTTCGAAGAAGCCACGGCCGAAGCAGCGAAGAGCGCCCAGAAATTGAGAACCGTCCGCCGGACGAGGTAGTGGTTGCTCAAGCTCCTTATACGATTGTTCCACCGCGTCCGCGTTGGAGACGATTGCGGATTCACGCCTGTCACGGCAGCGCCAGCCTTGATCGCCGCAGCCGAGAGTGCACCGCCAGACACGCATCAAGCAGAAGCTCTTCAACGGGAATATGCTGCATCCTTGATGACGGAAGCAGAGCTAGCGGCCGCCGTATCGGCAAAGCTGTCTAAGCCGAACGCAACCGAACCTCCGTGTCCGAGCCGTTCGCTCCGCCGTGCCAGCGGATCGAGTGAAGCTCCCAAGGCAATGGCCGCGGCTGCCGCAGCCGAGGGTGCTCCGCCGGACCCCAGCGCCATCGCCAGCATTGTAGAGAGCATGCTCGCCGACCTTCGCCCCAAACTCGTCGAAGAGATTACCCGCAAGCTGTCGGGCAAGTAAGCTGTCAATTGCCTAACCATTCCTTCCGTATTTTTCGTGATCCCCACTCAGTTTTCCCAACGTGAGAACGCAGACCTTCACACAGTCGTGGATGCCATTGAGGTGCACTTTGCGTCCCGGCGACCACAAAACCTGCGTTTTCCGGCGGTTTTCT